>JACVRW010000021.1 GCA_014534235.1 Thermoleophilaceae bacterium | reverse complement strand
GGCGTCCGACATCAGCCGCCTGACATCGCGCGCGCCGAACCGCGCGACGGCCTCGATGTCGAAGCCGGCAAAGGCCGCGCGGAAGGCGTCCCGCTTGCGCAGGATCGTGAGCCAGGAGAGCCCCGACTGGAACGCCTCGAGCGTGAGGCGCTCGTACAGGCCCCGGGCGTCGGTGACGGGCCGTCCCCACTCCTCGTCGTGATAGCGGACGTACTCTGCGCTGGAGGCGCCCCACCAGCAGCGGCGGCGGCCGTCGGCGGCGTCGCGGATCAGCGGCGGACTTCGCTCAGCCATCCGCGACGCGACCGGTATCGCGGGGGTACGCTGCCGCCGTGCGGGTTACGGTCCTCTCGCGACGAGGGTCGATCGATCTCCGGGGACTCCTCGCGGATCTGACGCGCTCGGACACCGGGCGCGCGGCCGGCCTCGGCGTGGCGGTCATCGCCGTGAACGCGCTTGCGCTGGTCTTCACGATCATCTTCGCGCGGATACTCGGGGCGTCGGGGTACGGGTCGCTCGCCGTGCTGCTGTCGGCGTTCATCATCCTGATGGTTCCGGGGTCGGCGTTGCAAATCGCGGCTGCGCGAGAGGTCAGTCACGACCTCGCCGCTCGCCGCCCGAACCCCGGCGCCGGGGTGCACCGATGGCTGAGGCGGCTGGCGATCGCCACGATCGTCGTCGCCGTCGTGGCCATTCCGGTGCGCTCGCTTCTCGGGGCGCTGATCAACGTGGATGAACTGTGGGCCGCGGCCGGCGTCCCGGTCACGGCGGTCTTGTGGATGATCGTCTGCGTCGAGCGCGGGGTGCTGCAGGGCTTCCAGCGCTACCGCGCGGTGGCGTACAGCCTCGTCGGCGAGGCCACCTCCCGAATCCTGTTCGCGTTGCTGCTCGTAGCGGTGGGCCTCGACGTGACCGGCGCGTTCCTGGGGACCGCGCTGTCGCTGGTGGCCGTGGCGCTGATCCTGCTGCGGCCGCTCGGCCGCGAGCTTGGGCCCGTGCACGATCGCGCGAAGGACGTCCGCCTCCGCGACCTGCTCGTCGGGGCGTGGGTCCCGGTCGTCGGCCTCACGCTGCTCTTGGCGCTCCAGGAGCTCCACATCATCATCGTCAAGCACGAGGCCTCGGACGACGCCGCGGGTTCGTACGCCGTCGCGGCGGTCGCCGCGAAGGCGATCATCTGGGTGGCGGTCGGGCTGGGCATGTACCTGCTGCCGGAGGCGGCCAGACGCGGGCGGACGGGCGTGGACTCTCGATCCGTCCTGCTGCGAACCCTCGGCCTGATCGCCGGCGCTGCCGTTCCGATGTTCCTGATCTATGTCGTCGCCGGCAAGCCGCTGCTAGGGGCGGTGTTTGGCGAGGACCTGACCAAGGCGTCCGACGCGCTCCCGTGGCTCGGCCTCGCCATGACCCTGCTCGCGTGCGCCTACCTCTCGGTGCAGTACCTGCTGGCGATGGGGCGCGCGGTGTTCATCTGGGTGCTCGCCGCGGCCGTCTTCGTAGAGGTGGCGGTGCTGATCGGCATCGGAGCGGACCTCACGGCGATCGCGCTCGCCCTCCTCGCCGTTCAGATCGTGTGCGCGGGGACGACGCTCACGCTGGCGCTGCGCCAGCGCCTCCCCGCCGGGGAGGCGTACGTCCCGGCCTGAGGGCGGCGAGGCGCTCGGCGGCTACTCGTCGCGGGCGGGCGCCGCCTCGCGTCGGGGGTCGACCTCCCGCTTGCCCTCCGGCTCGCCGGCCGGCTCTTCCTCGTCCAGCTCGGCCTCGAGCTCCAGGCGGGGACCGGCCCGGTACGCCAACACCCCACCCAAAGCCATCACCGCGGCCGCGATGAGCGCGATGAACCAGCCGAACTGGAGCGTCATATCGACCTCTCCCCCGAAGAACAGCCTGGCCGGGCGGCTGCTCCCCCGGTAGATCACGACGGCCAGCGCGAATACGCCCACGGCGGTCAGCGCGATCCCCGGTGCAGGGGACTCCGCGAGGACCCGCGCCAAGATGACCCCGGCGATCAGGATCGCCACGCCGGCCGCAATGACGAGCGCGACATCGGAGCGCTGCAGACCCTCGAAGGCGTTGAAGGTGGGTACGTCGATCTCCCGCCCTCGGATCTGCCCTGGCAGGTCGAGCTTGTACCAGTCGAGGAACATCGACAGGAACAGGACGAACGCCGCGCCCGCGGCAAGCAGGGCCGGAGTTCTTTGTGGCTGACTGTCCATCGTGGCGTGGACTAAATCACGCGGGCCAGGCGGGCGCGCCGCCGCCGACCGCCGGCCCCATCAGCCACGGCGGCGAAGGACCTGGTAGTCGCCGAACCGGCGCTCGGCCGCATATCGCCGCGCCAGGTAGCGGTCGAGGATCCGAACTCCGCTCGAGCGCCCGGCGCCGTTTGGCTCTGCGTACGATGCCACGGGGCTGAGCCAGCGGATGACGAGCTCGGGACTCGAGCGCTCCAGGTCGCGGACGATCTCCCGCTGCACCGGCGCGGTGGTCACCACGCCCGGTTGCATGACGTCGTACCGGGTCGGGTTGTCGCGGTCGAGCACGACGTACACCAGCGGGTTGCCGGCCCTGACGAGGTCGTGGCGTGGGTTCGCCACGAACACGGGCCGCCCTTCCGGGACGCGGGCGCGCACATACCGCACCAGCGCGCTCAGCGCGCGCGCCTCGCGGGCCGGGGCCCGCACGCCGTCGGCGACGCCGCCGTGGATGGCGGCGACCGGCGGCGGGTCGAGCACCTGGATGCGCTTTCGGTCGAGCCCGTGGAGCGCGATCGCGCCCACAAGCGCCACCAGGACAACGGCCCAGGCCGTCCGCCCGGCCCGCTTCTCGCGAGCGGCGGCGGCCGCCAGCAGAATGGGGAGCACAGCCGCGAGCGGGACGAGGTGGAACTCGTCGGTGCGCGCGAGGAGGTACGCGACTCCGGCGAGCGCGAGCGGGAAAGGCGCCCATAGCCGCACGGGCGCCCGCCCCCGAACAGCCACGACGAGCCACACGGCGGTCCCGCCGAGCAGTACGTACGGGAAGTAGTGCTGCAGGATCTTGTTCGGCTCGAAGCCCCCGTCCCAGGCGCCGGGCAGCGGGAGACGCTGAAGGCGCTGCTCGTCGACGGCGAAGCCGAGCGTCTGCTCCCAGAAGGGGCCCGGCGCGGCAAGGACGATCGGGGCGAGTAGCCCGGCCGCCACGACGACGCAGACGCCCGCCACTCGACCCGCGGCGGGTCGGCCGCCCGCGGCCAGGGCCGCGCCGGCAAGGGCCGCTGCGCCGACGTCGAACCGGAAGGCGACGGCCGCGCCCGCGAGCACACCCGCCGCGGCGGAGAAGCGCCGCGCGATGAGGATCGCGCCGAGGCCGAGCGCGAGCGCCGCCGGGTTCGGGTGCGGGATGCTGGGGAAGGCCATGGCCCCGGCGACCGCGAGCCAGGCGGCGAGCGCCAAGGGCTCCGGGGCGTCGCGGCGGGCGAGGGCATAGGCGAGCACTCCCACCGTGGCGTCGAGCGCCACGCGCACGATTCGCCAGGTCAGGAGTGAGGGTCCGAACAGAAGGTCGAGGCCGCCGACGAGGAAGTACTGACCGGGCCCGTAGTTGGCGTAGAAGTCGCGGTACGGGAGCTGGCCGTCGGCCACACGGGCCCCCGCCTGGAGCGCGAGGCCCTCGTCGTGCGGGTTGATCCCCCACCAGACCGTGACGGCGGAGAGCAGCGCGCCGAGCGCGAAGAGGACCCCATAGCGAACCGCCGCAGGGACGAAGACGCCAGCGACGGGCCGGCCGTCGACGCCCGCCGTACGGCGGTGGCCTACGCGGGAGGACTCCAGGGAGCGAACCCTACGGCGCGGTGTGAACCTACGCAGAGCCAGATCGGAGCCGGCCTCCGCGGGCGCACGGCCGTCACGACGTGAAGACTGTGTGCGGTGGGGCCGTCGATCAGGCAGCGAGTCGCGTCGAACACCGCCATCCAGGTAGCCGGCAAGGCGGCCGTGCTCGCGCTCGGGGCGGCGTCCATCGCCGTGCTTACGCGGTACCTCGGTCCGAACGACTACGGGCGCTTCACGCTCGCGCTGATGTACATGCAGCTCTTCGGGGTGCTGGCGGACGCCGGGCTCTACATGACGGTGGTGCGGGAGATCAGCAAGGAGCCCTCGCGCACCGACGAGCTCGTCGGGAACGCGCTCACGCTGCGCCTGCTGCTCTCGATCGTCGTGATCGCGCTTGGGGCGGCGCTCAGCTTGCTGCTGCCGTACGACCCAGATGTACGGCTGGCGATCGTGCTCGCCGGCGGTCCGCTCCTCTTTGGAATGCTCACCAGTTCGCTCGTGACGGTCCTCCAGTCGCAGCTGCGCATGGCGAGGGCGGTCGCTGGCGAGGTCGCCGGACGCGCCTTCGCGCTCGGCCTCACGCTGGTCGTCGCCTTGCTCGACCTCGGCTTCTACGCCGTCATGGGCGCCGCAGCGGGCGGCGCCGCCGCCACGCTGGCGGTCACCTGGCTATGTACCCGCGGCGTCACGACGCTGCGCTTTCGGGCACAGCCGGCCGTGTGGCGGCCGCTGCTGGTCGTGAGTCTTCCGCTGGGTCTCGCGCTCGCGATCAACGAGCTCTACTTCCGCGCCGACACGCTGATCATCTCGCTCTACCAGCCGTACGACGAGGTGGGGCTGTACACGCTCGCGTACCGCATCCTCGAGTTCACGCTCGCGTTCGGCACCATCTTCCTCACCACCGTCTTCCCGGTGCTCTCGGAGGCGGTGGCGAACGACGACCCACGGGCGCTTCGCACGATTCAGGCGTCCACGGACCTGTTCGTGATCCTCGGCGCGCCGCTCGTCGCCGGCGGGCTGGTGCTGGCGCCCCCGATCATCGAGTTGGCGGGGGGGACGGAGTTCGAGGGGGCCGCAACACCCCTGCGTGTCCTGCTGATGGCGGGCGCGCTCTCGTGGGTGAATGGGGTGTTCGGCTTCGCCCTCATAGCGAAGGGGCGCCAGGCCAGCGCGCTGTGGCTGAACGTCTCCGCCCTGACGTTCAACGTCGGGCTCAACTTTTTCCTGATCCCGCGGTACGGCATCGTCGCAGCGGCGGTGGTGACCGTCGCTTCGGAGGCCCTTATCCTCGCGGGCTCATACTTCCTGATGCGACGCAACTTCAGCTTCTTTCCTCGCCCGGGCACGCTCGCTCCCGCGGTGGCCGCAGCGGCCGTGATGGGCGGCCTCCTGTGGCTACTCCGTGACGCCTCGCTGGCGGCGGTGCTCCCCCTCGCGGCGGCCCTCTATGCGGGCTTGCTGTATGCGATCAGCCCACGTAGTCGCGAGGTCCTGATCGGAGTCCGCCGTTGACGGATGGCCGCGCGACGCGCATGCCCCGCGGGCCGCGCGACACGCGAACCTGGTACCGCGAGACCGATCCGATGTCGCAGGTCGATCCCGAGCTCGTTGAGTTCGTGGCCGAGCGGGCGGGCCGCCGCGTGCTCGACCTGGGCTGCGGGCTCGGCGGATACAGCCGCGCGCTCGGCGACCGCGGCTTCGACTGTTACGCGCTCGACGTGATTGACGAGTACGTCAAGGCCGCGCGCGGGATCGGCGTGCGCGCGGACAGCTATGACGGCGAGCGGCTATCGCTGGCCGACGATGCGATGGACACCGTGATCCTGATCGAGGTGCTCGAGCACCTCGAGGACCCGGGCGCCCTGCTCCGCGAGGCGGCCCGCGTGGCCGGCCACAACGTGCTCGTCAGCACCCCGAACTGCACCCAGGACTTCGGCTCGGTACCGATCGAGTTCAGCCACATGCTCGATGTCGACCACCGCCAGTTCTTCACGGTGGACTCGCTCCGGGAGCTGCTCCAGGCGAGCTTCGCGCGTTGCGAGGTGACGCAGAGCCACCCCATCGACCACATGCTCGCCGGGCTCGTGCTCCCGCGGCCGCTGCAGCGCGTGTACGGGGCGCTGGCGCGCGTGGACTCCACCCGCCCCCGCTACTTCTCGCGGCTGCTCGGACAGGGATGGATCGGCGACCGGCCGACCCGGTGACCCGCGTCCTCGTCGTCTCCGGCGAACCGGTCGGCGGCGCCATGGCGGGGCCGGCGATCCGGGCGCTGGAGCTGGCCCGCGCGCTGGCGGGGCACTGTCGCGTGACGCTGGCGGCCCCCGGGCCGAGTCACGTCGAGGACCCGCGGCTCGAGCTGCTCCAGGCGACGAGCGCGGACTTCGACGCCCTGCTGGCGGCGATCCGCACCCACGACGTAGTGGTCGCCCAGCAGCTCCCCGCCCAGCTCCTGCGCTACGTCCAGAAGCTCCCGATCCGGTACGTGGCCGACCTTTACAACCCACTGATGATCGAGCTGCTCGAGGCGCTCGCAGACGCCGGCGCCCCGCGCGAGCGGAGCCTCGCCCGGCGTCTGACCCGGGCGGTCTTCGCCCAGTGCGCCGCGGCGGACTTCGTCATCTGCGCGAGCGAGAAGCAGCGTGACCTGTGGCTCGGCGGCATGGGCCTCGCCGGCCTACTCGACCTCGACTCCTACCGCCGCGACCCCACGTACCGCGCGGTCGTCGACGTGGTGCCCTTCGGCCTGGCCGACCGGCCGCCGACGCACGAGCGGCCGGTACTCAAGGGCGTGTGGCCCGGCATCGACGTCGACGACCGCGTCCTCCTTTGGGGAGGCGGCATCTGGCGCTGGCTGGACGCGTTCACTCCGATGCGGGCGGTGGAACGGCTGACGGCTGAGGGCCGCCGCGTCCACCTCTTCTTCATGGGGATCGACCGGCCCGGCGCCGACCGCCAACTCGTCCCCTCGAGCGCGGATCCGGCGGTGGCCTACGCGCGCGAGCGAGGGCTCGAGGGCGCGTGCGTCCACTTCAATCGCGGCTGGGTTCCCTACAAGGAGCGGCAGAGCTACCTACTCGAGGCGGACCTGGGGGTCTCGGCCCACCACGATCACCTCGAGGCTCGGTTCTCCTTCCGCACCCGGGTGCTCGACTACCTGTGGGCCGGGCTCCCCATGGTGCTCGCGCGTGGCGACTCGATGGCCGATCTGGTGGAGCAACGAGAACTCGGCGCGACCTTCGATCCCGAGGACGGCGACGGCTTCGCGGCCGCCTGTGCCGAGCTGCTCGACGATGATGAGCTGTGGGCGCGCACGTCCGGGCGGGTGCGCGAGGCGGCCTCCGCCTTCCGCTGGGAGGAGGCCGCCCGCCCCCTGGTCGACTACTGCGTGCACCATCGAGAGCGCCCGGTCCCGCGCAAGCACCCGGTCGCCCTAGCCATGTCCACCTACGGGCAGTACCCCGGGATCCTGGCGCACCAGGTCGCCAGGGACGGCCCGATGGAGGTGGGGCGCCGGATGGCGCGCAACTTCGCGAGGGCGTTCCGTCACGGCGTGTAGGTCACTCCCCGGAGCGTGGGTGCCCGAGCGCGCGCGGTCCTCGGATCGGTCGGGCCGGGATGGCTTCCTCGATCGGCACGCGCGCCGAGCGGCGCAGCCGCGACCGCTCGCGCAACATCGCCGGCAGGAGCGGTACCGCCGCCGCGAGACCCCGCACGTGCGCGCGCAGGCGTCCTTGGCGCGCGGCGTGCCAGGCATATCCCGCTTGGCGGTAGAGCACGAACGGCGCCCAGCGGAGCGGGAACGCCTTCGCGACAAGCAGCAGGTTGTTGCGCGCCACCCAGAACGCCGGCGGACGTGACAGCTGCCCGGAGCTGCCCTCCGCCGCATGCCGCGCGACGGCCGGCTCGTAGCGGCAGCGCCAACCGGCGAGGTGGAGGCGCAGCGCGAGATCCACGTCCTCGAGGTACATGAAGAAGCGCTCGTCGAACCCGCCTACCGCCAGGACGGCATCCCGCCGGTAGAGCGCTGCGCCCGCACATGCCCCCCAAACCTCGCCCGGCGCGTCCCACTGGCCGTGGTCCGGCCTGAACTTGCCCCGCTGCACCGCGGCGCCGTCGCGGCCGAGGAAGTCGCCGGTGTCGTCGATGCGGCCGGGGTCGTCGAGCGCCACCATCTTAGTGGCCACCGCGGCAGCGTCGGCGTGGCTCGCCAGTGCGGCAAGGGCGCGCTCGAGCCAGTCCTCGGCGAGCACGACGTCCGTGTTGACGAGGGCCACGGCATCCGCGCAAGTGGCGGCGATCCCGCGGTTGGCGGCGGCGCCGAAGCCTAGGTTCGCGCCCAGCTGCACCACGCGCGGCGCCGACGGATGCTGGGACAGGACCGTCAGCGAGTCGTCCGACGAGGCGCCGTCCACGACCACCACCTCCTCCGGCGGGTGCGTCTGCGCGGCGACGGCGTCCAGGCAGCCCGTAAGCCAGGCCGCGCCGTTCCAGTTGGGAATCACCACGGCTGCGCGCACGGCGGGGGCGGCCATGCTACTCGGCGCCTCCCGGCGCCGGGTAGCTTGCCGCTGATGATCGAACCAAGGTCGCCCGCGGGGCGCGCCCGCCCGGGTCCGGTCCTGTTCGTTAGCTACTCCGGGCTGTGGGGAGGCGCCGAGCGCCTCCTGGTCGACATCGCGGGCGGGCTCTCCGAGCCGGCCGTCCTGGTCTGCCCGGACGGCGAGCTGGCGTCGCGGGCACGCGACGCCGTCGTCGCGGTGCTCACACGCCCGGCGCGGCCGCGCGAGCTCCGCGGGGGCGCGCGCACTCGGGCGCGGGCGGGTTTCCACCTCGCCGCGCACGGGCGCGAGGTCCGCATGGCGGTCGCGTCGCTCCGACCCCGCGCGGTGGTCGCTTTCGGGATGCGGAGCGCGATCGCCTCCGCGGCGGCGCTTCGGACGGTACGGGACCGGCCGCCGCTCATCTTCGAGCACGTGGACTTCCTGCCGAGCCCGGGCGTCGCGCGGCTCGTCCGCCTCGCGGCCGGCCGCGCCGAACGCGTCGTCGTGCTGTCGGCCGCGACGGCGAGCGATCTCGATCCGCGCCGGCGGCTCGCGTCGCGCGTGCGCGTGGCCATGCCCGGCGTCGACGTCCAGAGCTTCACCGCCTCGCCCGCGCGGGCGGACCCGCCGGTGGCGCTGCTGCTCGGCGCAATCGTCGACTGGAAGCGACCCGACCTCGCCTTGGAGGCCGTCGCCATGGCGGCCCGCGAGCTGCCGGCCCTGCGGCTCGTCGTCGCCGGGCACACGGTCGGCGAGGAGAGCGAACGGCTGCTCGAGCGCCTCCGCCGCCGCGCCGCCGAGCCGGACTTGGCCGGGCGGGTGGAGTTCCCCGGGGCGCTCACGGACCCGCGGCCCGCACTGGCGGACGCGTCCTGCCTGCTCCACTGCGCCGATCGTGAGCCCTTCGGGCTCGTGCTGCTCGAGGCGATGGCATGCGGGCGCCCCGTGATCGCGCCCGCGGCTGGCGGGCCGCTCGAGATCGTGGCCGACGGAGGGGGGCGGCTCTTCGAGCCTGGCGACGCATGCGCCGCGGCCGGCGCCTTGGTCGAGATGCTCGGCGACGGCGAGCGGCTTCGGCGCGCGGGCGAGCGGGCACGTGCGCACGCCGCGAAGAACTTCGCGCTCGCCGACGCGCGACGCCGGTGGGTCGAGGCCGCGGCGCTCGCGCCGGCTGGGGCAACCGACGCGGAGGCCGGCGGAGGTCTCACCCTCGTCACCGTGACCCACAACTCGGAGCACGACCTGGGCCGGCTGCTGGCCTCGGTCGCCCGTCACCTGCCGGCCGCAAGGGTCGTCGTCGTTGACTCGGGCTCGGAGGACGAAAGCGCGGCGCTCGCACGCCGCTTCCGGCGCGAGATCCTGGTGATCGAGCGCGAGAACGTCGGCTACGGCCGGGCGGCGAACGCCGGAGTCGCGCTCGTCGAGACCCCGGCCTGCGTGGTCCTCAACCCGGACGTCGAGCTCCTCGACGATTCGCTCGCCGCCCTGGCCGCGGAGGCGACGCGGCCGGGGACACCCGAGCGCTTGCTCGCCCCGCTCGTGCTCCGCCCGGACGGCACCCGACAGGACTCGGTCCATCTCCAGCCGGTCTCGCCGGCGGCCGTGATCACGGCGCTCGTACCGCCCGCCGCGCTGCCGCCGCTCGTCCGGCGGAGGGTCCAGCCGTGGCGGGGTGACCGGCCGCGGGCGGTGGCCTGGGCGGTGGCGTGCTGCATCGGTGGGCGCACCGCGACTCTCCGCCGGCTAGGACCCTTCGACGAGCGCATCTTCCTCTATGGCGAGGACCTCGACCTCGGGCTGCGCGCTCGTGACGCCGGGATCGAGACTTGGTGGTGGCCGGATGCCCGCGTGATCCATCATCAGGCGCACGCGGTGGGCCCGGCGTTCGGCGGCGAGCCGGTCGAGCTCCTGGCGCGGCAGCGTCATGCGGTCGTGGCCGAGCGCCGAGGCCGGCGGATCGCCCGCTGGGACGACCGGCTCCAGGCGGTGACGCTCGCCGACCGGATCGTCCTGAAGGCTCTGTTGCGACGCCCGAATGCGCGTGAGCGCCGGCAGCTCGCCGCGCTGCGCCTGGCGATGGACGCCCGGCTCGGCGAGCGCTAGCCGGGCGAACGAGCGGCCCCCGCGAGGTCCGCGCCTCGGTCGTCGCGCCCGAGGCGCGGCCGAGCGGGCGGATGACCGGTTGGTGGCGAGCCCGCTGGTCGGCGCTCCCTTCGGGCGGCCGCGAGCATCCGCCAGCAGGCGACCATCAGGAGGATGAGCGCCGCGACCGCGACCCAGTGAGCCCAGATGAGGTCGCGGCTGTATTCGAAGTTGAACCCGCCGCGGTCCCGCGGCGAGTGGACCAGGTACAGAATCGGAACGACGACACCGAGAAGCGCGGCCGCAACGCCGGTAAGCAGTCGAGACCCCGCCCCGCGCCAGAGGATCAGCGTCAGGATCGGGAAGATCACTATCGAGGCGCGCGCCGCGAACAGGAAGGCGAGGGGGAGCGTGGCGAGGAACGCGAGCGCCGCGGCGCGAGGCAGCGGCAGACGCTCCGGCCTGTCCTCGGATAGTGGCCCCTGCTGCCCGGCGGGCGCCCGGCGCCGGCGCCCGAGCAGCCACCCGGCGACGAGGAAGGCGAGCAGCAAGAAGCAAGCGACCGCCGAGATCGCGTAGCCCGCCCGGACGCCACCTTGCGGCCCGAACGTGAAGGCGACATCGCGGCAGTCGCCCGGCGCGCGCCAGCCGTTCGCGTAGCCATTGATCGCTCGCGGCTCGCCGAGCGAGCGTCCGTCGCACGTAGCCCGCCAACCGCTCGAGAAGCTCTGTCCCAGGATCAGCCATGACGGACCGCGGAGGGCCACTCGAGCTCCTTCCACGGAACTATGGCCCATGCTGCCGGCTTGGACGACGTGCCCGCCACCTGACGCCCGCGGCAGCGGCAACGGCGCCGGTGAGCTCAGCCTCAGGAGGTGGACGGCGAAGACGCCCGGCCTCGAGCGGATCTCCCGGAGCCCGGTGCCCATCCGAACCCTCCCGCCACAGCCCGTCGCCCGCAGGGGACGTCCCGCCTCGAGCGCGGCGACCGTGCCGCGCGGCCGGAGCGGGACATCGCGCCCTGCGACGTCGATCCTCACGCTCCCGCACGGGGCGCGCAGCCGTCCGGGCGTCGGCGCCGCGGCGGGCCGCACCCCCGGAACGCTCAGGGAGGCGACCCCGACCGCCCTCGTCGAGCGCTCGCCCGGACCGGCGCCGCGCGGGAAGCGAGCGGCGAGCACGGTCAGCCGGAAGCTGCGCGCCCGGACGGCGCGCGGGAGGGTCACCGCTCCGCCGGCACCGACGCGCAGCGGGGGCGTCGAGCCGCCGCTCCAGCTGACACGTACGACGGTCGGACGGCGAATCGGCGCCGGTGCCGGGCTGAGGCGAAAGCTCGACACCGTGCGCGGGCGGCGGCTGGTCCACGAGATCCATGGGTGTGGCGCGGACGGACGGGCCCAGATCCCGATCCAGGCGGTGTCCCGGCGCTCATCGAAGGCCTTGGAGGCGCGGTAAGCGGGCTGGTTCTTGAAGCGGCCCGACGAGTCAAAGGTCACGGCGCCCCGCAGCCCCGCTAGGCGATCCAGCTCCGAATCGGCCGCGTCGACCGCGGGATAGACCCACGCGTCCGGGGAGTACCGCCGCGCTGTGGGCGCGAACACGACGCGCTCGATCTGCCTCTCCGGATCCTCACGGTTCGACGCCAGCTCGAGCTGCGGGCTGCCGGCCTGGCGGTCGCGCCGGAACGGGTCGTCAGCCGTGGTGCGCTCGAAGAGGTAGGTGAGCCTCACGCGCCGCAGGTCGCGGCCGGCCAGCGCGCGACCCGCGACGATCGGGGGGCGCAGCCGTTGCCGCACGCTCACTCCGGGAATTCGGATCTCCTTGAACCCGCCTCCGCCCCTCAGGTTCCCGCCCGGCTGATCGACATCGGTGATGGCCACGCGGACCCGGGTCACGTCCTCCAGGTCAGTGCGGACCCGGGTCGCGCCCCGGCCGAGCTCGGCCCGCACGCCGTTCACATCTACCTCCTTCTCGACTCCGAACGGGTCGCCGGTGGGCAGCAGGTCCACGTACGGGACGTCCCGCGGTCGGTCGAACCCGATCTCGACCCAGCGCGCGCTGGGAAGGAAGTAGCGGTCGGCCGCCCACGCCGTCGACGGATCGCCGTCGAAGGCGGCGATCGGCGCGTGCTCCGGGAACTCGTGGAGGCCTCCCTCGTAGGGCGCCCGAAGGTAGGCGGCGCCCTCGAGCGCGGCGACGGTCTGGGAGTCGCTCCCGCGATCCGCGAACGGCTCGATGAACGCGAAGTTCTCGTCGACGGGCTCCCCTTCGCGCAGCGCGGCGCCGAGGTTCTGCCTGGCGAACTCGGGGATGAAGCGACGGCGGCGATTCGAGTCGGTGACGATCACGTGCACGCCGCGGGCGGCTTGCCGCCGGAGCTCGTCACTCGACAGGTCCGCCGCGTAGAGGATCGGCTCCCGTTCCGGCAGGGCCCCGAACGCCGCCATCCCCGCGAGTCCCTCCGCGCTTCCGTCGACGATCGTCGCCGGACTGATCGGCGCAACGCCGACGATGCCGCGGCCGCGGGGAACGTCGTAACGACGCACCTGCGGAAGCGTCGGCGTCGGTCCGAGCTCTCCCCTTGGCGGTGGCATCCGGCGCGTCGGCCCGTAGCTTCGGGATGGCCGCGCGAGGCCCTGTCCCGCGAGCTCGGCGGCGGCCGTCGCGGGTTCCACTGCGCCGCTACGCGTGATGTCGTCGTCGCTACCGACCACCACGGCTCCCGCGCCGAGCAGCCGGAGCAGGGGCGGCAGCTGTCCCGGAACCAGGCGGCGCTGCTGGACGAGTCGATCGACGGTCCAGAGCAGGTCGGTCGCGTGTGGGTCCGAGTACGGAGTCTCGTAGCGGACGGCGACCGGACGGTCGGTGACGCGCGGCAGGATCGCGTCGACCGTGCCACCCCAGGTGTAGTAGGCGAAGATCTGGCCCGGCAGCACGAGGGCACGCGAGTTCCGGGGGAGCTCGCGGTCGAGGTCACCGCCGGCCTCGGTCCAAGCGCTCGGGATGCGGTCCCACGTGAGCTGGCGATCGACCGCGGTTCCGCGAACCAGCGGAAGAGCGGCCAGCGCGATCAGCGCGGCCAGTCCGACGCCGCCGGCGGCCAGCGCGAGCCGCCGCGCCGGCGGACGCCGCAACGCCAGTAGACGCGCCCATCCGACCTGAGCGGCAAGACCCAAGAGACCCGCCACCCCTATGGCGACGAGGGGGGCGGCCTTCTGGGTCGTGCGCATGAAGCGCAGCACGTCGACGTTGCGATAGATCCACTCCATCGCGTCCCGACTCGGCGTGCCCTCCGGGAACCCGGCCACCTCGATCGCCATCCCCACCAGCAGGATCAGCAGGAAGAACGGCGCGTAGCGCGCGCGCCTCGTCCAGACGAACCCCGCCACCGCGAGCGCGGGCAGCAGTAGCGACGCACCAACGACGAGCGGGTTGAAGAGCAGCGTTCCGGCCTCGGAGAAGAACGGCCGGTCGAGCCCGTAGAAGCCGACCCCCACGTACGACGTCCAGTAGGCCATGAGCCGCAGTGCCTCGGGCGCGCTGTTCGTGGCCCAGATCGTCCGCGGCTGCTCTGTGAACTGGAGGAAATCGGTGCCGTACCGGGCGTGGGCCAAGAGCGGCACGATCCACCACAGCGAGGCGAGCGCGCCAAGGACGCCAGCGCGCACCAGGAACCCTCCCGCCTGGCGCCAGCGAACCGAGCGGATGAGCGGCTCGTAGAGCAGGAGCACCAGCGGGCCCACGAGCATCCAGCCGACGACCGCGCCGTTGATCCCGCCGCCGATCGAGGTGACGACGAGCGCAAAGGCGGCGGCCGACCACCAGCTCCGCCAGCCACCGAAGCCGCGCACCGCCCGCACGCCGTGGTCCACGATCAGGAGCAGCCAGGGGAGCGCCGCGTAGCCCAGGAGCGTCACGCTCGTACGACCCGTGAACACCACGATGTACGGGTTGAGGACATAGAAGCCGGCGGCCACGACATGCGCGACGCCCCGTGGCCGGCCGACCAAGGCGTCGACCAGCTTCAGGACTCCCCACGCCGACAGCGCGAAGATCAGCCCGAGCCAGAACCGGTGAGATACCCATGGCGAGAGGCCGATCGAGTGCAGCGCCGCAAACAGCGGACCCATCGGCCACAGATAGCCGCTGTACTGGGCGCTGTGGACTGCGCCCAGATCGGTCGAGGGCGTCCAGGCCGAGGCCACCTGGCCGAGGAACGCGACCGGGTCCACGTGCAGATCGATCTTCGTGTCGCTCGTGGCCTCGCCCGGCCGCTGGGCGAACGCCAGGGCGAAGGACGCGACGGCGAACGCGAGCGCCACGATGCCGTCGCGAGTCGGTCTGCGCATGACCGCGCGGAGCGTACAGTCGCCCGCTGCCACGCGCTGAACCTCGGCGGTCTAAAGTGCGGCGGTCTCGTGTCCACCGTAGGCGCGCAGCGACCCGTCCCTGCGGGTCCCGCACGGCTCGCATCCCGGCGCGGATTCTGGCCACCGCTGCTCGCGATCGTCGCGGCCGGCGTCGTGATCCGGGTCCTGTACACGCTGGTCGAGGCGCCCTGGCCGCCGCCGGGGCTCGACGATCAGTTCTACTTCAGCGCGCTCCCGAAGCTGCTCGCGGAGGGCCATGGCTTCGTCGCTCCGTTCCGGTTCGCCTTCCGTGACGAGATCGTCCGCACGGCCGAGCATCCGCCGCTGTACTCCGTCGTACTCGCCGGGCCGGCGAAGCTGGGTCTGACCTCGCCGGACGCCCAGCGCCTCGCCGGCGCCGCGTTCGGGGCGGGGACGGTCGCGGCCGTCGGACTGCTCGGCCGCCGCCTGGGCGGGCGGCGCGCCGGGCTCCTCGCGGCTGGGCTCGCGGCCGTGTATCCGACGCTGATCGCCGCCGACGGCGCGCTCATGAGCGAGTCGCTCCTCGGGCTGCTCGTCGCGCTCTCCCTACTGGCGGCGTACCGTCTCGTAGAGGCACCCACGGTCGGGCGCGCCGCGACGCTCGGCGCGGTCGCCGGGCTCGCCGCTCTGACCCGCGGGGAGGCGCTCCTGCTCCTGCCCCTGTTGCTTCTGCCGGTTCTCTTCCGCCCCGCGCGCGGGCCCGCGGCGATCGTCGTCGTGCTGGCATTCGTCGTCGTGGTCGCTCCCTGGACCGTCCGCAACTGGATCGTCTTCGACCGTCCGGTGCTCGTGGCGACGAACTCGGGCACCGCGGTGGCCGGCGCCAACTGCGATGCGACCTACCGTGGGGACAAGCTCGGCGGCTGGTGGCCGCCCTGCATTCGCGAGCACCCGGGGATGAACGAGGCCGAGCATCACTCGCAGGCACTCGCTGACGGCGTCCGCTACGCCGGGCACCACCTGGACCGGCTGCCGGTGGTCTTGGCGGCGCGACTCGGGCGCGTGTGGAGCCTCTACGACCCGTTCCAGATCCCGGAGGGCCGCTCGGCTCGCGTGCAGAAGCTCGGGGTGCTGATGTTCTTCGCGCTCTTGCCGCTGGCGGTGGCGGGCGCGCTGACCCTTCGTCGCCGCGGCGTGGGAGTGTGGATCATCCTCGTGCCCTTCGCCGTCGTCTCGGTGACGGCGCTCGCCACGTACGGCAACGTACGGTTCCGCGAGCCGGCCGAGCTGTCCCTCGTCGTCCTCGCGGCGGTCGCGATCGACCGGTTCCTGCGTCGCCGCCGAATGTCCCCTCCGGCCGTCGCATGAGCCCGCTCGAGGACGTCCTGATCCTCTGCGGAGGCCGGGGAACGCGGCTGCAGGAGCACACGCAATCGATCCCCAAGCCGCTGGTCGAGATCGGCGGCATGCCGATCGTCTGGCACGTCATCCAGATCTACGCGGCCCACGGCCTGCGCCGCTTCATGCTCTGCACGGGCTACAAGGGGGAGCTGATCCAGGAGTTCGTCGACTCGCGGGACTGGCCACCCGGGGTGGAGGTGCGCTGCGTCGACACGGGCGTGGACACCCCGACCGGCGGCCGGATCAAGAGGGCCGGGAGGCTCCTCGGGGACCGCGCGTTCTGCGCGACGTACGCCGACGGTGTGGCCGACATCGACATCAGGGCTCTCATCGCCTTCCACCGTACCCACGGTGGCCTGGCGACGATGACGGTGGTCCGCCCGGAGCTACAGTTCGGCATCGCCGAGCTCGACGGCGATGCTCGCGTCATCGGCTTCCACGAGAAGCCGCGCGTCGAGCGGTGGGTGAACGGTGGCTTCTTCTGCTTCGAGCACGGCGCGCTCGGCTACATCGGAGAGGACTCCGTGCTCGAGCGGGAGCCCCTGGAGCACCTGGCCCGCGTCGGCCAGCTCCGTGCCTACCGCCACCAGGGCTTCTGGGAGTGCATGGACACCTACAAGGACGCCGTCGAGCTGAATGACATCTGGGCGAGCGGCGGCGCCCCCTGGAAGGTCTGGGAGTGATGCGACGCACGGTCGAGCGGCGCCGCGCCCGCCCGGAGGCGCTCCGCACGTAGGTACGACGATGTCGTCGGCCACCGCGCGCGCCGCGACAGCGAGGGTCAGCGTGGGGACACGCGGTTTCTGGCTCTGGCTCGCCGGGATCGTCGTGCTGGGAGCGGCGCTCCGGGTTGCGCACGCGCTCCTGGTCGCGCCCTGGCCCCCGACGTTCTTCAACGACGAGGCCTACTACAGCGCGCTCGCGGAGCTGATCTCTCGCGGCGAGGGCTTCGTCCGGCCGGGCGAGTTCTTCGGTGAGGGCCTTTCCGTCCCCACGGCCGAACGCGCGCCGCTGTTCCCGCTGGCGCTGGCGGCTCTCGCCGAGCTGGGCGTAACGGGCGGGGACGGGCGACTCCTCGGCGTCCTGACCGGCGGAGGCACGATCGTCGTGGTCGCGCTGCTCGCGCGCCGGCTGGCCGGCGACCGCGCCGGGCTGCTCGCGGCCGGGCTCGCGGCCGTCTATCCCACGCTGATCGCAGCCGACGGCGCGCTCATGACCGAATCGCTCTATGGGCTCCTATGCGGCCTCTCGCTGCTCGCCGCCTACCGGGTGCTCGAGAAACCGGCCCTCGGCCGGGCGCTCGTGCTCGGGGCGATCGTCGGCGTGGCCGCACACGCTCGGGCAGAGGCGCTTCTGCTCCTTCCGCTGCTGGTCGTGCCTCTCATCAGGCAGCCGGGCGGCCTCCGAGCGACCGCCGTGATCTGCCTGTCGTTCGCCGTCGTGCTCGCTCCCTGGACGGTGAGGAACTGGGCTGCTTTCGACCGGCCCGTGCTCGTCGCCACCGAGGGCGGTGAGACGCTCGCGGGGGCCAACTGCGCGGCGACCTACTTCGGCGAGAGCATAGGCGCATGGAGCGTGTCGTGCGTGCGCTTCTCCGGACACGGAAACGAGGCAGCCGAGCTCCACGAGGAAGGTCGCGAGGGAATCCGCTATGCGCTCGACCACCTCGATCGCGTGCCGGCGGTCGCGGCTGCGCGGCTTGCACGCACATGGGGTCTGTGGTGGCCCGTCCAACGGCCCGAGGGCCGTGCCGCGTGGGTCACCTACATCGGCGCGGCGCTGCTCTTCGTGCTCGCGCCGCTGGCCATCTATGGGTTCATGCTGCTCCGCCGGCGTCGCGTTCCGGTCTGGATCCTGACCACGCCGTTCATCACGGTCACCCTGACCACGTTGCTGGCGTACGGCAGCGCTCGCTTCCGGCACTCCGCCGAGCTCCCGCTCGTGGTGCTCGCCGCGGTGGCGCTCGACCAGTTGCTCCGCCGGAACGCGGTCCGCAGGGAGCCCGGCCCCTCCTGAGGTCGTCGAGCCTATGATCGCGCCGCTATGGGGCTCCCCGCGCCAGGTGGCGTCGTAACGGAGCGCGCGCGGGCCGTCAAGCTTCGCCTCGACGGCAGGGCGAGGTGGCTCCGCCGACATCCCGGGGCGGCCGCCGCGCTCGTCTACGCCGTGCTGGCGGTCGTTCTCTTCGGGGCCGCTCTCCTCCCGGGACACACCGTTTCCGCAGCCGACCAGCTCTGGACGGCCGCGCCGTGGTCCGCCGAACGACCGGCGGACGTTCGCCCACTGGGGGCCAACTACGAGCTCGTCGACTCGGCCGTGCAGTTCCAGCCCTGGCTCGAGTACACGCGTGAACGCCTACCGGACGCCCCCCTGTGGAACCCGCACGTCGCCGCGGGCAGACCGTTCCTCGGGAACTCGCAGTCCGCGGTCCTCTCGCCGTTCAGCCTTCCCGCCTATGTCCTGCCTTTCTGGTGGTCGCTCGGCCTGATCGCGGTCCTCAAGGTGTTCGTCGCCGCGTTCGGCACGTATCTGCTCTGCCGCGCGCTGCGAATGCGTTTCGGCGGCGCCCTGCTCGCGGGCCTCGTGTTCGGATTCAGCCTCTACTTCCTCGCCTGGGTAGCCTGGCCGCTCGCCAGCGTCTGGGCCCTCCTTCCGTGGCTTCTCTTGCTGACCGATCAGGTGATCGGCAAGCCTGGACCGCTCCCTGCGGCGGGGCTCGCGTTCGTCGTAGCGCTGCAGTTCTTCGCAGGGCATCCCGAGTCGAGCTTCCACGTGCTCGCGGTCACGCTCGCCTTCTTCGCCTTCCGCGCATTCGTGCTGCGCCGGCAGGGTTTCCGCTTCCGGTTGTGGCGACCTGTGCTGACCTTTTGCGCCGCACTCGCAGGCGGGACCGCGCTCGCCGCGGTGACCCTGCTGCCCTTCCTGGAGCTGCTGGCGCGGTCGAGCGACCCGGAGGTCCGTGAGGTCTTCTCGCGCCTCGCGCTGGAGCGCAGGTACCTGCTCGGGTTCGCGCTCTACGAGTACTGGGGGCGCGCCACGCATACGGCCGTAGGGGCGTTCGCGCAGGAGCGGGCGCTGTACGCCGGCGCCCTGCCGCTGGCGCTTGCGGCTGCGTCGCTGGTCGTTCGTCCCTCGCTGCAACGGCTGGGTGTGGCCGTCTTTGGCGCGTTCATCCTCGCGATCGTCATCGGCCTCCCACCGCTGCCGGACATCACGGCGCAAATCCCGATCGTCAAGACCGGCAACCACCTGCGCCTGGTCGTCATCCTCATGCTGTGTCTCGCGCTCCTCGCCGGGTGGGGGCTCGACGACCTGAGCTCAAGCCGGATCCGCCGCCCGGGCGCCGTGCTGGCGGTCGCCGTCGGGCTGCTCCTGTTGCCGATCGTCGTGGTGGCCCTGCGGGGGCACGTCTCCGCGGCCCAGCTCGGCCGTGGGCTCGAGATCGCTTGGGGATTCGCGTGGCCGGGGCCGCCCGCGGACGCGGACATCCGGGCCGCGATTCGGATCGGGGCCATGATCGTCTGGTTGACCTTCATGGGGTTGGGGGTCGTGCTCCTCGCGGGGCGTCTGCGGCGCGGACTGGCGGCGACGACATTCGTGGTGCTTGCCGTGGCGCTGACCGCCGCCGACCTCTTCAAGGCAGGGATGGGCGCGAACCCGGCGATCACCACAGAGCAGGCTTCGCAGCCCTCGACCCCCGGGCTCGAGTACCTCGAGTCGCGGCGGCCGAACCGCTTCGTGGGACTCGCCCGGGAGCTTGGCCCTTCGCCGCTCATCCCCAACACCGCAATCAGCTCGCGGCTCTATGACGCCCGCAGCTACGACCAGCCCTCGGAGGAGCGATACAGCGAGCTGTGGCGACGCGCCGTCTACGACGCGGGACCGACCGAGAACCCGACGGCGACTGCCCGCCTGACGGCCGGCTCGCTGCCTGCGCTCCGGCTGCTGAGCGTCACGGACATCGCCCAGGATCCCAACGATCCTCGCGTCGAGGACCCCTCGCTTCCGCTGGCGTACGATCGCCGGGACCTCCGCGTCTACGCCAATCCACGGGCCCTCCCCCGCGCGGGAGTGGTGGACGCCCAGCGCACGGTCTCCGGCGACGAGGCGCAGCTGGATGCGGTGCTGGATCCGAGCTTCGACGGGCGGCGCGTCGTCGTGACGCCCGCCGCGGTACCGGCGCTCGACGAGGAACCCGGGCGCGGGCCCGCGGGCAGGGCGCGCATCGTCCGGTACGAGCCCGAGCGGGTCGTGATCGACGCGACCGCCCGCCGCCCCGGCGAGCTCGTGCTAACCGACCTCTACTACCCGGGCTGGAAGGTCATGCTCGATGGACAGGATGCCGACCTTCATCGGGTGAACTACCTCCTGCGCGGCACCACGCTTCCACCCGGGCGCCACCGGGTCGAGTTCGTCTACGAACCCGCGGTCTGGCGCGTGGGCTGGATGGTGAGCCTGATCGCCCTGGCCGGCCTGCTCGCGACGGTGACGATCGGGGTACGCCGGCGCGCTTAGGCGCTTCGTATTCTGCCCGCCCGTGCTCTCCGTCCTCATGCCGGTCTACAACGAAGCGCGCACTGTCAAGCAGGCCGTCGAGGAGGTGCTCGCGACCGACGTCGGCATTGAGTTCGAGCTGATCGTCGTGGACGACGGCTCGACGGACGGGACCCGCGAGATCCTCGCGCGCGGCGGATGGCCTGATCGCGTGCGCGTGCTGCATCACGGGGCGAACCGGGGCAAGGGCGCAGCGGTGAGAACGGCGCTCGGAGTCGCGCGCGGCGAATTCGCAGCGATCTTCGACGCAGACCTGGAGTACGAGGCGGCCGACCTGGCCAAGCTCCTTCCGCCGCTCGTCTCGGGCGAGACGAATGCGGTCTTCGGGGTCCGGGCGTTCGACGGCTACACGAGCCACTCGTTCCTCTATGTGATGGGCAACAGGGCGCTGACGCTCTTCGCGAATGTCCTCTTCAACGTCTACCTGCGCGATCTCATGACCTGCCACAAGGCGATGCGCACCGAGGTCTTCAGGAGCCTCGACCTTCGCTCGTCGGGTTTCGCGATCGAGTCCGAGATCACCGCCCGGCTGCTGCAGCGGGGCGAGCGCATCTTCGAGATCCCGGTCCACTACAAGGCGCGTCGCACAGACGAGGGCAAGAAGCTGACCGCGATGGACGGGGTGCGCTCGGCGGCGACGCTCTTGCGCTGCCGCTTGGACAGCCGCTGAGCGTGCGGCCTCGAGGACGTAGCGCGGCTGCGACCGCGGGCGCATGGCTTGCCGAGCGCCGCCTGGTCATAGCCCTCGGTCTCGCGGCATCGGTGCCGATCATGGCGTCCATGATCCAGCGTGCGACCGTGGGCTGGGAGCCCCTGTCTGACAACGCGGTGATCGCGGTCCGTTCGCTCGACGTGCTCACCCCGCGCTCGCCGCTCGTTGGCCAGTGGTCATCGGGTCCATCGCAGGTGCTGGGCGAGGACGTCTACACGCCCGGCCCACTCCTGTACTGGCTCCTGGCGCTGCCCGCGCGACTGCCCGACGCGGTGTGGCTCGAGCTGACCATGGGGTTGGTCAACGTCGCGTCGGTGCTAGGCGTCATAGGGCTCGCTCGGCGACGCGGAGGGTGGCCGCTCGCGTTCGCGGTTGCCGTCGCTATCCCGGTGATGCTTGCGTCGCTCCCGGCGGACACGCTGAGCGACATCTGGAATGCCACCGTGCCGCTGCTGCCGGTCACCCTGCTGATCTTCCTGACCTGGTCGCTCGTATGCGGCGAGTATCGGCTCCTGCCCTTGACTTGCCTCGTGGCCAGCTTCACGGCCCAGGGACACCTGTCCTACGTTCCTCCGACCTTCGGAGCGCTGGCCGTCGGGTTCGGGGGCCTCGCCGCGTCGCGACGTCGCATCCCGCGCCGGTGGACGGTCGCTGCGATTGCGGTCGGCGCGGTGTGCTGGATCCCTCCCCTGCTGGAGCAGGCCATCCACCGGCCCGGGAACCTCGTCCGGCTGTGGAGAGCGGCTGCCGCCGACGACCCCACTCTCGGCCTCGAGGTCGGATGGCACGCGGTGGTGCGCGCGATTACCACACGCGTGGAAGCCTCGGCCACGGAGGATGCGTCGTTCATGGCGCTCGGGTTCCAGGCCGGACTCGTCTACGCGATGCGGCGAGAGGGGAAGCCGGTCATCGCCCCAGGCCTCTCCGAGGTGCTCGGCTCGGAGTACGGCGCCGATGGCGGCGAGAGTCAGCAGGTCCTTCACGTGGCGGTCGACGACCCGCCGCCGGACGGCCAAGTCATCGCTCGCCTCGCCGTCAAAGAGATCCCAGATCCGGGTGACCCGTTCGCGCCGAAGGTCCCGCCCACCCGCTCCGTGACTGTGACCTACGCCGGCCCTCGCGCGCACGGCGCGCGCGTGCCGTAGTAGGTGGAAGAAGTGCCCGGGGCGCCGCCGCGCCGGCTGAGGATATGTTGGCTCGGTGGGAGACGCCGTCCACCACGTCCTCTTGGCGCTCGCGGTGCTGGCCCTCGGCCACGCGGCTCTCAGGCTCGCCTCTCGCATCGCACCGTCGGGACTCGAGCGTGCCGTCGTCGCCATCGTGTTCGGCGTTGCGGCCGCGGTGCTCGAGGCGCTCGCGCTCGGTCTGCTAGGGCTTGGCGCGAACGCCGTTGCGCTCAGCGCGGCGGCCGCTCTTACATGGATCGCGGCGCTGGCGTTGCTTCCAACACCGAGGACCTCGGTCGTCGGAGAGGTTTCAGTGTGGTGGCGCAGGCTCGGCCCCCCCTGGCGGCTCGCGGCGGGCGCGCTCATCGGCTCCTTCGCCGCCTGGGTGATCTGGCAGCTCGGGAACCCGTCGATCGGTTTCGACGGGTCCGTCTACCACTACGCCGAGGTCGCCGGCTGGATCGCGAACGGCCGACCGGGATCGATCCTCGCGCTGAGCTACGACCTCCCCTATGGCAACTACCCACTGACGGACGAGGTCGCGCTCACGTGGGCGGCCGGGATCGCGCGGAGCTGGGTCCCGCTCTCGCTGTGGAACCCGGTAATGCTCGTTGTCCTGATGCTCGCGAGCTGGCTCACTCTGCGCAACCTCGCGGTTCCCGCACGCGCCGCGGCGCTTGCCACGACGGCCCTCGTCACCCCGCCGGTCGTGACGCGTCAGCTCAATGAGCCCCAGACCGACCTACCTACGCTCGCGTGGGTCGCGTGCACGGCAGCCCTAGCCACGGGGGCCGGCCGCCGGCCGGCGCTGCTCGTGCCGGCGATCGTGTCGGGCGGGCTCGCGCTCGGGACGAAGACCACCTCCGCGGGAATGGTCGCCGCCGCCCTAGCCGTAGGTGTCGTCCTCGCCCGGAGGCGCGCGCCACCGCCCGCGCGGTGGCTTGCCGTCTCTCTGGTCGCCGCGTTCGCCGTGGGCGGGATCTGGTACGCGCGCAACCTCATCGATCACGGCTCGCCGTTCTGGCCGTTCGCGTCCACGCCATGGGGCGATCCCGGTCCAGCATTCCTAAACCTCATCGACACGCGCTTCGCCGACCGTCCGCTCGAGACGCTCGATGGACGTTTAGGGGACTACACGGCCCGACTGGGAGGTATCTGGCTGCTTCTCCTCGGAGCCGTCGTGGTGCTCGCCGCGGCCCCGCTGGTACGCGGGCGCCGGCTCCGCCGTGCGCTCATTGCGGCCGGAGCCATCTCCGTGCTGGGGATGTTCCTCTGGTCCATCGCTCCCGGGACCGGCGAGCAGACGGCCCCCGGCCAACTGCTCGGCAGCGGCTGGCCGATCTCGACGGTCCGATACATCCTGCCGGCGGCCTTCGCGGCGATGGTCGCCGTCGCACTGGCCGCGCGGGCGCCCGCCCGCTTTGGGATAGCCGCGACCTGGCTGCTGGCGGCGGCGGCGGCCTGGAGCGTCGTCGCGACAGCGCGCGTCCCCGCTCCGTACACGCCGCCGCCGTGGGCGCTCGTCGTGGGGGGCACTGCCGGAGCGCTCGTCGTGGCCGCGGCGACCGTCGTCTCGCGAATGGCGGATCGAACAGACGCAAGGTTGAGAGACGCCCCGATGGGCGCCCTCGCGGTCGCGGCCGCCGTCGCGGTAGGTGCGGCCCTTGCCCCAGCCGCCGACGGCTTTGTAGCTCGACACGCCCAGGTGGCGGGCACGAGCGCCCTAGCTCCACGCGTCGTTGGCTGGTTTGCGGCTCAGCCCTGGTTCCGGGAGGGCGACCGCGACATAGCGTTCATCTCGCGGACGCTGCTGGCACCGCTCGCCGGAGATCACTTCACAAACCGCCTCGAGCTGCTGCCGCGGACCACGGGATGCGCGCGGGTTCGGCGGAGGATCTCGCGAACCCCCGTCGTGGTGACCCATCCCGGCTTCCTGCGCGGGTTTCTGGGCGTGAGGTCCTACACGTCGGGCCGCTGCCTGTCCGGCCGGGGACCGGATTTCCAAGACCCGGCCTTCCGAGTCTACGCGCCATAGGATCCGGCTAGTGGAGCGCGCCGACGCGAAGATCGTCGTCGTCATGCCGGCCCTCAACGCGGCCCGCACGCTGAACGCGACCGTCGCCGCGATTCCGTTCGACTGGGTGGACGAGATCATCCTCGTGGACGACAACTCCACCGACAACACGGTCGAGCTGGCCCGCGGCCTGCCGGCCCACCTGGTATGGCACCCGCACAACGTCGGCTACGGCGGGAACCAGAAGACCTGCTACCTCGAGGCGCTTCAGCGTGGCGCGGACATCGTGGTCATGCTGCACCCCGACGGGCAGTACGAGCCAAGCCTCATTCCACAGATGGTCACGCCGATCCTTCGAGGCGAGGCGGACCTGGTGCTCGGCTCACGGCTGGCCGAGCCCGGCATGGCGCTCGCCGAGGGCATGCCGCGCTGGAAGTACGTGGCCAACCGCGGGCTCACCTCGGTGGAGAACCGGCTGCTCGGGACGCAGCTCTCGGAGATGCACACCGGCTACCGCGCGTACTCGCGGCGCCTCCTGCTGGAGGTGCCCTTCCTCCGGGACGCGCTCGACTTCTCCTTCGACTCCGAGATGCTCATGCAGGCGGCGCACTTCGGCTTCCGCATCGCCGAGGTGCCCGCGCGGTCGCGCTACTTCGACGACGCCTCGTCGATCTCGTTCCGCGCCTCGGTGGTCTACGGGCTGAAGACGTTGTGGGCCGGCGCACGGCTGCTGCTGCATCGCAACGGCATCCTCCGCTCGCGCAAGTTCGAGCCATGAGCACGGCCGCGCCGAGCCACATGATCTCCTCGCCGGCGCACTGCGCCTGGTGCGGAATGGCCTTCGACGACGACTCCGAGCGCCTCCACGGGCGTCGCCGCTGCCGATCCTGCGGAGCGGCGACTACCGACCCCTGGCCCGATCAGGCGGAGCTCGATCGGGCCTACGCCGATTGGTACCGGCCGCCGTCCGGCCGCTTCGCGGGACCCGGCGACTGGCTCCTGCACCGCACGCGCGGTTTGCTCGCGCGGCGCCTGGACAGGATCGCCCCGCCGGGCGCGGTGCTGGACGTTGGCGCGGGAGACGGCGCCCTGCTCGATGCTCTTCAGCGGCGCGGGCGCGAAGCGCTCGGGCTAGAGCGCACCTCGGCCCGGCCAGACGTTCGCACGCTCGAACTCGACGAGCTCGACGGGCGCTTCGCCGCCGTGGTCTTCTGGCACTCACTCGAGCACCTGCGCGCGCCGGGAGCAGCGCTTGCCCGCGCCTACAAGCTGCTCCTGCCCGCGGGCGTCATCGTCATCGCCATCCCCAACTCCGCGAGCTTGCAGGCGCGGGCGTTTGGCGATGCCTGGCTTGCCTTGGATCTCCCTCGCCACCTCGTCCACCTCCCTGCATCGGCTCTGCTCGGGCGGTTGGAGGCCGTGGGGCTCCGTGTCGAGCGACTGAGTCACGTCCGCGCAGGCCAGGTCCTCTTCGGCTGGTTGCACGGCCTCGTCCACCTCCTGCCCGGGCGGCCCGAGCTCTACGACGCGATCCGGCGGCCCTCGGCGCGTCGAACCGGACTACGCGGCGGCGCGCGCGCGGCGACGCTCGCGGCGGCGGCCACACTGCTGCCGGCCGCCGCTGCACTCGCCGCTCTGGAGGTCGCGATGCGGCGAGGGGGGAGCATCTACGTCGAGGCCCGGAAGCAGCCATGCCTGTCACCGGCGAGCGCGTAACCACGCGGTCAGGAGGCTTCAACCCCACGTGGCAGCGGCACGTAGCCGCCTACATCCACGCCGCCCGCTTTCTGGGGCCCGGCCCGGTGCTCGATCTCGGCGCGGGCATCGGGCACTCCTACCACCACCTCGCCCCACGCGAGACCGTGGGTGTGGACATAGACGCCACCGCGCTGGCGGGACAGGAGCGCGAGACGGTGGTGGCCGACATGCGCGAGCTGCCCTTCCCCGACCGCAGTTTCGCTTCCGTCGTGGCGGTGCAGTCGATCGAGCACGTGCCCAACCCGGACCGGGTCCTGCCTGAGGTGACCCGCGTGCTCGAGCCCGATGGGCGCGCGGTGTTCGTAACACCCAACCGGCTCACCTTCGCCCGTCGGGACGAGATCATCGATCCCTACCACTACGTGGAGTTCGACGCCGACGAGCTCGAGGCGCTATGTGCCCCCCACTTTGCGGACGTGCAGGTCTACGGCCTCTTCGGCTCGCCTCGCTATCTGCAGCTCGTCGCCGAGGAGCGTCGGCGGCTCGACCGGCTCCTCATGCGTGATCCGCTGCGGCTGCGCCGGGCGGTGCCGCGGCGGGTTCGCCAGCGCCTGTACGACCTCACGCTGACGCGCTCACGGCGGCGGAACGATCCGCGTGCGGCCACCATCACTCCGGAGGATTTCGAGCTCCGGCGCGGCAACCTCTCGCGCTGCCTGGACCTGGTGGCGGTTGGGCGCGGACCTCGCGGGCGGGGCTGAGCGAGCCGGCGGCTCGAGCTGCACGCCGTCGGGAGGCGTTGCTGTACGTTCCCCCCCTCCATGGCCGCGCGCCCGACGCCCCGTGTCCTACTGGCCGTCGCGCTGGTCGCCGGAATCGCGCTCGGGCTGCAGGTCGCGGTGACGCGCGTCTTCTCCGCGGCGCTCTTCTACCACTTCGGGTTCCTGGTGATCTCGCTCGCCCTCGTGGGGACGGGCGCGGCGGCGATGCTCGTCTACCTGCGGCCCCGCTGGTTCGAGCCGCCCCGACGGGGCGCGTCGCTTCGGGCGTGGTGTGCCGCGCTCGCGCTGTCCCTCGTTGTGATCCCAGCCGCGCTCGTGAAGCTCGATTACACGTTCGAGAACTCGGTCACGGTGCAGTTCACGCTTACGCTCACGGCCGCGTCCCTGCTGTCGGCGACGCCCTTCTTCCTCGCCGGCATGGTCATCACGCTCGTCGTCACTCGCTACACGGCGTCGATCCACCGGGTGTACGCCTACGATCTGGTTGGGGCCGGCGCGGGTGCGCTCGTGATCGTCCCGATGATGTGGCGACTGACGGCGCCGACGATCCTGGTCGCACTTGGGTTGGTGGCGGCCGTGGCGGCCGTCCTGGTTGCCTCCCGCCCCCGGCGGCGGCGCATCGCCGTCGGCGCGATTGCGCTGGCGGCAATCAGCATCATGCTTGCCGCCGTCACGTCCGTCTACTACCTGCCAACTGCCCTCGAGGCCCCCAACGTCGCCGACCGGTGGACGCCGCTCAGCCGGGTCGTTGGGTATCCGTCAACGGGTAGCCCTGACTTCGGCATCGTGACGTACGACCGCGACTTCGCCACGGTGCCTCGTCACCGCCGCGGCGAGCCCCTCCCCGACTGGCGACGCCTAAGGCTCGGCCCGCAGAGCGTGGGTTTCGCCATGGCGCCACGCGGGAGGGTTCTGATCATCGGCGGCGGCGGCGGCCGCGACATCTACAACGCGCTCTCATCCGGCGAGCGACGAGTCGAAGTCGTCGAGCTAAACGGCGCGATCCGCACGGTCGTCGACCGGGACCTTGGGCAGGAGTTCGGGGCCCCGTACAGCTTGCCTCGCGTGCACGTGCGCATAGGTGACGGGCGCTCCACGCTCGCGGAAGACGACACGCGCTACCAGGTGATCCACATTGGCTTCACCAACACGCTGAGCGGCAACGCCGCGATTGGGGCGGCGCTGACCGAGAACAACCTGTACACCGTCGAGGCCTTCCAGGAGTACTACGACCATCTCGCGCCGGGTGGGATCCTGAACGTCTCGCGGCTCACCCGGCTGGTGGGCGATGAGGCCCTGCGCGCGACGGTGCTGACACTCGCCGCCCTCGAGGAGCGCGGCGTACCGGATCCGGCGCGCCACGTGGTCGTTCTGCTCGGACGCGACAACCTGAGCAACGCGCGGTTCGGAACGGTGCTGTCGCGGCTGACGCCATGGACACGGGCGGAGCTCGCCCGGATACGGCGGCTGGCGGAGGATCGTGGCGACGGACTGGCCTTCGCCCCGGGCGGGCCCTACTTCGCGGAGTGGTCGGCGCTCGCGCGGGCCACGCGCCTCGACAGCTTCTGTCGCTCGTACCGGGTGGACGTGTGCCCACCCACCGACGACAAGCCCTTCTTCCTGAACTTCGAGCGGCTGCGGGATGTCTGGCGCGCGACCCCGGCGGGCTACATCTTCACGGTCAAGCCGTTCACCGTTCTCCTGATCGCCCTCTGCATCCTCGTCGGCCTCTGCGCGCTGGCATTCCTCCTGCCGCTGCTCCTGGTCGCCCGGTCCGCCCGGCCCCCGATCAGCTCG
The DNA here is from genome assembly GCA_014534235.1 of Thermoleophilaceae bacterium. Lineage (GTDB taxonomy): Bacteria > Actinomycetota > Thermoleophilia > Solirubrobacterales > Thermoleophilaceae > JACVRW01. Next base: position 7,077 of record JACVRW010000021.1, on the reverse strand, counting down.
CTCGTATTCTTCGCCGCGATCGGCCTCGGCTTCCTGGTGCTCGAGGTAACGCTGATTCAGCGGTTCGTGCTGTTTCTCGGCTTCCCGACCTACTCGCTCTCGGTCGTCCTCGCCGGGCTCCTCGCCTTCACCGGCGTGGGCGCCGCGCTGTCGGGCCGCTCGAAGCGTCCCCGCGAGATTCTGTCCGCGGCGCTGGTCGTCTCCGTGGCGCTCATGATCGCGTCCGCCTTCGCCTTGCCGCCGCTGCTGCGAGACCTGATCGATCTGCCCTTCGGCGCGCGGATCGCCATCACGGCGGTCATACTCGGCCCGTTCGGCCTCACCCTGGGGATGGCGATGCCAATCGGCTTGCGCCGGCTCGCCGCCCTCCACCCGGGCAGCGTCCCGTGGGCGTGGGGCATCAATGGAGTCACGTCCGTGCTGGCTTCGGTGCTGGCCATCGTCGTGGCCATAACCGCAGGCTTTACGACGGCGACGCTGGTGGCGGCCGCCTGCTACGGGGTCGCCGTCCTTCACGCGGTGGGTGGTAGGTGGCCCGCAAGGGAACGACAGGAAGAGCGCGCCGGGATCGACGCCGCCTCGGCAGTGGCCACCCCATCGAAGGCACGCGACCTCGTGTGAGGCGCTCCGGCGCTCGACGCGGTGCTCCGGCTCAGTGGCGCGCGGGCACGGCCCCCGCAGCGGGTTCCGGCTCGTCGGGGGTCGCCGCCGCCGGAGGGGCTCCTCGGCGCCGGCGCCTGGCGCCGACGGCCACCGCCACCGCGAGCAACACGGCGGAAACGGACGTGACGATCCAACCGATCGTCCAGGTAAGCGGCTCATATCGGAAAGTGATCATGTGGCTTCCGGGGCCGATCCGGACGCCGCGGAAGAGGTAGTCGACGCGCGCGATCGCCGCGGGCCGGCCGTCCACCTCCGCGGTCCAGCCCGGGTAGTAGTTGTCGCCGAGGACGAGCAGCCCCGGCCCAGGGCTGCGAGCGCGCACATCGACGCGTTCGGCCGCGTAGCGCGTGATCTCTGCAGAGCCGCCCGGAGTCGGTCCCGCCTCCCCTTCCACCGGCACGCCGGGCACACGCTCTTCCGTCACGCCCACCGCGCGCCCGTCGAAATCGGGCTCCGTAACGGCGTCGAGCGCAGCCCCACCGCCGCTGACCACGCGCTGCGCTGGCACGACGAAGGCTCGGGATAGGGCGCCCTCGACCCGGTACACGCGTGCGTCGGGGCCGTCATAGACGAGCCGCATCCCGGGCAGGTCCAGCGAGGGGTAGGTCCTGGGCTGCAAAACGTGCGTTACACCGAGGAGCCGCAGGGATCGCAGCGCGCGAGGCGTGAGCTCCCTGACGGTGAGGGGAATGTCCAGCAGCCCCTCCGCGACGGAGGCGGACTCGGGCGAGATCTCCCGCCGCCAAAGACGGTCGTACCGGCGCATGATCGGCAGGTCGTACCCGCGTGCCTCGTAGAGCCCGAAGCGCATGGGAATGATGTTCTGGGGGACGTGCTCCATGCTGACGAAGCGCGACGGCTTGTTGCGCTCGAGCAGGCGGATCGCGCCAGTCGCAGGCTGCGTCGCCACGTCCCGGTCTATCGCCGGGTTGTAGCCCATGCCGGCGTGGAAGAGGTCCACGCACACGAGCGCCACGGCGATGGCCGCGAACGCCGCGGCGCCGAGCCGGCGCCGCAGGCGAAGCGCAACCACGCAGAGCCCTGCGGCCGCGACGGCGAGCCAGCCGAGCAGCGACGCCAGGCGGATCACGTCGCCCGCCTCGAGGCACGGCTCAACGCAGTTTCGCCCGCCGGTGTCCCCGATGCCGGCGCCGGGGGGCGTGGCGAACCCCCAGGCGACCTCGAGCGCGTCGCCGAATGCGCTCAGGCTGGTGCGGCCCGCGCCGAGCACGAAGAGCGCGGGCACCGCTACCAGGGCGGCGGCGACGGCGAGCACGAGCCGGCGACGCGGGGCGCGCCACCGTCCCGTTGTCAGATCGTCGAGGCCCCAGCCGGCGAGCAGCGCCACGGCGAGCACGTAGAGGACGGCGAGCCTGCTGTTGTGGCCCGAGGAGAAGACCGGTAGGCGCGTGACGATATGCAGGAAGGGGGCGATTCCGAACAGGACCGCGAGCCAGAGCCCGCCGAACAGCGCGACGCCCACACGCTCGAGCGAGGGCCGGATGATCAGCGCCGCCGCCGCGAGCATCAGCGGAAGCGCCCCAACGTAAAGGGCGCGATCGAGGACGAACAGCTTGATAGGCGTCGCCGTGGCCCGCCCCCAGTAGTCGGGCAGGAAGATCCCGAGGGCGAAGTCGCGGAGGATGGGCTGCTTGTCGACCGCATCCCCCATCCGGTCGTGGAGGTCCGCCGAGTTCCATAGGAGCTCCGCAAACGGGACGATTGTCAGAGCCGCGAGCGCGAACCCGCCGATCCCGGCCGCTGCAAACGCAAGGACCGTCCTACCCACGGAGGATGCCGGCCCGGCCGTTCGGCGCCTCTGCACCAAGCGCAGCACGAGGAACGCGAGCGTGGCCACGAGCGCGTGGAAGCTCGACTCCGGATGGCCGCCAAGCAACTGAGCGGCGATCACAGCGGCGAGACCCGCTCCGGACAGGACGTCCGGTCGCCGCACGAGTCGGTCGGTCAGCAGGAGCATCCAGGGTATCCACGACCAGACGCTCATGTGCGGGTAGGACAGCCACGTGACCATCCATAGGCTGAACGCGTAGACGACCCCGGCCATGAGCGCTCCCCCGAACCGCATTCCGAGCGCTCGCCCGAGGAGGAACATGCCGAACGCCGAGACCCAGAGCTTCAGCACCCCGATCCAGCTCAGCGCGGTCCAGAACGGAAGCACGTAGGCCGGCGCGGAGTAGGGGGAGAAGAGCGCGGACTGGGCGTTCGCCAGGAAGGGGCGTCCACCGACGATGTGGGGGTTCCACAGGGGAACGTCGGGCACGCGGTCGGCCGCGTAGCCGAGGAACGGCTGAAGCTGTCCGGGAGCGTCTCCGAGCTCCGTGTTGGTCGGCATCTCGAGCTCGGCGGGCTTCACGCCAACCCAGGGCGGCTGGAACCAGGTCATGTCCGAGTTCGACAGGGTCTTCCCGGGCAGCAGGGCCGGACCGACCATGAGCATCGCGAGCACGGCGTAGAGCAGCGCGGCTGCCAGAGCCGGCCGGCGGCGTAAGGCAGCGACGCCGCGGTGGAGCAGGCGGCTCACCGGCTGGCCCGCCCCAGCGCACGGTGGCCGCGAAGACCCGCGAGCGCGAGGCAGGCCAGACCCACGACGCCCAGGAGGCTCACGATCCACCCCACCCGCCAGGTCGCCGGCTGATAACGCAGCTCGACCGTGTGCGAGCCCGGCGAGAGGAGGAGCCCGCGCAGCAGGTAGTCCACGCGTTCGAGCGGGACGCTGCGCCCGTCGACCCACGCGTTCCAGCCGGGGTAATGAACGTCGGTCAGAACCAGCAGCGCCGGTCGCCGCGTGATCGCGCGCGCCACCACCCGCTCTCGCTCGTAGGCGATCAGGCGTGCGGGCCCCGGATCGCCCGTGGACACGGGCGCGCCTCGGTCCTCGGGAAGCCCCGGCAGCCGTCCCTCCACCACCGCGACCCGGCGCGTGTCCACGCCGGAGCCGCTAACCGCCGCTAGAGCGGCCTCCTCGCCGTCGACGGGTCGCTGCCGGTCCACCAGGAACACACGCGGTAGCGCGCGGGTGTTGCGGTAGACCCGCGCATCCGGTCCGGAGTACGCGAGGCGGAGGCCCGGCAGGCGCAGCGGCGGGCGGGCGGGGTCCTGGACCACATCAGCAACGCTCAGGAGGCTCAGGGTCCGGAGTGCCCGCGCGGTGGGTAGGGCCACGGTCGTGGGCGGGATCACGTCGCCGCGGGGGCCGACCGCCTCCCGCCAGAGCCGATCGAACCGGCGCTCGACCGGATAGTCGTAGCCGCGGGCGTCATGGAGCCCGTACCTCATCGCGACGTCCGGCCCGAGCGGCTGGATCGCTCCGGGCTTGCCGAGGCCGACGAAGCGGTTCGGACTTCTCGATTGCAGGTAACGGATGGCCCCCGTGGTCGGCTGCTCCGCATGCTCGATCGGGATCGCCGGGTTGAATCCCATGTTGGCGCGGAACAGGTCGACGACGAGCACCGCCGTCGCCAAGGCGACGAACGCCGCCACGGGAAGCCGCCGGCGCGCCGAGGACACTACGCCCACGCGTATCGCTATCAGCGCGAGCGCTGCGCCCGCCAGCGGCAGCCACTGGAGCAACGCGTTCATGCGAACGATCGGCGCGACGCCGGCCGCTTCGATCGGCGACGTCGCGGAAGGCGGATCGCCGAACCCCCAAGCGACCTCCAGAGCGGGCCGAACCCGCCCGAGGTCGATCGTGCCGGCGACGAGCATCCATCCGATCGGCACGCAGAAGATGACCGCCGCCGCGAGCGCGAGGCGGCGTCTCACCCGGGCCGGGAGGTTGCGGCGGCTGAGATCGTCGAGCCCCCATCCGGCCAGCAGCGCCAGCGCGAATAGGAGGAAGATCACCAGGCGGCCGTTGTGGGCCGTCCGGAACCCCGGGAGCTCGACCACTGTGCGTGCCAGCGGCTCGAAGCCCAGCGCCAGCGCGAGACAGAACAGCCCGAAGGATGCGACCGCGATACGTGTAATCGTCGGCCGCCCGATGAGCGCCGCCGCGGCAAGCATGAGCGTGATCCCGCCCGCGTAGTAGCCGCGATTGCTGACGAATGCGGCGATCGGCGTCTGGGTTGGGCGTCCCCAGTAGTCGTTCAGGAACAGCGCCCCCAGGAACCTGCTCGGCGCGAACGATGGCGCGCTATCGAGGCGGCGCTCGTAGTCCGCCGACGCCGCCAGCAGCTCGAGGAGCGGCAGCAGCGTCAGCGCGGCAACTGCGGTACCGAGCGCGAGCGCGGCCGCGAACGCGACCGTCCGAGGTATGAGCGCGGCTTGCCGCCGGCCGCCTCGCCGCCAGTCGAGGAGCACGCGGAAGGCGAAGTACGCGACCGTCGCGAACATGACATGGAACGAGGTCTCCGGATGGCCGCCGAAGAACTGTAGGGCGACGAGCCCCGCAAGCCCGGCCACGGGCAGCGGGTCGGGCCGCCGTATCACCAGTTCGGTCAGCAGCAGCAGCCACGGGATCAGCGGAAAGATGTTCGTGAGGGGCCACGCGAGCCAGACGACGAAGAAGGTCCCGAAGGCGAACACGACACCCGCCAAGAGCGCGCCGCCGAAGCGCATCCGCAGGGCCCGGCCGAGGAGATATGTCCCGAACGCGGCGACGAAGAGCTTGAGCGCGGCCATGACGGCCAACGCCTTCGACAGCGGGAGGGCGTAGGCCGGCAGCGAGAACGGCGAGAAGATGGCGGACTGCGCGTTGGCGAGAAACGGACGTCCGCCCATGATGTGCGGGTTCCACAGGGGAATGTCGGCCAGCGCGCTCCGGGTGTACTCGAAGAAGGGCTGGAAGACGGCGACCGCGTCGGCGAGCTCGAAGTTCGCACCGAGCGGCTTCACCTCAGGTGGTCTCGAGGAGCTCCAGGGCGTCATGGTCCATAGCCCGTCCGAGCTGGAGAGCGTTCTCCCGGGGACCAACCCCTGCCCCACGAACACGACGGACAGGGCGGCGTAGAGGACCGCGGCCACGGCCGCCGGGTGTGCGCGCGCCCACCGAGTCAGGCGGAGTCCGTGGTCGCGCGCGGCCATCCGGCGGGCCGCGGCCGGCCGCGTGGTCACCGCGGACACCGGCTCCGCGTCTGCCCCAGAAGCCGCGGCGGTTGCGGGGGTGGAGTCCTTCGACGCGGGCACCGGAGGCGCGCGAGGATACCCGCTCGGGTGCGGCCCCGCTCCCGGTTCCGGCGTTACGCTGGTGGCCCCCGTGGAGGACTGGACCTACCAGGAGCACTACGACATGGAGGACCGTCACTGGTGGTTCCGGTCACGCCGCCGGGTCATCTGGGCCCTCATCCACCGCGCGCAACCACCGGCTTCTCCGCGCATCCTCGATGCGGGATGCGGCACCGGCCGGAATCTCATGGAGTTCCGGCGCCTGGGCCCCGCCGAAGGCGTGGACCGCTCCCGCCAGGCGGTCGAGTTCTGCCAGCGCCGCGGGCTGAACGGCGTGCGCGAGGCGGCGATCGAGGAGCTCCCGTTTGGGAGCGGCCGCTTCGACCTCATCTTCGCGACTGATGTCCTCGAGCATCTCCCGGACGACGGTGCCGCCCTTGCCGAGCTAAGACGCGTCGCCAGGCCCGGCGCGCGCCTCATCGTCACGGCGCCGGCCTATCGCTGGCTCTGGAGCCGACACGACAGCTCGTGGCATCACTATCGCCGCTACACCCGTCCCCTGCTACGGGAGCGCGTGGAGAGCCACGGCTGGAGCCCCGCGGTCTCCACCTACTTCTACAGCACGATGCTGCCGCCCGTCGCCGTTGTTCGCACGCTGCAGCGCCTCGCGTCGAGCGGCAATGGGCGGTCGGATCTACATCTCTCGCCCGGCGCGCTCGACCGCTGGCTCGAGCTTCCTGTGCGTGGGGAGGCCGCGCTCATCAAGCGCGGGGTCTCCCTGCCCGCGGGGGTCTCCCTCGGGATGGCATGCATCGCTCGCTAGGGAATGATCGCCCGGGGCCACTGGTCACCGTCGTCGTCCCGGTCCACGACGAGGAGCAAGTCCTTCCCGAGCTCCACAGGCAACTGCGATCGTCGCTCGGGACCCTGCCGGCGCCGTACGAGGTGGTCTACGTCGACGACGGCTCGGACGACCGCTCCGCTGAGATCATCGAGGGGTGGGCGCGCGGCGAGGAGGGCGTGGTCCTCGTCCAGCTCTCTCGCAACTTCGGCATGGAGGTCGCCATGTCGGCGGGGCTGGACCACGCCCGCGGCTCGTACGTTGTCCTCATGCACGCCGACCTCCAGGATCCGCCAGAGCTGATCCCCGAGATGCTGCGGATGGCCGAGGAGCAGGAGGCCGACGTCGTCTACGCACGGCGGATCGGCCGGGACGAGAGTCGAGTCAAACGCATGCTCGCCACCGGCTTCTACGCGATGATGCGCAACCTCGCGCGCGTTCCCTACCAG
>JACVRW010000149.1 GCA_014534235.1 Thermoleophilaceae bacterium | reverse complement strand
CGGGTTGGCGCAAGCCGTCGAGCGAGCGCCGCGTCCACGTCGCCGTGTATGCCGCAAGGCCGGAGGCGCGGGCGATCGTGCACACCCACAGCGGCTACGCCACCGCGTGGAGCTCGCTCGGTGAACCGCTCTTCACCTCGGCGCTAGGCGATGCGGTGCACAGCGCGGAGTGGGCGCCGCCGGGCTCCGAGGAGATCGCGGGCGCCGCCGTGGCCGCGCTGGGGCCGCGGCCCGGTGTCCTACTGGCTCGGCACGGTGTGCTCGGCGTCGGCGCGGCACCGGCCCACGCGCTGGCGATCTGCGCCGCAATCGAGCGAGAGGCCCGACCCGCCTGGCTCGCGCGGGGGCTCGACGCCCGCGCGCTGATGGCGGCCGCATCCCGTCCGCTCGTCCTCGGGATCGGCGGGGGCGGCGACGTGGTTGGCGCGCTGGCCACGGCCGAGCTGTGCAGGCTGGAGCACGGGGCCAGGCCCGTGCTAGGCGGGACGACCTGGGAGCGGCGCCCTATCGATCCGCGGCCCGGCCCGCGATCCGAGGAGGAGATCGAGGGCGCCCGCCGTCTCGCGCTCGGCGTGCTGCTCGCTTCGGCCGCGACGAGCGTGGCCGGCTCGAAGGTGCTCTTCGCAGAGTCCCGCATGGCCGGCCTGCTCGGCGAGCCGACGCTGCTTGTAGACCCCACGGTCGGCCCCGCCACGATCGCCGCCGGGCTCCATCTGGCCATGCGGCGCCTCGAGTGCGATCTCGCGATCTTCATCGACGTGGGCGGGGACGTCCTCGCGCACGGCGACGAACCCGGGCTCGGAAGCCCGCTGTGCGACGCGGTCATGCTGGCAGCGGCTGCGAGGTTGCAGGAGATGGACGGTCCGCCCGTGCTCGCGGGCATCTTCGGGGTCGGCTGCGACGGCGAGCTGACACCGGCCGAGGTCTTCGAGCGGCTCGACAAGGTGCGGGCCGCCGGCGGGCGCGCGGTTCCCGCGCCGGCCGGGTTGACGCCGGCAATTGCCGGACGGCTGGAGGAGGCGGTCAGGGTCGTCCCGACCGAGGCGAGCGCGATGGCGCTCAAGGCCTATCTGGGCGAGTCGGGCGCGACGACGATCAGGGGCGGCCGCCGAACCGTGCAGCTCACGCCCGACGCGGCGAACACGTACTTCTTCGATCCGGGCGTGGCGCTTGCCACGGCCGCCCGGCTCGCTGCCGCGGTGCTGGACGCGGCCGACCTGGACGACGCCAACCACGCCCTGCATGCCCTCGGCGTCCGCACGGAACTCGACCTCGAGCGTGACGTACCCCACACAAGGGCCGGCGCGCGCGCGCAACAGTGAGCGCGTGCTCAGGCGCCTTCCAGACGGAGCCCCGATCCTGATCCGGCCGATCCGCGCGGACGACAAGCGCATGCTGGAGAACGGGCTTCGGCACCTCTCCGCGGAGAGCGTGCAGCGGCGTTTCCTCACACCCAAGCGCAGCTTCAGCCGGGCGGAGCTGCGGTACCTCACGGAGGTGGACGGCCGCGATCATGTGGCGTTGGTCGCCGAGTATCCCGGCGACCCGGTGCGCCGCTTGATCGCGGCCGCTCGCTTCATCCGCCTCCACGCCGACCCGGAGACGGCTGAGGCGGCCATCGTCGTAGCGGACCCCTGGCAGGGCCGCGGGCTTGGGTCGCTCCTGGCGAGGGAGCTCGCCGCCCGCGCCCGCGAGCTCGGAGTGCGCCGCTTCACGGCGACCATGGCGAGCGACAACGTCCCGGCCCACCGCCTGCTCGCGCGGCTGACGCGCCACCTCGACGAGCGCCACACCGGCGCCGGCGTTTCCGAGGTGCTGCTCGACCTGGCCGCCTGAGCGCGGCGCCGCCTACGAGACCGTCCAGGTCTCGCCCGCGTGGAGGACCTTTTCCAGCTCCTCGGGGCCCACCTTAGACCGCGCCTCCTCGAGCTCTACGGCCAGCTCCTGACCGTACACCGGACGGGAGACGCTTCTGAAGACCCCGATTGGCGTGGGCCCCGTGGGCCGGGCGGAGAGGTGCGCCAGCTCAAACGCGAGGCTGGGCTCCTGGCGGTGGGCGTCGTGCACGAGCAGGGCGTCCTTTCCAACGTCGGCGACGTCGACCAGCCGAAGCCTGCCGTCGGGGCCGCGCGCTACGCCGCGCTCGCCGTCGGCGCCGAAGCGGATCGCCCGGCCGTGCTCGAGCCGAATTTGGTTCAGCTCCTTCTGGCCCTTGGCCCGGAGCGCGTCGAAGGCGCCGTCGTTGAAGACGTTGCAGTTCTGGTAGATCTCGACGAACGCCGCCCCGTCGTGAGCAGCCGCCGCGCGCAGGGTCTCCGCCATGTGCGGCTTGTCCGTGTCCACCGTGCGGGCGACGAAGGTCGCCTCGGCGCCGAGGGCGAGCGACACCGGGTTGAAGGGGTGGTCCTGCGAGCCAAACGGCGTCGACTTCGTGACCTTGCCCTCCTCGCTCGTCGGCGAGTACTGGCCCTTCGTGAGGCCGTAGATCTGGTTGTTGAACAGCAGGATCTTGAGCTGGACGTTGCGCCTCAGCGCGTGGATCAGGTGGTTGCCGCCGATCGAGAGCGCGTCGCCGTCGCCCGTGACCACCCACACCGACAGGTCGGGCCGCGAGCTGGCCACGCCCGTGGCCAGCGCCGGAGCGCGCCCGTGGATGCCGTGCATGCCGTAGGTGTCCATGTAGTAGACGAAGCGCCCGGCGCACCCGATCCCCGTGACGAACACGATCCTGTCCGGCGGGATGCCGAGCTCCGGCATGAATGACTGGACCGCCGCTAGGACCGCGTAGTCGCCGCACCCCGGGCACCAGCGGGTCTCCTGGTCGGAGGAGAAGTCCGCCTTGGTCAGCTTGAGGACGTCGCCACCGTTGCTGCTGTGGCCGTTTCGCTTCATCTGCCGCCCCCGTTGCTCGAGGAGACGCGGGTCAGGATTTGCTCCATCATGTCGCGGGTGAGGATCGGCAGGCCGTCGATTTTCGTGTAGCTCTCGAGATCCACGAGGAACTCCGCCCGCAGCACCTTGACGAGCTGGCCCAGGTTCATCTCCGGGACGAGGACCCGCTCGTAGGAGCGAAGCACCTCGCCGGTGTTCCCCGGCAGCGGGTACAGGTGGCGGATGTGGGCGGTGGCGACCTTCACGCCTCGCTCGCGGCGCACCCGCCGCGCGGCGCCCTGTATCGCCCCGTAGCTCGAGCCCCAGCCGACCACGAGGAGCGAGGCGTCCCCGTCCGGATCGTCCACCTCGATGTCCGGCACCGCCACGCGCTCGACGCGCTCCGCGCGCAGCCGAGTCATGTGGTCGTGATTGGCCGGGTCGTAGGAGATGTTTCCGGTCACGTCCTCCTTCTCCAGGCCGCCGATGCGGTGGCGCAGGCCCGGCGTGCCCGGGACCGCCCACGGCCGGGCCAGGTGCTCGTCGCGCGCGTACGGGAAGAACCCCGATGGGTCGGTGGCGAAGTTGGGGTCGATCGTCGGCAGCGAGGAGACGTCGGGCAGGCGCCACGGCTCCGACGAGTTCGCGAGAAACGTGTCCGAGAGGAGGATCACGGGCGTGCGGTGGGTGATCGCGATCCGCGCCGCCTCGATCGCCATGTCGAAGCAGTCCGCCGGCGTCCGCGGGGCGACCACGGGCAGAGGCGACTCGCCATGGCGGCCGTAGAGCGCCATCAGGAGGTCGGCTGCCTCGGTCTTCGTGGGCATTCCGGTCGAGGGCCCGGCGCGCTGGACGTCGATCACCACGAGCGGAAGCTCGAGCGCCACCGCGAGCCCGATCGTCTCGGCCTTCAGGTCCATTCCCGGACCGCTCGTGGCGGTCACGCCGAGGTGGCCGGCGAAGGAGGCGCCGAGTGACATGTTGGCCGCGGCGATCTCGTCCTCGCCCTGAACCGTCCGCACCCCGAGCCTGCGGTAGCGGGAGAGCGCGTGGAGGAGCTCGGACGCCGGCGTGATCGGGTAGCTCGCGTAGAACAGCTGGAGGCCGGACTGGACGCTCGCCGCAATGAGCCCGCAGGCGAGCGCCTGGGTGCCGTTGATGTTGCGGTATGTGCCGGGCGGCGCGGGCGCCGGCTCAACCTCGTAGTGCACTGCCAGGAGCTCGGCGGTCTCGCCGAAGTTGTAGCCCGCGCGGAACGCGGCAAGGTTCGCGTCGCGCAGCTGCGGCTTGTCGGCGAACTTCCTCTCGATCCAGTGAACGGACGGCTCGGTGGGCCGGCCGTACATCCAGCTGACGAGCCCGAGCGCGAAGAGGTTCTTGCAGCGGGCGGCGTCCTTGGACGAGATGCCCTCGATGTGCTCCGTGGCGCGCACCGTCATCGAGGTCATGGGAACGCGGAACACCTGGTAGTCGTCGAGCGACCCATCCTCGAGGGGGTTCGTCGTGTACCCCGCCTTCCGTAGGTTGTGATCCGTGAAGCCGTCCTCGTTGACGATCACAGTGCCGCCCTTGTCGAGCGACCCCACCTGCGTTATGAGCGCCGCCGGGTTCATCGCCACCAGCACGTTTGGGCTGTCGCCGGGCGTCAGGATGTCCCGCGAGGCGAAGTGGATCTGGAACGCCGATACGCCGTGCGGCGTGCCGGCGGGCGCGCGGATCTCAGCGGGGAAGTCCGGCAGGGTGGCGAGGTCGTTCCCGACAACCGCGGTGGCATCCGTGAACCGGCTGCCGGTCAGCTGCATGCCATCGCCGGAGTCCCCCGCAAAGCGGACGACCACGCGATCGAGCTTCTCGACGGTCTTCTCTTCCATCACCGGGGAAGCAGCCCCGAGTCTAGCCTCCGTGCCGGAGTGGTCGAACACCCCGGAAACCCGGCCGCTTCGCTTGGGATCTCATATCCCGTCGCTTCGCTCGGGTATTTCGAACCACTTGAGACCAAGAACCCATAGCTTCGCTTCAGGTTTCGCCATTTGCGGGCGGTCCCCGCCTTCCCGGAAGCGAGACGGATGATCTAGCATGGCGGCTCCCCGGGACGTGGCCGGGGGGCCCATGAGAGTCTCCGTACCCAAGGAAACCGCCCCGGGGGAGCGCCGGGTCGCGCTCGTCCCGCAGCTCGTGAGTCGCCTCGCAAAGAGCGGGATCGAGACCGTCGTAGAGTCGGGCGCGGGCTCCGGCGCGCACCGTTCCGACGAGGCCTACGTGGCGGCGGGAGCTCACATCGGCGACGGCTTCTCCGGCGACGTGGTGGCCAAGGTGTCGCCGCCCAGCGCTGATGAGATCGGGCGCTTGCGGGAGGGCGGCGTCCTGGTCGGATTCCTCCAGCCGATGACCGCAGCGGACACCGTGCGGAGACTCGCCGACGCCGGCGTGACGAGCTTCGCCATGGAGGCGATCCCGAGGATCACCAGGGCGCAGTCGATGGACGCGCTTTCCTCCCAGGCCACCGTCACCGGCTACGTGGCGGCGCTGATCGCGGCGCGCGAGCTGCCGCGGTTCTTCCCGATGCTCACCACCGCGGCCGGGACGGTGCGGCCGGCGAAGGTGCTCGTCCTGGGGGCGGGGGTGGCCGGGCTACAGGCGATCGCCACCGCGCGCCGGCTCGGGGCGGTGGTGCAGGCGTTCGACGTGCGGTCGGCGGTAAAGGAGCAGATCGAGTCGCTGGGCGCCCGCTTTCTCGAGCTCGACATGGGCCTCGAGGACGCCGAGGCGGCCGGCGGCTACGCGCGGCCCCTGACCGAGGAAGAGCAGCAGCGCCAGCGGGAGCTCCTGGCTGAGGCCATCGGCGAGATGGACGCCGTGATCAGCACGGCCGCTGTCCCCGGCCGGCCCGCCCCGCTGCTGGTCACCGAGCGGGCCGTCCTGAACATGAAGCCGGGCTCTGTGATCGTTGACCTCGCGGCCGAGAGCGGCGGCAACTGCGAGCTGACCGAGCCGGGGGAGACGGTGGTGCGCGAGGAGGTGACGATCGTCGGCCCGCTGGGGCTCGCCTCGAGCATGGCCGACCACGCCTCGAGCCTCTACGCACGGAACGTGCAGGCGCTCCTCGACCTGATGGTCGCCGACGGCGAGCTCTCCCTGGACTTCGACGACGAGGTGCTCGCCGAGTCCTGCATCACGCGCGGCGGGGAGATCGTGCACGAGGGCGCCAGGGAGGCAGCGGAGGCGGCGACCGCGGCGTAATGGACCTCCTCACCGAGTTGACGATCCTGGTGCTGGCCGCGTTTGTCGGCTTCGAGGTGATCTCGAAGGTCCCGAACACGCTGCACACGCCGCTGATGTCGGCGACGAACGCCATCCACGGCATCGTGCTGCTCGGCGGATTGCTGCTGATCGGCCCCGCCGAGGGCTTCCTCACCGAGCTCCTGCTGCTGATCGCGATCGTGTTCGGCACGATCAACGTGGTCGGCGGCTTCCTCGTCACCGACCGCATGCTCGAGATGTTCAGGCGCCGGCCCGCCCCCAGGGAGGCGGAGCGCGGCGAGCTCGCCGCCGGCGAGGCGCGGGCCGCGGACGCGGCGGAGCCGGCCCCGGAGCGGAAGGCGGCCTGACCATGCCTCCGATCGCGACGTTCCTGCAGGACCCGGACTTCATCAGGGTGCTCTACATCGTCGCGTTCATCTGCTTCATCATCGGACTGCGCCTGCTCAACCACCCCCGCACGGCGCGGCGCGGGAACGCGCTGGCCGCCGTCGGCATGGCGTTCGCCGTCGCCGCCACCCTGCTGATCGAGGAGGTGGGCGACTACGGCCTGATCGCGATCGGGGTGGTCGTAGGCACGGCGGTGGGGATCCCCGCCGCGCGCAACGTGAAGATGACCGCGATGCCGCAGATGGTGGCGCTGTTCAACGGCGTCGGCGGCGGCGCGGTGGCGCTGATCTCGTGGTCCGAGTACCGGGAGTCCCT
>JACVRW010000192.1 GCA_014534235.1 Thermoleophilaceae bacterium | reverse complement strand
GGCGGTTCGCGTCGGCGGGGACCGACGACCGCCTGCACTGGAACCTGCGCGCGATCGGCTACGTGCGGCGGACGAAGAAGCAGGTGCTGCCGCAGCTGCCGGCCAAGCGCCACGACACGGTGCCACTGCTGCTTGCGAACGAGAGCGAGTACCGGCTGGCGGAGAAGGACGTGATCGCCTGGCTGCAGACGCTGCCGCTCGACCTGCGCACGCTCGACGCGAAGGTGGCAGCGGCGCTGCGCTCGGAGCAGCTCGTGCGGCTGAACCACCTGCGCCAGCTCGCGGCTACCGGGAAGCTGCGGACGGCGCTCGCCTGGATCGACGACTTCCTCGCTTCGGGCGAGCCGCTCGTCGTCTTCGCCGAGCACATCGCAATCCAGCAGGCGCTGATGGATCGGTTCCCGTTTGCCGCGCACATCCTCGGTTCGGACTCGGCCCCGGCTCGGCAGGCCGCAGTCGACGCCTTCCAGCGCGAACACGGCCCGCAAGTCATCGTGTGCTCGCTGCGCGCGGCGTCGCAGGGAATTACGCTGACGCGCGCGTCGAACGTCGCGTTCCTCGAGCTCGACTGGACCCCGGCCCGCCACGACCAGGCGGAGGACCGGCTACATCGGATCGGTCAGCGCGACGCGGTCACGGCGTGGTACCTGCTGGCGCCGAACACGATCGATGAGACGATGGCCGAGGTGCTCGAGCGCAAGCGCAGCCTGATCGAGGCCGTGACCGACGGTCAAGTGCGGGACGACGAGCGGCTGGTGGAAGCGGTCGCGCGCGAGCTCCGCGAGCGGCCGCTCAGGCGGTCGGCGGGCGAGGGGGCGAGGCGCGAGCGAGTCACGCACGCCGGGCCGCGCACGCGGGGGCCCAGCCCGGCTCGCTGGGACCGTCGGCCGGGCTGATCTGACGGTCCCGAACCGGCCCTGGCCCGTGCGGTCCTCCGGGCTAGCTGTCGCCGGCCAGCTCGCGCTGCTCGGCAGCCGCGCGCTTCCTCGCGTCCTTCTTCGCCTGCTTCTCGAGCCGACGCTCGGCGAGCCTGCGCTCACGGTTGAGCTTCGCCATCGTGGTCTTTCGCTTGTTGGTTGAGGCCATGCGTGTCCTCCTGTCTGTGAGGCTTCGGGCCGTGGACGTGAGAACGGCGGCCCGCGTGCGGGCCGCCGATCGCTCGTCTACGTAGGGCGGGGCTTAGAGCTGCTGGACGTTCGCCGCAGCGGGGCCCTTGGTGCCCTGCTCGGCGTCGTAGCTCACCTTCGCGCCCTCGATCAGCGACCTGAAGCCGCTGCCCTGGATCGCCGTGTGGTGCACGAACAGGTCCTTGCCGGGGTCATCCGGTGTGATGAACCCGAAGCCCTTGTCGTCGCTGAACCACTTTACGGTTCCTGTAGCCATCTTTGTCCCCCTCCGGGATATGTGCACTGCGGACGCGGAGGGTGCTCGAAGGCAACGACTGCGGAACGCGGAGCACTGCTGTGGTCGAACGGACGCTCGACGCGTAGGACGAGGGTAGCGATCACCGGGTGGCCCGGCACGCCCACAGACATCACGTTCACGACTCGCGACCGTCACCGAATGAGCCGCACGACGGGCGACAATGTTGCCGCGGCGCCGACCAAGTCCCTGGAGGGCGCAGCACCTTCAGCGCGTCGTAGTTCTGCGCGTCCGAGCCGCTGCTCCGCCGCCCGCTGCCACCGCCCCGAGCGAGGCGACTCACCGATCCCTGGCCGGGCCGAAGGCCCGGCGCTACGTCAGCCCGCGTGGTCCGCCGCCGGCTCGACGCCACTCGCCTGGCACGCTTCGTCGTACGTCACGCATGTCCTGTGAGACACGATCGTGCCGTCACGCACGCCGATCACCCAGGCACACGGCGGATGGCTCTCGGCTCCGCTGAAACGACCGCGGACCCGGCAGCGCCCCGCCACCAGGACGCAGTCGCCGAGGTCCCTGAACTCCTGACCCTCGGGTTGCAGTACATCCCAGAGGTCCCGGGCCTCTGCGAAGTACGCACGAACGCCCTCATGACCCCGGTATCCGCCGCTCTCGACGCGGGTCCCCGTCAGCGGCAGGAACTCCACATCCGGGTCATACAGTCGGAGGAGCGCGTCGACATCCCAGGCGCTCATCGCCTCAAAGCTCCTCCTGACAAGTTCAACGTTCTCCGACACGTCGATCCGATCCTAGTCGGCATGGGTGTCCTTCGCGCTCGGCACTAGACGCGCTTGGCTGCGACACGGTCCACCTCCACACCAGACCTCCAGAGAGCGCCGCACTCCCATGGAAGCGGGCACCTCGGCTCGGGCGCCGATGACTGTCGTGTCGGACGAACACGCGAGCGTCGTCGGCTCGCGTGCAGACGACTGCTTCGCCCCGACGAAGCGGAAGCGCGGTGGCGCTCCCGCTCGTCCCGGCGGTTGCCGTCGATCAGAGCCGCGGCCCGGCGCTAGGGCGTCCGCCGGCGCGCCGCGAAGGCCGCGACCAACGAGCCCGAGGAGCGTCTTGACGGCGCCGTGGCGTGACGGCCGCTAAGGGCCCGCGGTCAGCTGGCTCACCGAGAAGGTCGCGCCCGCCGGGTCGGCGAGCAGCGCTTCGCGGAACGGCCCTGCGTCCTCGGGGCCGGCCACGACCGAGCCCGCCTCCTATCAGGCGAAAGCAGCAGCGAGTCATCCACTCGCGATGAGCCGGATCACCTGCATCGGATGAGGTCGACCGCGAGCTGACGCTCACGCTCGACGACATCCTGCTCGAGGACGGACGGGTTGCCCCGTTCAGTCGCGCTGAATCGACGCACACGGCCATGGGTCGGTTCGGCAACGTTTTCCTCGTGAACGGGGAGCCGGAG
>JACVRW010000189.1 GCA_014534235.1 Thermoleophilaceae bacterium | reverse complement strand
GTCCGGCTGCGCGGCGGGTTCGGGGCGCAGAGGCTTGTCGGCAACCGGGCGCGGAACGTCCTACGCGGCGGCCCCGGCGCGGACCGGCTCAGCGGAAGGGGCGGCAACGACACCGTGATACTGGGCGACGACGCCTTCGACACCGCGAGGGGCGGGCGCGGGGCGGACCGCTTCGTTCCGACCGGCTCGCCGCAGCGCTTCCCGCGCCACCCGGCAGCGGTCCCCCGGCGACGCACGGCCCACCGGATCAGCGACTTCAAGCCACGGGCCGGCGACCGGCTGATCCTGCGCCGCTCCGTCTTCGGACCCGAGCTGAAGCAGCTGCGCCGCGGCTTCCGCGTCGAGCGCGCGCGCAAACCGCGACCCAAGCGCCCGCGGGCGACACTGCTCTTCGACACGCGCCGGCACCTCCTGAGCTTCGACCGCGATGGGACGGGGCCGCTCGCCGACAAGGTGATCGCGGTCCTGCCTGCGGCGCAGACTGTCTCTCGCTCGCATGTGATCCTCAGCAGGCGCTGACCAGCGGCCTCACGCGGCGACGCTAGCTTGGCGCCGGGCTTGTCCCGGCGCCCCACGCCACCTGACATGCGGGTCTGACCATTGGCTTGTGGTTGGTGCCATCAACCTCCAGGGCGGCTTGCGACCGCCGAGCTGCTGGTCATGGCTCACGCACACCCGGCGTAAACGTCTCCGCTCACCGGATTCCCATCGTGCAGCCGGACAGCGCTCCCTGTGTCGAAACGGAGGACGAGCCGGGCGTCGGCGTTCTTCTGCTCGAGCAGGCGCGTGTCCGGTTGCGTTTGCGTTCTGTACTGCGCGTTCGATGAGTTCGCCGGCCTCGTGATGAGCATCGGCTTTGAGGAGCTTCCCGTGCGGGACCCATCGCTCCTGACCCGGCATGCTTCAGCGGGTGCTGCTCGCGCTGGCGATTGTCGGGTTGTTCGTGCTCCCAGACCCATGGGGCGTGATCGCGGTCGTCACTGCGGCGGCGGTCGAGGTCGGAGAGGTCTTCTTCTGGATCAGGTTCCTGCGCCGCTACCCGGTCACGACCGGTGCCGAGGGGCTCGTCGGTCAGCGGGGGGAGGTGATCGTCCGCTGCGCGCCTGTCGGCCGCGTGCGGCTGCGGGGAGAGAGCTGGAACGCGCGCAGCGAGGAGCCGCTCGAGCTCGGCGAGGAGGTTCGTGTCGAGGCCGTCGACGGGCTGACGCTCGTGGTCGCCCGCGCTGGCAACGCCACCCACAGAGCCGAGCTGGGCGCCACCCTCGATCCTCGACACCCCCGCAGGCGGGAGCGGAACAGGGCGCGGAGGGCCACCTAGCTTGGAGCTTCGGGTCGTCACGGCGACGCGGGCGGTGAGATCGAGATCTATAAGGCCCTTCGGTTGACGACCATTGCGAAGCGCGACGAGACCGTGGTGTTCGCCTGGATCGTGTTCCGGTCGCGCGCCCATCGCGACGGCGTCAACGCCAAGGTGATGGAGGACCCGCGGCTGGCCGACAGATGGACCCGAAGGCGATGCCGTTCGACACCAAGCGGATGATCTACGGCGGCTTCGAGGTCGTCGTCGACGTCTGAGCTGCAGGTGAGGGTGTTCACCGACGGCGACTCGCCTACATGACCGGCGGGCGGCGACTCGCCTGCATCGCGGCCGTCGCCAGGAACGGCACGCCCCACGTGGTCCCGGTGGGGATGTGGAGCTACGAGCCCGAGCACGACCCAATCGACGTCGGCGGGCGCGACCTCGCGCGGGCGGAGAAGTACCGCGACGTCGAGCGGAGCGGGCGCGCGGCGCTCGGCGTCGACGACCTCGCGAGCACGGATTCGCGGCGGCCGCGCGGGATCGAGGTTCGCGGGCCCGCGGACGCCATCAAGGAGCCGGCAGCGCTGATCCGCATCCGCCCCGAGCGTATTGCCTCCTGGGGGATCGCGAGTGACGCCATCGGCGCTCGCCACTCCCGGGCCGTCGGCGGGAAGGAAGGCGGTGAGGGCCGATGAGTTATGGCTCGCGCCGGTCCCTTCGGCTGACTCTCGACCGCCTGACGGCCTCGCTTCTGCTTCGCTCCCGCGACCGCGATCCGCTGGTCAGCGACGTGGCGCGACTCCTTCGCCGCAAAGCGATCACGCAGACGGGTGGCTCTCGCCTGATGGCTCCCCTCCGAGAGCATTCATCCGAACCTGTGCCCGCTGCCGTGGAGAGCAGCCGGCGGACGGCCTATTCCTGTCCGATCTGCTCCAGAAATGCGGGGCTTGTCTGGCCGACCTCGATCAGATGCCCATCCGGATCGCGGATGTAGCAGCGGGTCTCGCCTCCGCGGTCCTGTGGGGGCGTCAGAAACGCGGCTCCCCGCGCGCTCCAGTCGGCGTAAACCGCCTGGATGTCAGCCACGCGGATGTTCAGGAAGCTGCTCGTGCGGTCCGGGTTGGGGGGTGTCTCGAGCGTAACCGTCGGCTTGTCCTCGGTGGGCCCGCCGCCGACGTTGATGAGGATCC
Source organism: Thermoleophilaceae bacterium (assembly GCA_014534235.1). GTDB lineage: Bacteria > Actinomycetota > Thermoleophilia > Solirubrobacterales > Thermoleophilaceae > JACVRW01. The sequence goes on along the minus strand of JACVRW010000189.1, from coordinate 551 downwards.
AGCTGTTGGGGAGCGCGACGAACGACGGCTCGCCGGCCATGATGGTCTCGCCGCCGAGCACGTCGGTATAGAAGCGGCGTGAGCGCTCGACGTCGTCGGACACGATGAAGTGCGTGAGCAGGATCCCTCCGGTTGGTGCAGGGAACTCGGCCATTTGGCCCCTCCTTCGGGTTTCGGCGTTCTACGCGGTGACAGCGTCCCTGCTGGGCGTCGAGGCGAGTACCGCCTCGATCTCCTCCACGGCCCGGTCGGTGGCGGTCTCCTCGGCGATCGTCGTCGCGATGCCCTCGGCCGCTTCGCCGTAGGAGGCCTCGCCGAGCACCTGCTCCACCGCGGATGCGATCTCGGCCGGCGCGGCCGTGGGCTCGAGCCGGACGCCGGCGCCCGCATGCACCACCCGCGCCGCGACGTCGAGCTGGTCGCGGCCCATGGGCAGGCAGACGAGCGGGACGCCCGCGGCGAGCGACTTGATCGTGACGCCGTGGCCTCCGTGCGTGACCGCCAGCGCCGCCTCGCGCAGCACCGCACTGTGCGGCGCCGACCTCACGACC
>JACVRW010000194.1 GCA_014534235.1 Thermoleophilaceae bacterium | reverse complement strand
TGGCACCGGTCACGCCGCGCTCCCGTCCGAGCCGCTCGAAGCGGCCGCTCTCGAGTAGGTCCCGCGAGAGCGTGTCGAGCCAGATCGAGACCCCCTCAGCGCGCAGTCGCTCCAGACGGGTCATGACACTCCCTCCGTGATGAGTTCTTCGAGGGGGACGTCGGTATCGCGCAATCGCTCCGCCGCCACCGGTTGCCGAGAGCGGATCAGCGCCTGGATCGCGTCCGTCACCTCCCAGACGTTTACGTTCATGCCCGCCACCACCCGGCCGCCGTTTAGCCAGAAGGCGATGAACTCCCCGCCCTCGGGGTCGCCGCGAAAGACGACCTCGTCCCACTGAGTCGTGTAGCCGGAGTATTCCATCCCGACGTCGTACTGGTCGGAGAAGAAGTACGGCAGCCGCTCGTAGCTCGCGGGCTTGCCGACCAGCGCTCGCGCGGCCACCAGCGGCTGGTTGAGCGCGTTGGCCCAGTGCTCGACGCGCAGCCGCCGACCGTAGAACGGGTGATAGGCGTTCGCCACGTCGCCGACGGCGAACACGCCCTCGACGCTCGTCTCGAGCCGCTCCGAGACCGCAATGCCGTTGTCGACGGCGATTCCCGCCTCTCGGGCCAGACGTGTGCGCGGCTCGACGCCGACTCCCACGACGACGAAGTCGCTTTCGAGCGCGCGGCCGTCGCCCAGCCGCACCCGCTCCACCGCGGCGCCGCCCTCGAAGCGGTCGAGCGCAGCACCGCCGACCAGCTCGACGCCATGGTCGCGGTGGATGTCGGCGTAGATCCGGCCGAGCTCGCTTCCAAGCACGCGCTCGAGCGGCAGCTCGTCGCGCTCGACGATGGTCACCTCGAGTCCCTTCTGGCGGGCCGACGCCGCCACCTCGGCGCCGATCCAGCCCGCCCCGATCAGAACGACGCGTCCGCCTCTATCGAGGCGTGCCGCGATCGCATCCGCGTCGCCCAGCTCGCGCAGGTAATGGATCCCGTCGAGCCCTGAGCCCGGGACGGCCAGGCGCCGCGGCTCCGCCCCCGTCGCCAACAGCAGCCGGTCATAGCCGATCCGCTCACCGTCCGCGAGGGCTACCGCGCGGCGGTCGAGCTCGAGCCGCTCCACAGTCGTCCCGGTCCGCAGCTCGATCTCGTTTTCGGCGTAGAACCCGTCCGGGTGTACGCGCGCCTTCTCTCGTGGCGACTCGCCGCGGAGGTAGTCCTTCGACAGGGGCGGTCGCTCGTACGGCCGCTCGCCTTCCTCGCCGATCAGCACGATCCGGCCGCCGAACCCCTCCTGCCGGAGCGCCTCGGCGGCCTTCCCGCCGGCCAGGCCGGCGCCGACGATCACATGAGTGTGGTTCTCGTCGTTCATCACCCCCTTAGCGGCCGGCAAGCGGCCCCTCTTACCTCGATCGGCGCCCGGGGCCGATTCGGAGTCGTGAACATCCCGAGCGAACGGGCTGCGGTCATCCCCGCCCCGCTGCGGGCGGACCGACGCCGCCGCGGAGTCCGCGGGGACTCGCCCTGCGGCAACGGCTACCAGAGCGGCCCGCGCGCGGCTCGGCCGGATCAGGCGGTAAGGACCGGCCGCTTCCGATCGCTAAGACAAGCGACAGTTGTGGCCGCCGGGCACGGCTCGCCAGACCAGGACTCTCTCGAAAGGAGAACCGACATGAGTACCATCGCCGCCGCCCTGCGGCCCGTTCCGTTCCCGTCTGCGAACGTGCTGCGCAAAGACCCGGCCGCGCAGGCCTTGCTCCTGCTGCGCATCGCCTTCGCGGTCGCGCCGATCCTGTTCGGGCTCGACAAGTTCGCCCAGGTCATGACGGGCGACTGGCCGAAGTACTTGGCCCCCGAGTTCAACGACCTGCTCCCGGGCAACGGCCAAGACGCAATGCACATCGTCGGCGCGATCGAGATCGCCGCCGGACTGGTGGTCGCCGTCGCGCCGCGCTTCGGCGGCCTGTTGGTCGCCGGCTGGCTGGGCGGCATCATCGTGAGCCTGCTCCTCGTAGGCGGCTACGCCGACATCGCCATGCGCGACTTCGGCCTGGTGCTCGCCGCGCTTGCGCTCGCTCGCCTGGCGAGCGCCTTCTCCGCCGGCACAGCGGATTCCGGGGCGGGCGGGTAGCCGCGTGCCCCGAAGCAACCGGTCCGAGCGTCGCCGGCGCTCGTGCCGCGCGGTGCGGCACGACCGTCTGCCCGTGAGCGGCCAAAGCACGGCTAGGCCCTGGGGCCAAGCTCTCGGGCGCCAAGGCCGAGTCAACCCTCGCGCCGAGAGACTCCGCTTGGAGCCGCCGTGCTCGTCATGACCCGACGAGCGCCGAGCCGGAACCTTTGCCCGTGGGGGGCGGGCGTTCAGTAGCGGCTGCGCAGTAGCCGCCGCGCGGGCGGCCGGCGGAAGTTCGCCTGGGCGAGCGCCGCGTTGACGGCGACGAGCGCCAGCTGGGCGACGGCGCTCGCCGTGCTGAGCGTGTTGAGCCGGCGCTTGAGCCGAGCGGCCTGTTCGG
>JACVRW010000165.1 GCA_014534235.1 Thermoleophilaceae bacterium | reverse complement strand
CCCTGAACCCGCCCGCGGCGGCTCGACAGGTCGCCGATGACCGTGCCGATGAACTCCTCCGGGGTGACGACCTCAACGGCCATGATCGGCTCGATCAGCACCGGCCCGGCCCGCTTCGCGGCCTCCCTGAGCGCGAGCGACCCCGCGACCTTGAACGCCACCTCGGACGAGTCCGTGTCGTGGTACTTCCCGTCCACGAGCGTGGCGCGCACGTCCACCATCGGGTAGCCCGCCTTGACCCCTGAGTCGAGGGCCTCCTCGATCCCCTTCTCCACGGCCGGGATGAACTCGGACGGCACCGCGCCACCCTTGATGTTGTTGGCGAAGTCGAAGCCCTCGCCGGGGGCCGCGTCGAGGTCGATGTACACGACGCCGTACTGACCGGCGCCGCCGGTCTGGCGAATGAACTTGCCCTCCACGTTCGACGCGTGACCCCGTACGGTCTCGCGGTAGGCGACCTGCGGCCGCCCGACGCTGGCGTCGACGTTGAACTCGCGGCGCAGCCGGTCGACGATCACCTCCAGGTGAAGCTCGCCCATCCCGGAGATCAAGGTCTGACCGGTCTCCTCCTCGGTGTGCACCTGGAAGGTCGGGTCCTCCTCGCCCAGGCGCTGGAGCGCCATGGACAGCTTCTCTTGGTCGGCCTTCGTCTTCGGCTCGATCGACAGGTGCACCACCGGCTCCGGGAACTTGATCGCCTCGAGGACGACCGGGGCGTCGGGTGCGCAGAGGGTGTCGCCGGTCGAGGTCTGCTTGATGCCGACCCCGGCGGCGATGTCGCCGGCGTGGACGTCCTCGACCTCCTCACGATGGTTCGCGTGCATCATGAGAATGCGGCCCACGCGCTCCGTGCGGCCGGTCACCGAGTTCAGCACCCGGTCCCCGGCCTTAAGCGTGCCGGAGTAGATGCGGAAGTACGTCAGCTTGCCGACGTACGGGTCGGCCATGACCTTGAAGGCGAGCGCGGCGAACGGCTCGTCGTCGGATGGCTTGCGCGTGGTCGGGGTGCCCTCGCCGTCCTGGATCTGGCTCCCCATGAGGCCCTCGACCGGCGGGACGTCGAGCGGGCTCGGCAGGTAGTCGATCACCCCGTCGAGCAGCGGCTGCACGCCCTTGTTCTTGAACGCCGAGCCGCATAGCACGGGCGTCATCGAGATGTCGAGGGTGGCCTTGCGAATGTCCTGGATTAGGCGGGCCGGCTCGATCGGCCTGTCCTCGAGGTAGTCCTCCATGAGCGCGTCGTCGTACTCGGCGACGGCCTCGATCAGCTCCGTCCGCGCCTGCGCGGCCGCGTCCGTGAGCTCGTCCGGGATGTCGGCGACCTCCCACTCCTGGCCCAGATCGTCCTTGTAGATGATCGCCTTCATGTTCACGAGGTCCACCACCCCGCGGAAGTCGGCCTCGTTTCCGATCGGGAGCTGAACCGGGACGGGGTGGGCCCCGAGGCGATCGACCATCGTCTGGACCGACCCCTCGAAGTCGGCGCCGACGCGATCCATCTTGTTTATGAAGGCGATGCGTGGCACGCGATAGGTGTCGGCCTGCCGCCACACGGTCTCGGACTGCGGCTCGACGCCGGCGACCGAATCAAAGACGGCGATGGCGCCGTCGAGCACGCGGAGCGAGCGCTCGACCTCGACGGTGAAGTCGACGTGCCCGGGCGTATCGATGATGTTGATGCGGTGGTCACGCCAGAAGGCGGTGGTGGCCGCCGACGTGATGGTGATGCCACGCTCCTGCTCCTGCGCCATCCAGTCCATGACCGCGGCGCCCTCGTGGACCTCACCCATCTTGTGGGTGCGGCCGGTGTAGAAGAGGATGCGCTCGGTCGTGGTCGTCTTACCGGCGTCGATGTGCGCCATGATCCCGATGTTGCGCGTCTTCTCGAGTGTGACCTTGCGTGGCATGAGCTTCGATTCGGTGGGGATTCCGGGCAGAAAAAAGGCCCGTTCCGGGCCCGGTGCTGCGTACGGTCCTTGCCCGGAAGAGTGTTATGTAGTAGAGGACTCCATTGACCTGAGCGACCGTCCGCTCCCGCGTGGCTGAGCGGAACCGCGAGCGGTGGGTGTCCGCGCGCGGAGCGGCACTTGATGGTAGCAGGCAGTCTGGGCCTCGATCGGGCGGATTCGGCGGCGCGAAGCCGCTCGCAGTGGCCGTCACGGCCGCCGGCGCGATCGCTGCCGTACTGCTCGTCATCACGGAGTTCTCCACCGTCGCCTCGGTCGACGTGGCGAGCGGAAGCTGCGAGGTGATAAACGACGCCGACCCGGCCCTCGCCGATCGTTGCAAACTGAGCGGCTTCGAGCGAAACGGCGGCGCGTTCGTGCTGCTCGCGGCGCTGGCCCTGCCCATGGCCTGGGGGGCCGGCGTGGGTCGTTCGCTCCCGGCCGCGTTGGCGCTCGTGTTCATCGGCGTGTTCGTAGTCGGGTGGGCGGTGCTCGTAGACCTGCCCGTGACCGAGGAGACGGGGGCGATCGGCTTCGCCTTCGAGGGAGCCACCGCGGCTGCGGGCCCCGGCCTGACCCTGGAGCTGCTTGCCGGGGCGCTGGCGCTGGCGGCGGGTGCAGCGGGCGCGATCGAGCGGTTCAGGACGGGCTGACGCGTCGCCGCACGCGCTTTTCGGTCCCGCGGGGCTGCGGCCCTGAGCCGCTACCAGCGGTAGTGGGCGAACGCCTTGTTCGCCTGCGCCATCCTGAAGATGTCGTCCTTGCGCTTGAACGCCCCGCCCTGCTGAGCCTGCGCGTCGGCGAGCTCGCCCGCGAGCCGCGCCGACATCGACTTCTCCCGCCGCTGGCGAGCGAACTCGACGAGCCACCGGACGGCGAGAGTGCGCGCGCGGCGCTGGGGCACTTCGACGGGCACCTGGTACGTCGCGCCGCCCACACGCCGCGAGCGGACCTCGAGCACGGGGGTCAGCTGCTTGATCGACTCCTCGAGGGCGGGCACCGGATCCTGCCCGGTGCGCTGGGCGAGGATGTCGAGCGCGTCGTAGACGATCCGCTCGGCGAGGGACTTCTTCCCGTCGACCATGACCTTGTTGATCACCTGCTGGACGAGCTTCGACCCGTACACCGGGTCAGGGTCGATCGGACGGACCCCCGGGGACGCGCGACGCGGCACGGCTACCTGGCCTTCGCCCCGTACTGGGAGCGGGCCTTCTTGCGGTCCGACACGCCGGCCGCGTCGAGCGTGCCGCGCACGACCTTGTAACGCACGCCCGGGAGGTCCTTCACGCGGCCGCCACGCACGAGGACGACGGAGTGCTCCTGGAGGTTGTGGCCCTCGCCCGGGATGTACGTGGTGACCTCCATCCCGTTGGTCAGCCGCACACGGGCCACCTTCCGGAGCGCCGAGTTCGGCTTCTTCGGCGTGGTGGTGTAGACGCGCGTGCAAACACCGCGCCGCTGGGGCGCCGCGATGCGCCGCTTGCGGCCCTGGCCGGACTTGAGGCCCGGCGTGGAGACCTTCTTCTTCGGCTTATGCCGACCCTTGCGGACAAGCTGATTGATGCTCGGCATGCGGCGCGTGATGGTAGCAACGCGCCGCGGCCCATCCGGGCCGCTCGCCTCACCGCCCGACCGGCTCGGCGAGCCACGTCCGTCCGAGCGGCGGCGCTCAGGCCTTCGCCCGCGCCGCGCGCAGCGGCGCCGGGGTGAGCGCGGCCGCCACGATCACGAGCAGGAAGGCAAAGCTCTGGACCGCGATCCCGAGCGGGTCGCTCGGCATGGGGTCGCCGAAGACGAGGATGCCGCCGCTGATGGCGGATACGTTGGCCGCAGCGCTCGTAAGCGTGATGACCGGCACCGCGGCGCCCTTCTGGAGCCCGCGCGCGGACGCATAGAAGGCGATGACCGAAGCGACCACGCACGTCACGAGCCAGGGCGAGACGAGCCCCTGGACGCCTTCCTCCCCGACCGATGTCGTGAGCGCCTTGATCGCCACGTCCGAGACGCCGAACAGGATGCCGGCGGCCGTGCCGAGCATCACTCCGTGCTGCTGGTGTGAGCCGAGCCGCGGCGACAGCACGAGAAACGTGCCGATGAAGAGCAGGGCGGACTCGAACGCGATCATGCCGGCCGTGGAGTAGCTCGCGTGAGAGTCCCCGCCGTGTGGAAGCGTCACCACCAGGAGGACGAGACCAAGCGCGGTCAGCCCGACCCCGGCCCACTGCCGGGTGCCAACCGTGAAGCCGAAGCAACGCTCGGCGAGGACGGTCAGGAAGACGAGGCCGCCGGCGATTACGGCCTGCACGACCGACAGCGGCGCGAGCGCCAAGGCGCCGACGTGCAGGCCCCACGCGGCGGCCGCCACGAGCATCCCGACCGCGAACCACTTCGAGCGGAAGAGCCCGATCGCGCTTCGTACCGGGTGCTTCAGGCTTACATCCGGAGCCGCGCAGGCGCCACGGTGCTTCAGCAGGAAGCCCACGTTGGTCGCGAACGCGCATAGGAGCGCGAGGAGAATGCCGGCTTGTGCGGTCACTTAGAGCGTTATGCGGTCTGGTTAGGCGGTAGGCGCGTCCTAACCGCTATTCGAGGTGTCGGCCCGGGCGCCTCCCGCTTTGAATGAGAAGGCGGACCGGCATGAAATTCATGCCTACCCCGGCGAAGGGATTGCGACACATCGGTAACGGATGGCACAAAGCTGGTCGTCTCGCTGCAGTCTTCAAATCGCTTGACTGATCGGCCGATCCTCTTCGTGGAGGTCGACGGAGTGATCAGCCTCTTCGGCTTCGCCCGCGACGCCGAGCACATGCCCGGCCCCTGCACCGGACTCGACGGAATCGCCCACTGCATCCCCCCGGACGTCGGTGGGCGGCTGGGCAGACTATCCGGTTCGCTGCGCGGACGGCATTGTCTGAAGCGCCGAGGCATGCCTTTACGTCCGGGGAGCTCGGAGGCCCTCGATGTACCGGCCTGCTCGCTTAGGAAGAACTCGACAGGCCTGCCGCCGGTGTTCGTGCCGGCCCACCGGCCGGTCCGAACCGGCACACGGTCCACCGGATACATGTCGAGCCGGTATGTGAGCAAGCACGAGCTGCGAAAAGAACCAACGCCCATCCCACCAGACACGAAGCGGCGCACCCCGACGCCAGCCGGTGCGTCGGCCGGGGACGGCGGTGATTGTGGTTGGCTGCCCGCGGATCCGGTAGCGGAAGCGTCCTCGCCGGTCCACTGGGATCCTGGGGCTCTTCGTACACGCCGAACTCGCCGGAGCCGCAGTCGTTGCCCCACGTGAGCAGATGCGTACCAGCTAGCGGCGGCGCTTGG
>JACVRW010000197.1 GCA_014534235.1 Thermoleophilaceae bacterium | reverse complement strand
CAGGCCGAGGTTCTTGAGGTGCTCAACGAGGATGCCACCGTGTCGGTGGACGATCGCCTTCGGCTTGCCCGTCGTGCCCGAGGAGAACAGGATGTAGAGCGGATGGTCGAACGCCACCGGGTCGCAGTGCAGGGGTGCGGACTCCGCCAGCAACTCCTTCCACCCGAGCGCGTCCGGCAGCTCGTCCTCTGGCCCGCCTGCGTACGGCACGTGCACGACGTGCTCCAGACCGGGCAGCGCCGCTCGGATCGCCGCCACCTCGGCCTGGCGATCGACGAGCTTGTCCCCGTAGCGGTAGCCGGCGACCGCCAGCAGCACCTTCGGCTCGAGCGGGCCGAAGCGGTCGATCACGCTGCGCGGCCCGAACTCCGGCGCGCACGTCGCCCACACCGCGCCCAGGCTGGCGGCTGCCAGGAACGCCGCCACTGTCTCCGGGATGTTGGGAAGATAGGCGACGACACGGTCGCCCGCGCCGACCCCGAGCCTCTGCAGCCCCGCGCGAGCGAAAGCCACCTGCTCGCGCAGTTCGCCGAACGTAAGCTCAATCGGCGCGCGCGTTTGCGAGTGCGCGAGCACCGCGATCTGTCCGTCATCGCCAGCGGGCGCGAGGATCCGCTCCGCGTAGTTCAGGCGCGCGCCCGGGAACCAGCGCGCGCCGGGCATCTCGCGCGAGGCGAGCACGCGCTCCGGCGGTGTCGCGGCGCGCACGCCGTAGAAGTCCCAGATCGAGCCCCAGAACGCCTCAAGATCACCTACCGACCATCGCCAAAGCTCATCATATCCGTCGAACTCGAGCCCGCGCGCCTCGCGCAGCCAGAGCACGTACCGCCCGATCTCGGTAGTCTCGAGAACGTCCGGCGGCGGTTCCCACAGCACGTCGCCCGTCACAGCCTGTCAAGGAGCTCCCCGACCCCATTCACGACCGCGTCCGGCCGCCGCCGCTCGGGGACCTGCTCCAGGTCCACCTCGCCGCTGATGCCGCTGCGCACGAGGATCGTGCGCGACCTGCCGAGGCGGCCGAGCACGACGTCCATCTCGAGGTCGTCACCGATCACCGCCAGCTCCTCCGACGGTACGCCCAACCGCTCGCAGATTGCGCGCACCGCAGTCCGCGACGGCTTGCCGACGACCACCGGACGGGCGCCCGTGGCCTTCGCCAGCGCCGCGGTAACCATCGCGCCGCGACTGAAGATGATGCCGTCCGCGCCCCAGTAGCCGGGCCGGTAGCTGGCCGTGAGCAGTCGCGCACCGCGGGTGATCGCGCGCGCGGCGCGCTCTAGCGCCTCAAAGTCTACCTCGTTTACGTGCGTGACGAACACCACCTCGGCATCTTCTCCCTCTGTGAGCGGCACGCCGGCCTCCGCGATGCGCTCGCGTGTGGTCTCGGAGCCGAACACCATCGTCCGCCGGCCTCCGTGCCGCCGCGCGAAGTACCCGAGCGCGCTGCACACCGGCGTCAGGACCTCGTCGTCGCGCACGGGGAGCCCGCCCGCGCGCAGCCCTTCCGCGAACCCCTCCGGGCGCAGGTGCGTGCCGTTGGTGAACAGTACGAGCGGGCGGCCGGAGGCGCGGATTGCCTCCAGTACCTCGACCGTGCCGGGCAGCGGGCGCGCGCGGAAGGCGGCGTCGCGGTGGACGAGTGAGCCGTCCACGTCGAAGACGAATCCGCAGACGTCGTCAAGCCTCACGGCGCCACACCAGTACATCGCCTGCGCGTCCGTCCT
>JACVRW010000050.1 GCA_014534235.1 Thermoleophilaceae bacterium | reverse complement strand
TCCGCGGAACCGCCGCCGCTCTACGCGGCCATGAGGCTCGGCTGACAGTCGGCGATGCGAGCGACCCGTCCGGCGGCGTCCTCGAGCGCCCCCGCCGAGAGCAGCGCCGCGGTCGCGTTTGCCACGAGGCGACCGGTGAGGCCGCTGCTGGGTCGCATCGAGACCAGGGCGCTCAGCTCCGCGCCCTTCTCGTCGCCCGTCAGCTCATAGCGAACGTCGAGTGCAACCGGACCTTCCGCCGAGAGCTCGAGGGCAGCCTCGTCGGCGCTCAGGACCTCGACGGCTCGCCGACGCTCACGCCGGCGAGCCGTCCGATGACTCGTCCGCGCGTGCCCGCCGCGAGGCGGCTGCCCTCGAAGTCTTCCACATCGAAGTCGACGGGCGACCAGCGTCGGATCTTCTCGGGATGGGTCAGCACCTCGAGCAGCTGCTCGGGAGTTGCGTTGGTTCGGGCGGTCGCGGTCCATTCGGCCACGCGCGAACGGTCTCACGCAGCGCGCCGACCTTGTGAGCATGGCGCACACTGCGCTGCGCGCTAGCGGAGCTCCGCCAGGAGCTCGGCGACCGACTCGACGATCCGCGACGGGCGGTACGGGTGGCGCTCGGCCTCGGCGCGGGAGGTCACTCCGGTGAGCACGAGTATCGCCTCGAGCCCGGCCTCGAGCCCGGAGACGATGTCGGTGTCCATCCGGTCGCCCATCATCGCGTGTGCTCGGAGTGGGCGTCGATGGCGTTCAGCGCCGACCGCATCATCAGCGGGTTGGGCTTTCCCACGTAGTAGGGATCGACGCCGGTCGCGCGGCTGATCAGCGCCGCAACCGAGCCGGTGGCCGGGAGCAGCCCGTCGGGCGAGGGCCCCACGTTGTCCGGGTTCGTTGCGATGAAGCGGGCGCCGGCCGCCACGAGACGGATGGCCCGGGTGATCCGCTCGAAGCTGTACGTCCGGGTCTCGCCGAGGACGACGTAGTCGGGGTCGCTGTCGGTCAGCGTGTAGCCGTGGCTGTGCAGGGCCGTGGTCAGCCCGGCCTCCCCGATCACGAACGCGGACCCGCCGGGTCGCTGGGCCTCCAGGAAGCCGGCCGTGGCGAGCGCCGAGGTCCAGATCGACTTCTCAGGGACCTCGAGCCCGCTTCGGCGGAGGCGGGCGGCGAGGTCGCGCCGCGTGTAGATCGAGTTGTTCGTGAGCACGAGGAACGGCGTGTCGAGCTCCTGCAGGCGGGCCAGGAACTCCCCGGCCCCCGGGATCGGGTGCTCCTCGCGCACCAGGACGCCGTCCATGTCCATGAGCCAGGAGCGGATGTCGCGACGTGACATCGGCCAATCATCTCGCAGCGGAGCTTGGCTCTGCGAGTTGCGGAGGAGGCGCTCCGTAGGGTCACGGTGGCGCCGGGCGCGGGGACGGCCGGTGAGCGGGCGTGACCGTCGAGACCAGCCTGTGCCATCGTCACGCGCTATGCACGCCCCCGAGCAGGTCGGAGTCGTCGTACACCCTCGCCGGGACGTCGACGGGGCGCTTCGCACCCTGCGCGAGTGGGCCGCGCAGCGGCGTGTGACGATCGGCCAGGTGGCGATCCATGGGCAGCCGCGCCGAGTTGCCGCGCCCATCGAAGCCCGTGCCTGTGACCTCGTCGTCGCGCTGGGCGGCGACGGCACCACCCTCGCCGCGATGCACGCCGCCGCTCCCGCCGCACGGCCGGTGCTCGGAGTGGCGTGCGGCAGCATCGGCGTGCTCACCTCGGTGCCCGCCGACGCCCTCTCCTACGCACTCGATCGGGTGGCGACAGGGCAGTGGACCCCCCGAGCGGTACCCGGGCTCGAGGTCGTCGCTGAGGCGGTCGAGGCGCGTATGGCGATCAACGACTTCGTCGTCATCCGCGACGGCACGGGCCAGGTACTTACGTCGATCACGGTCGAGGGAGAGCTGTATGCCCGAACCGCGGGCGACGGTCTGGTGGTTGCCACGCCGCTCGGCTCGACCGCCTACACGATGGCCGCCGGGGGGCCCATCCTCGGCCCCGGAGCCACCGGGATGGTCGTGGTGCCGCTTGCGCACCACGGAGGAGTGTCTCCGCCGCTCGTCGTCGGACCGGAGAGTCGCGTGCAGCTCTTGGTGGAGCCCGGGTACGGCGGAAGCCGCTTCGAGATCGACGGGCAGGTGCTCCCGACAACGGCCGCCGAGGTCACCGTCAGCCACCGCCACGAGTACGCAACGATGGTGACGCTCGCCGACCAGGAGCCGCTGCTGACGAGCCTGAGGCGGCGGGGACTCGTGGTGGACGCGCCCCGCATCCTGGCGCGCGACGCGCGGTCGGCGGCCTCGGGCCGCGCGCCGAGCCGCCGGTAGGTCGCATCGCTGCGCCCGACCTGCGCCTCTGCATGTCCCAGCGTCCCGCCTGGGTGTTCGATACGACCCCCTATCCAGGATTCTTCACGCCTGTGCCCGGACGGACGAGCCGCCGGTCCGCCCTTCGCAGGTCGTAGAGTCCCGCCAGTGGGCGTGATCAGGGGCGAGCGCAGCGTGGAGATCGAGGCGCCGGTCGAGCGCTGCTACGAGATCGCCGCCGACATCGAGAATGCAGTTGATTGGCAGGGCTCGCTGAAGGACGTGGAGGTGCTGGAGCGCGACGGCCAGAGGCGACCTGTGCTCGTGGAGACCGAGTCCGACGCCAAGGTCAAGAGCGTGCGGGCGCGGCTGCGCTTCTCCTACGAGCCGCCCACCGTGATCCGGTGGGACCAGGAGAGGGGTGACGCAAAGTCCCTGCACGGCTCGTGGACCTTCCAGCGTCTCGGCGAGGGGCGCACGCGCGCCACCTACGCGCTCGAGTCGGCCCCCGGCCGCATCTTGGGCATGCTGCTGCGCGGGCCCGCCGAGGCGAAGGTGCGCGACTTCCTCGTCGGCGGCGCCGCCGAGGGCCTGAAGCGCAAGGCGGAGGGCGGCTAGAGCGGCGGCGGCCGCGGGCTCCGCCCGGTCTCACGCCACGAGCCGGCGCCGAACCGCCCGCACCGGCACCACGAAGAGAGCCGCGGTGACCGCTATCAGCCAGGCGGCGTGCACCAGGACCATAGGCCCCGGCCCGGTGGCCATCGCCCGGGAGATCTCGACCGAGTGATAGAGCGGCGTAAACCAGGCGATCACCTCGGCGAACCCGGGCAGCTCGTCGAAGGGAAAGAAGATCCCCGAGAACAGGAACATGGGCGTGATCCCCAGCGTGAAGAAGTAGCTGTAGAGGTCGATCCGCGGGATCAGCGCGGTGAACGTGTAGGCGATCACGGACATGCAGAGTCCGCCCAGGGCCACGAGCGGCGGCAGCAGGATGGCCCACGGCGAGTGGATCAGCCCGAAGGCCGTTACCACGACGAGGAAGACGGTGCCGTAGATCGTCGACCGGATCGCGCTCCACGTCAGGTCGCCGGCCACGAGGTCCTGGACCTCGACCGGGGTGGCGAGGATCGCGTCGTAGAGCCGCGTCTCGTTCATCCGGAAGTAGACGTTGTAGGTGCATTCGAACGCGGCCGACCACATGGCGGCCGACGCGATCAGTCCGGGGGCCAGGAAGTCCCTGTAGTCCTGTCCGTTGATCGTCGCGACGTAGGTGCCGAGCCCGAACCCGAGCGCGAGGAGGTAGAAGAGCGGGTCGAGAAACTGCGGCAGGAGGGCGCCCTTCCACAGCTTCGAGAAGACGAGCGCGTTGCGGCCCACCACGCGGGCCGCGTGACGCGGCGAGGGCAGGACGTCGGTCACTCTCGCAGGCTCCGGCCGGTCAGCCGCAGGAAGACGTCCTCGAGCGTGGCGCGCCGTACAAGCGCCGACTCCGTGGGGTAGCGCTCGTGATCGATCGCCTCGAGGAGCTCCTCGGCGTCGGGCGCGTACAGCATCAGGGCATCCTCCGTGAAGTCGTGTCCCTCGAGCCGCCCGTCGACGGACGCCACGAGCTCCTCGGCGTCGCACTCGTCCGACACGCGCAGCTCGAGCACCTCCCGCCCGACGTGCTCGCGCACGAGCGCCCCCGGCTCGCCCTCCGCGACGATGCTGCCCTCGTCCATGATCACGAGACGGTCGCAGAGCCGCGCCGCCTCCTCCATGTAGTGGGTGGTCAGAAGCAGGGTCACGCCGCGGCGCTTCAGGGTCTCGAGCGAGCGCCACACGGCGAGCCGCGCCTGCGGATCGAGGCCGGTCGTGGGCTCGTCGAGCACGACCATTTCGGGCTCGTTGACGAGCGCGCGGGCCACCAGCAGCCGCCGCTTCATCCCGCCCGACAGCGAGGTGATCTGCTCCGCCGAGCGGTCCGCTAGGCGGCTAAAGTCGAGCAGCTCGCGGGCACGCGCCTCGGCGGTCTGCCTCTCGATGCCGAAGTACGAGGCCTGCACGAGGAGGTTCTCGAGCACGGTTACCTGGCCGTCGAGGTTGGTCTCCTGGGGCACGACGCCGAGGCGAGACTTGATCTGCCGCCGCTTCGTCCGCGCGTCGAGCCCGAGGACCGAGAGCTCGCCGCGGCCGACTGTGGCGAGCCCGTAGATCATCTTCATCGTGGTCGTCTTGCCCGCGCCGTTGGGTCCGAGGAAGCCGAAGCAGGTGGCGGGCTCGACCTCGAAGTCGATGCCGTCGACCGCCACCCGCTCGCCGTAGGACTTGACGAGCGAGCGGGCGACCACGGCCGGTGGACGCTTCGCGGGCACCCTCGAGAGGGTAGGCGGCCGCGCTACGGCGGCCCCGAGCGCAGCACGATCTTCGTCTCGGTGTCGGCGGCGCCGAGGCGCAGCCTCAGCGTGCGCAGCAGGACGTCGAGCTCCGCCGTGTCGTGGCACGCGACGCGGAGCTGGTAATCCGGCGCGCCGGCCAGGTGGAGCACCTCCGTCACGGGCTCGAGACGGTCGGCCGCGACGGCGAAGTCGTCGGAGTCCGTGCCGGGCGCGAGGGTGACACCGACCAGTGCCTCTAGGCGCCGACCGCCCGCGGCGGGGTCGACGAGGGCGGCGAAGCCGGTGATCACGCCGGCGCGGCGGAGCCGCCGCACGCGGTCGGCGGCCGCATTGGCGCTGAGGCCCACAGCGGCGCCGAGGTCGCGCCAGGAGAGCCGACCGTCCTCGCGGAGGAGCCTGAGGATCTCACCGTCGATCGGGTCCATCGCCGGGATTATCTCAGTCAGCACCCGGACCGCCTTGTGCTTCCGCGGTCGAACGCACTACACCCGAGCGATGGAGCCGAGCGCTGCCCTGCTTGCGGGACTCGCCGCCGGGCTCGCCATCGCGATGCAGGTCGGCGCGGTGAGCCTCCTGCTCGTCGAGGCCGCGATCACGGCGGGCCCGCGCGCCGGAGCCGCCGCCGGCATGGGGGTCGCGACCGTGGACGTGGCGTTCGCGGCGGTCGCCGCGGTCGCCGGCGGCGCCGCCGGTGCGGTGCTGTCGACCCACGAGACCGAGATCCGGACCGCCGCCGCGGGCGTGGTCGCGGCGATCGGCCTTCATGGGCTCGTCGCGAGCCTTCGCGGACGACCCGCCGGCTCGGAGCGCTCGACCTCCACCGCCGGCCACCGGACGAGCGGCCACTTCACACGCTTCCTCGTGATCACCGCCGCCAACCCGCTCACGATCGCGTCCTTCGCGGCGGTCGCCGCAGCGCTGTCGCTCGACGGACCCGCCGCCGCCTTGGCCTTCACCGGCGGTGTCGGATTCGCCTCCTGCGCATGGCACATGGTCCTGGCGCTTGCCGCGGGGCACGCCGGACAATGGATGACGCCGCGGATCCGGCGTGGGCTTACGATCGTCGGCCGGCTGGCGGTGCTGGCGATCGCCGCTCACCTCGCCCTCGGAGGCTGACCGGCCGCGATCGGTGGAGCGACGCGGGACCAGGTGGTCGAGCAGCCCCAGCGCTCGCGGGTCGCGCCAGCCTCGAGGACGATCGCGCCGCCCCGCCGGTACGGGTCGCGCTGCAGGCGAGCGCCGAGGTGGAAATCCGACACTGCGAGGGTTGCGCACCCCGGCGGGTTTCCCAAGCCGCCGCGCTAGCCGAGCGTGCCGCCGGCCCGGCGCTCTGCGACGCTGGACTCGGCCGGCTCTGGCCGCGGCCCGATGATCTTTCCCGGGTTGAGGTTGCCGCCGGGGTCTATGCCCTCGAACAGAGCCCGCAGCATGGCGACGCCCGGCGCCGAGATGTCCTCCTCGAGCCAGCGGGCGTGCTCGGTCCCTACGGCGTGGTGGTGCGACAGCGTCGCGCCCGAGTCCACGAAGGTCTGCTGGATCGCCGACTTGATGACGTCGTACTCCTCGAGCGAGTCGCGCTGCCCCGAGGGCTTGAAGGCGAACGTGAAGTAGAGGCACGCACCCGCGTGGTACGAGTGCGACAGGTGGCACATGAGGTATCCGCGCACGCCCAGGTCGTCGAACGCCCGGCGCCCCGCCGCCATCACGTCGTCGTATAGCGCCGGCAGCGCGCTCCAGGGCGCAGACGTCTCGGACACGTCCGCGAGCGCGCCGCGGTCCAGTAGATAGTCGCGGATGTACGGGGTGTCGAACTTCTTCTGGTCGTACAGCTCGCCGGGGCCGCTGCCGATGCAGAGGCCCCCGTGGCGCCCGACGATCTCGCCGACCAGCTTCCGCTGTGCGGCGACGTAGTCCTTGGTGCCCTCGTAGCCGATGAACGACAGGCACATGGCGTCGAGGTCGTAGCCGCGCCGTCGCTTGAGGTACGCGGCGAGGGCGCCGGACTTCACCCGGTCGAGCAGCGAGGGGTCCTTCTTGGTGGCGAAGGAGAACTTCGTCTCGGGGGCGTCCGAGGCGCGGGTCACGGACGGCGACGCCTCCCCCTCGGCGATGTCGCGCATGGCCGCGAGCGCCTCGCTCCAGGAGGGGAAGAGGTAGCCGAGGATCGTGCGGCGCTCGGGCAGCCGATGGACGTGCACCGTCGCCTCGGTGATCACGCCCAGGCGACCCTCGCTGCCCAGCACCATCTCCCTCACGCTCGGGCCGGTGGACGCGTGGGGCACCGGCCGCGTGGCGAGGATTCCGGCGGGCGTCACCCCGCGCACCGCTCGGGTCAGGTCGGCGACGTCCCCATACTTGTCGGACTGCATCCCGGACGAGCGCGTCGCGATCCAGCCGCCGAGCGTGGAGTGGGTGAAGCTGTCCGGAAAGTGCCCGAGCGTCCAGCCCCGGGCGTTGAGCTGCTCCTCTAGGTGCGGGCCGAAGACGCCCGGCTGCACGCGGGCGATGCGGGAAGCGCCGTCCACCTCGAGCACGCGGTTCATCCTGCCGAGGTCGAGCGAGATCACCGCGCGCGTTTCGTCCTCGGGGGGCTCGAGGCTACCCGAGATGTTCGTGCCCCCGCCGAAGGGGATCACGACCGCGTCGACCCCGAGCGCCGCCCGCATGATCGCCTCCACCTCCTCCTCGGAGGCAGGTCTGACCACCACGTCCGGGAGCCGGCCGATGTCGCCGCGCCGATGCCTGACGAGGTCGCGCAGGCACTTGCCGCGGGCGTGAACGAGGCGATCCAGCGGGCCCGTGGACACCTGGTCCGCGCCGACGGCTCCCTGCAGGGCGACCCTGAGGCTGGGCGGCAGCGACGGCTCCGGGATGGGTAGGTCCTCGAAGGCGACCCGGTCGGCGGCCGCCTGGTCGACGTCGAGGTCGATGTGACGCTTGATGAACGGTCCGAGGTCGGGCTTGTCCTCGTGCGTGAATGCAACGCTCTCGTCGCCCCAGCCCCACCACTTCATGCCACGCGCGTGCGTCATGCGGAATGGATTACCCAATTTCGGCGGATACCGTCCTGTCATCTGGAACAGAGTCACGCGCGCGGTCGCGGCGCAGGCGCAGTGCGAGGAGCGGGTAGAGCATCGTGGAGAGGATCGCCGCGCCGACGAGCGAGGCGGCGGTCGACGAGCGCATGTGGCCGTGGTCGACGGCGATCGTCGTGATCGCGACCACGAGCGGCAGCTCGGTCGCGGAGAACAGTGCGAGGGCGACGCGATCGAAACCGTCGAGCACGCGCCGGTACAGGAGCAGCGCCGGCGCGCCCCGGACGACGAGGAAGAGCGCCAAGAAGAGCGGGAGCTCGAGCAGACGCACAGGGTCCTCGGTCAGGGCGGTGAGATTGAACTTGACGCCGCTGCTTATGAAGAAGAAGGGGATGAGGAAGCCGTAGCCGACGGCGGTCAGCTTCGACTCGAGGACGTGGACTTCGCGTCCCCGGAGCGCGAGCCGGGCGATGACTCCCGCGACGAAGCCTCCGAGGAGCAGGTCGAGCCCGAGCGAGGCGGCCAGCGCGGCGAGCGAGAACACGAGCAGCACGGCAATCCGGATCGCGGGCTGGCTGCTCGCCTCGAGCGTGCGCTCGAGCATCGCCCATCCGCGAGTCACACCTCGCACGGCGACGACGGCCGTGATCGCCGCGAGCACGATGAACATCACGAGGATCAAGGCGTTCCCGGCCGTGCTCTTCGCCGAGAAGACGAGCGTGATCAGGAGGATCGGGCCGAACTCGCCCGCCGCCCCGGCTGCCAGGAGATAGGTGCCGAAGCGCGTGCGCAGCTCGCCTGCGTCGCTCAGGATCGGGATCAGCGTGCCGATCGCGGTGGTCGCCATCGCCGAGCCGGTGAAGACGAGCGACAGGACCACGCCGGCCAGGGCGAGCAGCCCGCCGAGCGAGTAGGCAACGGCCAGCGAGATGAGCCAGCCGACGACGGCGAGCCGCAGCGGCACGCCGCGGATTCGTTCGAAGTCGATCTCGTACCCGGCGAAGAAGAAGAGCATCCCGAGGCCGAGGCTCGCGAAGAAGTCGACGAAGTCGTCGGGCTGCACGAGGCCGAGCAGCTCGGGGCCGACCACGATCCCGGCGAGGATCTCGAGTACGACGACGGGTACGGCGATCCGGCGGCCCAGGAACGCGCTGACGAAGGCGGCGAGGGCCGAGACGGCCGCGATGACCAGGAAGGACTCGGGGTCGACGTCGATCATCGCTCCGCGCCGTCGCTGCGGCTGCTCTTCGTCGTCCGGCGACCTTCCCCGGCCGGGACGCTCGCCGGATCAGCCGCGGCTCGCGCGCACCGCGGTTCCGTACGCGCAGATCTCGGTCCAGGTCGAGCCCAACTCGGAGGTGTCGAAGCGAAAGGCAATGACGGCGTTGGCGCCTTTCGACTCGGCCTCCTCTATGAGGCGGTCGGTGGCGTGCTCCCGCCCCTCGGCGAGCATCTTCGTCATGCCCTTCAACTCGCCTCCGACCAGCGACTTGAGCGAGGCACCGACCTGCGAGCCCACGTTTCGCGAGCGCACGGTCAGGCCGAACACCTCCCCGAGCACCTCGTCGATGCGGTACCCCGGCAGGTCGTTCATCGTGCTGATGATCAAGTAGCTCCTCCTCCGGGACGGGTGACGCGTTCTTACCATACGGCCTTCCGTCGGTGCGATCCCGAACCAGGACAGGAGCGTCATGGCAATGGCCGACTATACGGTTGTGAACCTCAAGCAGGTCGAGGACATGGCGCCGAAGCTCGGATACTCGCCGGGCCTCGAGTCGCGCTTCGCGCGGGTCCCGCTCGGGCTAGAGAGGTCCGGCGTCAGCTATTTCCGGATAGCTCCGAGCTTCAGGCTGCCCTTCGGCCACCGGCATGAGGAGCAGGAAGAGATCTACCTGGTCGTCCGTGGCAGCGTCAGGGTGAAGCTCGACGACGACGTGGTCGAGCTGCGGGAGTGGGATGCGGTGCGCATTCCGCGCGGGATGATGCGGAGCTTCGAGGGCGGGCCGGACGGCGCCGAGCTGATCGCGTTCGGCGCCCCTAGCGACGGCAACCGCGACGTGGAGATGGTCCGCGACTGGTGGACGGACTGATCCCCGGCGAAGCGGCCGCGTAGGCTGCTGGGCGGGCATGCTCGCCGAGGTTTCACAACCAGAGCCTGACCCGCAGGCCGATCTTCGCCGCGACATCCGCGAGCTGGGCGTTCTGCTCGGCCGGACGCTGGTGCGCCAGGAGGGCCCGCGCCTGCTCGACCTGGTGGAGCGGGTGCGCCACCTGATCCGGGCGGACCGCGAGGCCACGGCCAAGTTGCTCGCGGGCGTCGACCCCGCCACGGCGATCCGGCTCGTGCGCGCATTCACCACGTACTTCCACCTCGCCAACGTCGCCGAGCAGGTGCACCGTGGACGCGAGCTTGCGGCGATCCGGAGGCGGCACGGTACCTGGCTGTCCCAGGCGGCCGAGCGGATTGCGGCGGCGGGCGTCCCGCCCGACGACCTCGCCGAGGTGGAGCGCCTCGCGGTTCGCCCGGTCTTCACCGCCCACCCCACCGAGGCCGCACGGCGCACTGTGCTGGCGAAGCTTCGTCGGATAGCCGAGGGGCTCGACGCCCGGGAGCGGGCGCTCCGGTCCGGCGCCCCACCGGGCGGGAGCGAGGAGCGGCGCATCCGCGCGCGGCTCGAGGAGCTGATCGACCTCCTGTGGCAGACCGACGAGCTGCGCATCGCGCGCCCGGACGTGGTCGACGAGGCGCGGAACGCGGTCTACTACCTGGACGAGCTGCACCGCGACGCGGTGCCGCACGTGCTCGAGGCGCTCACCGACGAGCTCGCCAGGCTCGGCCTCGAGCTTCCCCCCGCGGCGCGGCCGCTCGCGTTCGGGAGCTGGATCGGCGGCGACCGCGACGGGAACCCCAACGTCGACGCGGATAGCACGGTCCGGGTGCTCGACCTCCAGCACGAGCACGCGATCCGTGACGCCCTCAGCCTCGTCGACGAGCTGCGGGTGGACCTGTCCTCGTCGGTGCGCCTCACCGGCGTCACGCCCGGGCTCGAGGCGTCGCTCGCCCGCGACCTCGAGAACCTGCCGGAGCTGGATCCCCGATACCGCCGGCTGAACGCCGAGGAGCCCTACCGGCTGAAGCTGACGTGTGTGCGTGAGAAGCTCCTCCACACACGTCGCCGCCTGGCCGGAGACCGGCCGCACGAGCCGGGCCGCGATTACCTCGGGGTCACCGGGCTGCTGGACGACCTCCTCGTGGTGCGTGATTCCCTCCGCGCCCATCGCGGCGAGCTGATCGCCGGAGGCCGCCTCGAAAGCGCCATCCGCACGCTGGCGGCGTTCGGGCTCCACCTGGCGACGCTCGACGTCCGCGAGCACGCTGACCCGCACCACGGCGCGGTCGGCCAGCTGATCGATCGCCTCGGGGAGCAGGAGCGCCCGTACCGGGGGCTCGCCCGCGAGGAGCGGCGTGAGCTACTCAGCCGGGAGCTACGGTCGCGCCGCCCGCTCGCGCCGAGTCCTCCGCCGTTGGATTCGTCCGGTGCCCGCACCTTCGCGGCGTTCGCCGCCATCCGAGGCGCCCACGCCCGCTACGGCCGCGAGGTTGTCGAGTCGTACATCGTGTCCATGTGCCGCGGCGCCGACGACGTGCTTGCGGCGGTCGTGCTGGCGCGGGAGGCCGGCCTCGTCGACGTCCACGCGGGCGTTGCTCGCGTCGGCTTCGTGCCGCTGCTCGAGACGGTCGAGGAGCTCCGCCGGGCAGACCAGGTCCTCTCGCAGCTGCTCGAGGCCCCGACGTATCGCCGTATCGTCGCCCTGCGGGGCGACGTACAGGAGGTGATGGTCGGCTACTCGGATTCGAACAAGGCGGCCGGCATCACGACGAGCCAGTGGGAGATCTACCGCGCGCAGCAGCGCCTGCGCGACGTCGCGCTTCGCTCCGGGGTGCGGCTGCGGCTCTTCCACGGCCGCGGCGGGACGGTCGGCCGGGGCGGCGGCCCCACGCACGAGGCGATCATGGCTCAGCCGTGGGGCACGCTGGACGGAGAGATCAAGCTCACAGAGCAGGGGGAGGTGATCTCCGACAAGTACCTGCTGCCGGCCCTCGCCCGCGAGAACCTCGAGCTCATGGTGGCGGCGGCGCTCGAGTCGACGACGCTCCACCGCCGGCCCCGGCACCCGGCGGCGACGCTCGCCGCCTGGACCGAGGCGATGGAGACCGTCTCCGACGCCGCCTACCGCCGCTACCGTTCGCTCCTGGACGAGCCGAACCTGCCCGCGTACTACTTCCGCTCCACGCCGGTCGAGTTGCTCGCGGAGCTCCATCTCGGCTCGAGGCCCAGCCGCCGCCCCGACTCCGGCGAGGGAATCGACGGCCTGCGGGCCATCCCATGGGTGTTCGGGTGGACGCAGTCGCGCCAGGTCGTCCCGGGCTGGTACGGGGTTGGGTCAGGGCTCGCGGCGGCCCGCGAGGCCGGCCTCGGCAAGCGGCTCCGTGAGATGCACGAGAACTGGCGCTTCTTCAGGAACTTCCTGTCGAACGTCGCGATGACGCTCGTCAAGACCGACCTCGCGCTGGCCGGTCACTACGTGGCCCGTCTCCTCCCGGACGAGCTTCGCTCGCCCTACGACAGCATCACGGCCGAGCACGACCTGACCGTCCGCGAACTCCTCCGGATCACGGGCGAACGGGAGCTTCTCGGCTCTAATCCGGTGCTCCAGCGCACCCTGCGCGTGCGAGACGACTACCTCGCGCCGATCCACTACCTCCAGGTCGCGCTCACGGAGCGGTGGCGGGCCGACCGCGACGCGGGCCGCGACCCCGACCCGGACGTCGCCCGGGCGCTGCTCCTGACCGTCAATGGAATCGCGGCGGGCCTGCGCAACACGGGCTAGGGACGGTTCCGCCCAAAGAGATCGTGGGCCTTCACCCACTCCTCGGCCACGATCGCCGAGCCGAGCGAGAGCTCGCCGCACAGCACGGCGGCGGCGATGATCTCCGCGAACTTCATGACCTTGCCCTTGCCGTAGCAGCCCATGAGTTCGAGGCACTCGCGCTGTGTCGCGAGGCCGGTGCCGCCGCCATAGGTGGCGACGATCAGTGAGGGGATCGTCACCGAGAAGTACAGGTCGCCGCTGTCCAGGAGCTCGCCGTAGTTGAAGGCGGCCGACGATTCGGCCACGTTCGCCACGTCCTGCCCGGTGGCGATAAAGATCGCGGTGATCCCGTTCGCCGAGTGGGCGCCGTTGTTGTTGGCGCCCGAGATGAAGCCGCCCAGGTTCGACACGAGCCGTGCGCGCCAGAGCAGCTCGGTCTCCGCGTGCATGATCTCCTTGACCAGCTCCTCCGGGATCGTCGCCTCCGCGACCACCCGCTTCCCGCGCGTGCGGAGCATGTTGATCTGGGAGCTCTTCTTGTCGGTGGCGAAGTTCGATTCGAGGAAGTAGTGCTGGAGCTTCGGGTAGTT
This sequence comes from Thermoleophilaceae bacterium, assembly GCA_014534235.1. GTDB lineage: Bacteria > Actinomycetota > Thermoleophilia > Solirubrobacterales > Thermoleophilaceae > JACVRW01. Next base: position 5,756 of record JACVRW010000050.1, on the reverse strand, counting down.
CGCTCGGATCCACTCGCAGGCGACAGCGGTCGCCTTGCCGGTCAGGTTCTGGCCGGCGGCGTCCCCGGTCGTGTAGTTGAAGCGGCAGAACAGGATCTTGCTGGCCGAGTACTTCTCGATGTCGACGAGCCTCCCGGCCCGCGTCGTGCTCTCGGCCATCTGCTTGATCTCGTCGAAGTGCTCGTCGAGCCACTGACCGAAGTCGCGCGCGTCACGCGCGCTCTCGAAGATGAATGCGGGCGCGCGCTGCATCTTGTCGGCCATCACGGTGGTGGTAACGCCGCCGGCCTCGCGCAGGAGGCGCATGCCGCGGTTGTAGCTGGCCACGAGCGTGCCCTCCGCCGTGGCGAGCGGCACGTAGAACTCGCCCTGCGCGTGCTCGCCGTTCACGAGCAACGGCCCGGCGACGCCGAGCGGCACCTGGGCGACGCCGATGAAGTTCTCGATGTTCCCCTGGGCGATTGCGGGATCAAATGAGTGCTCGGCGACGTGCTCGAGCGCAACCCCGGTGCGCTGCTCCAGGAACTCCCGTCGCCCAGCGGCCATCTCGCGCGTGTAGTCGTTCGCGCGGTCGCGCGGGATCTTCGAATCAGTCGTCTGGACGGCCATGCTCTCCTCCGTGTCGCCTCCCGCGGTGATACCCCGGGCGGCGGCGGGCTACCTACCGGCCGACGACGGGGTCGACGATGCGGACCGTCCCTTACCGGGCTGGGTCGAGCGACCCTCGGGATGCTGGCGCCGTGCGACGCGTTCGACCTTTCGCCGGATATAGGGGCAGAAGGTCGAACGCGTGCGTGCCGCCGATCGGTGCGGGCGCCCGGCGCCCCGGCGTGAACGTCGAACACCGGTGTGTTCACGGACGCCGCCTGGGCGGGGGATACGTCGAGGGAGGTGCGCTACGCGGTGACGGGCTGCGCGAGCGTCTCCCGGCGCACGAGGATCACTGCCGCTCCCAGGGCGGCCACCGCCACCGCCATCAGCACGCCGGCCGTCCAGGAGTAGGCCTCGACCACGCTGCCGGCGGCCGCCGCCCCCAGCGAGACGCCCGCCACCAGCGCGGTGAGCGGCCAGGTGAACGCCTCGGTGGCGGTGCCGGGCAACGAAACCCGTCCGACGAGCTGGTTGCGCGACGCGATCAGCGGGGCGATCGGGAGCCCCGCGAGGATGGCGAGCAGCGCCATCGTCAGCGGCGACGTGGCCGCGGCGAGGGCGGCAATGCCGATCGGGAGCATCAGCGCGAAGCGCAGATGGAGATCGGCGAGCGGAGCCTGCGGCGGTCGGGCGCCGTACAGTAGTCCTGCCGCCAGGCTGGCGGACGACCACACCGCCAGGAGCACGCCGGCCGTCTCCGTCGATCCCTCCGCCTCGCTGAAGGCCGGGAGCACCACCTCGATCGAGCCGAAGGAGAAGCCAACGGGAAGGCTCGCCGCGACGAGCGTGCGCAGGCCGGGAGCGGCGAGTGCACCCAGGCCGAGCGCGGGCTTGCCACGGGCATGACGATCCGGCCCGCGGCGGCCGCGCAGCCCGCCGAGCAGCAGCAGGGTGCCGGACAGCACGCAGGCGGCCGAGACGCCGAGCGCGTACTCCGCACCGGTGGTGGCGACGATCGCCGTCACTACGAGCGGACCGACGATGAAGATGAACTCGATCATCACCGAGTCGAGCGCGAACGCGCTCGGGATCAGCTCCGGGCGGTCCCCGAGCAGGTAGGCCCAGCGGGAGCGGAGCACCGAAGAGAGCGGGGGAATCGCCGCCCCCGCGAGGAACGCAGACCCGCCGATTGCCACGCTCGGCGCGCCCGCCGCGCCAAGCGTCCATACGAGGACCAGGCCGGCTGCGTGCACGCAGGCGAGGGGAAGCAGCGTGCCCAGCCCGCGGCGGTCGACCAGTCGCCCCTGGAGCGGCGAGCCGCTCGCGCTGCCGAGCGCCAGGGCGCCCGCGGCGGCACCGGCCGCGGCGAAGGAGCCGGTGACGTCGCGGACGTACAGCAGGATCGCCAGTCCGCTGATGCCGATCGGCAGGCGGCCGATGAGCGTCGCGAGCACGACCGGCGCGACGCCCGGGGTGCGCATGATCCGCGCGTAGACGCCCACGCTTCCAGCATTGCAGGCGCGTACGTCCAGCCGCCGCGTCCGCGCCGGCCGCCCGCCGGACGACGGACACCGCCGTACCCTCCGCTGACCCCCGCGGCAGCCGTTCGACGGCATCGCCGAATAGCCGTATCGTTCCGGTCGATGACCACGCCGCGGCGGCTGCTCGTCGGTCACGACGGCTCGCCTGCCTCTACTGAGGCGCTTCGCCACGCCGCAAGCCTGGCCCGCGCGTCGCATGGCCGCCTGACCGTGGTGCTGGCGCTGCCCCGCGTCGCCTGCGCAGCGACCTTCGCGCCGGTGAGCGTGCCGACGGTCGAGCGGGAGGCGCAGGAGGCCGCCGAGGGGGAGCTCGCGCGGGCCGTGGCCGCGCTCGACCGCGACGTCTCGGTGACGACCATCGTCACCTGCCAGTGCTTTCGGCGGGCGTTGGTTCGGGCCTGGCGATGCGGCGACCACGACGCCGTCGTGCTCGCCGCCGGCGGTCCGCTCTCGTCGCGCCGCCGCGCCGCCCGCGCTCTGCGCCGCCTCGGCGTCGAGCCGATCGTCGTTGGGGCGGCGCCACGCTCCCGGCCGGCGCGCCGGAGGCGTCGCCGCACGCGGCCCGCTCGGCGGGCCCGCCCCGCTTAGCCCCTCTACCCTCCCGCCTGTGGAGCCCGACGCCGCCGAGATCAGGGTGCTCGGCTGCCTCATCGAGAAGCAGCGCACGACGCCCGACGTCTATCCGCTGACGCTGAACGCTCTGCGTCTCGCGTGCAACCAGTCCACGAACCGCGAGCCAGTGGTGGAGTACGACGAGAGCACGATCCGCGCCGCGCTCGAGCGCCTGGGGCGGCGGAAGTGGACCACGCTCGCCAGCTGGTCGAACCGCCGTGCGATGAAGTACCGGCACACGCTCGACTCGGCGCTCGGGCTCTCGGACGCGGAGCTCGCGCTCCTCTGCGTGCTCATGCTCCGTGGCGCCCAGACGCCCGGCGAGCTGAAGCAGCGGAGCGAGCGCCTGCATCCGTTCGCGGGGCCGCATGAGGTTGAAGAGACCCTACGTGGGCTGATCGATCGGGAGCTTGTTGCCCAGCTGCCGCGCCGACCGGGCCAGCGGGAGGAGCGCTACGTCCAGCTCCTCGGCGCGAGCGCGGACGGAGAGCCGGTTGCCGAGCCCGCGCCTGCGCCACCCGTCCCCAGCGCCGACGGCCTCGAGGCGCGGGTGGCTCGACTCGAGAACGACGTCGCCTCGCTGCGCACGGAGCTCCGGGTGCTTCGCGAGGACCTCGGAGGCGGATGAAGCCGCTCAAGCGATCCGTTGCGCTCGTGATCGAGCGCCCCGACGGCATGCTGCTCGTCCGCCGTCCCGACGACGACGAGAGCCTGCCGGGCCTCTGGGGGCTTCCCGCGGTCAGCCTCGTGGCCGACGAGGCGGAGGAGGACGCGGTGCGGCGCGCGGGTTGGGAGAAGCTCGGGGTCGAGGTCATACCGCTCGGGCCGATCGGCGAGGCGGAGGGCGAGCGCCCCGACTACTGGCTCCACATTCGCGACTGGTTGGCCGAGATCCACTCCGGCGAGCCCGCGGTGCCCCAAGCCGCGGGCGGCACGCAGTACGCCGGCCTCCGTTGGGGCGATTCGGCGGAGCTCGCCGACGCGGCTCGGGCCGGCTCTCTCTGCTGCCGGGTGCTGATGCGGAGCCGCGACCTAGGCTGGGATACATGACCGCGCGCCCTGGCCTCCTCGCTCGCGGGCCCTGGCTGCCGGACCAGGTCGAGGTCCAGTGGCGCGAGCGGGCGTATCGGCCGCCGGCCGAGATCGAGCGGTTGGCCGACGCGGCGGTCGCGGATCTTCGTGAGCGCGGCTCGCCCGCTCACGACGGCATGGCGACGCGGTTGGTCGGCTGGCGCGCGGAACGCGACAGCTTGGAGCTCGAGCTTCAGCCGGCGCGATGGGCGCTCCGGCTCGTTGAGGGCGATGCCGCGAACAGCCTCACGGCGCTGTGCGTCGTGCGAGCCGCCGACGGCCGCTGGCTCGCCGGGAGGCGGGCGGCCTGGGTCTCGACGTGGGCAAGCCGCTGGGCGCTCGGCGCCGGCGGCGCGGTCGATCTGGGCGAGAGCCCCACCGACACGCTGGCTCGCGAGCTTTGGGAGGAGTGGCAGCTCGAGCCCGAGCGCCTGACGATCGAGGCGCTCGTACTACTCCCGAGCGGCGTGGCGATGGTCGTTGGCCTCGCGACCGTGGCGGACGGTTGCGACCCCGTGCCCGACTCGGAGCACGACGAGTGGGCCTGGTGGCCCGCCGATGTGGAGCGCTGGCCCGCGGACGCAGACGAGCGACTCTGCCGGATGGCCCGGCTGCTCGAGTCTCAGGCGCCCGCCACGCCCACCGGGCAGGACACACCCGTTCCGCCCAGCCCGCAATAGCCGTTCGGGACCTTCGCCAGGTACTGCTGGTGATAGTCCTCGGCGTAGAAGAACTCCGGCGCGTCCGCGATCTCCGTGGTGATGTCGCCGTAGCCGGCCGCCCGCAGGCGCTCCTGGTAGCGGTCGCGGGAGGCGAGCGCTGCGTCCCGCTGGGCGTCCGAGGTCACGTAGATCGCGGAGCGGTACTGGGTCCCCACGTCGTTACCCTGCCGCATTCCTTGGGTCGGGTTGTGGCCCTCCCAGAACAGACGAAGGAGCTCCTCGTAGGAAACCTCGTGCGGGCGATGCACGACGAGGACCACCTCGGCATGCCCCGTCCGCCCGCTGCAGACCTCCTCGTAGGTTGGATTGGGCGTGTACCCGCCCGCGTAGCCCGCCGCGGTGGTGAACACCCCCGGGGCCTCCCAGAAGCGCCTTTCGGCGCCCCAGAAACAGCCCATCCCGAAGATCACCCGCTCGGTGTCCTCCGGGAACGGAGGCTCGAGCGGCGTGCCGAGCACGAAGTGGCTCTCCGGCACGGGGAAGGGGCGGACGTCGCGGCCGGGCAGCGCGTCGGCCGGATCGGGAAGCTCTGTCTTGGTGCGAAAGAGAAAGGCCATGTCCATCCAGGGTAACGTCCGCCCGGCATGTCCCTCGTTACGGACCCGGAGCCGGAGCTGGACCACCTGGCGGGCGACCTCAAAACGGAGCGCTTTCACCTACGCGGAGTCCACGGACTGAAGACGCTGCCGCTGCGATGGACCTAGGCCTGGCGATCTTCCTCACCGACTACACGGTCGAGCCGGCCCGGCTCGGGCGGCTCGCGGAGGAGCACGGCTTCGAGTGCCTGCTGTTCCCCGAGCACACCCACATCCCGGTCAGCCGCGAGACGCCCTACCCGGGCGGCGGCGAGCTCCCCCAGGAGTACAGCCACACGCACGACCCATTCGTCGCGGCGGCGATGGTGGCGGCGGTGACCGAGCGGCTCAAGGTCGGCACCGGGATCTGCCTCGTCGTGGAGCGCGACCCCATCGTCACCGCCAAGGAGGTCGCCACGCTTGACCGCCTGTCTGGCGGCCGGGTGCTGTTCGGGGTCGGCGCCGGCTGGAACCGCGAACAGATGCGCAACCACGGCACGGATCCCGCCCGCCGCTTCTCGGTGATGCGGGAGCGGGTCGAGGCGATGAAGGCGATCTGGACCGAGGACGAGGCCGAGTACCACGGCGAGCATGTCGAGTTTGATCCGATCTGGTGCTGGCCGAAGCCGGCGCAGCAGCCCCAT
>JACVRW010000055.1 GCA_014534235.1 Thermoleophilaceae bacterium | reverse complement strand
GCGGTTGCCCTTCCCTACGGCGAAGACTGGGTCAGCTTGGACCCCGGTTTCCTCCGCCGTCACATCGTCACACGCCGGGTGCCGCTGCTCGGGGCCGTGACCTGCCACCGCCAGATGATTCCCGCGCTGAGATCAGCAATGGCACAGCTTCGACGCCGCGGTCTCGGCCACCTCGTGGACGCGGCCGAGTACGCCGGCTGCTACGCGCCACGCCGGATCCAGCCGAGCGGAACGCTGTCCCTCCACGCCTGGGGCCTCGCGGTCGACCTCAACGCGGCATCGAACCCGGTCGGCGGCAAGTCGAACCAGGACCCACGTTTCGTCCGCGCAATGGAGCGCCACGGCTTCTCCTGGGGCGGGGACTTCCCGACGGTGCCCGACCCCATGCACTTCGAGTTCCGCGGACGGTGACCGGCCGCCGGGCGCTTCGGTGATGGCCGCCTTCTCGCACCCGTGCGGCGACCCTCAGGGCGCCCCGCCCTCAACGACGACTGCCTGACGAGATCAAGCCGACCGCGCGAAGACCCTCGCGACAGCGCTTGATCGAGCGATCGACGGGGCTGGGCGTCGCCGGCGGGGTGGCCGTGAGTGATGGCCCATGACGATCCGATCCAGGCTCTCGGCCTAGCCAACTCCGAACCGAGTGGCCGCCGCCCACTACGGGAGGCGTCTGGCGTTCGGCGCCTGAGACCGCCGCTCTGGACCACACCGGGCACCTCGCCGAGCAGCCGCAGCATCGCGCCTCGCTGTCGGAATCGCGCATTGCGACACTCATCCGGGCGCTCGGCGCGCTTCTCCTGGCAGGCGAAAGGGACAGCGGCGAGAGCCGCTCGGTGCCGACGGCCTCCCCTAGACCCGGATGTCGTGAACCTGCTTCGGTGGCGGCCCGGCTTGCGAGATGTCGATGCCGTGGACTTCCTTCATTCGGTCGCGGAACCAGCGGTTGAGCGGCGCGTCAGAAGACGCAAAGTTTGCGGCTCCCGCTTCGTCGTGCGACTCCATGTAAACGATCGCGATCGTGCCGTCGGGCGTCTCTTGATGCCAGACGGTATGGCGAGTAACACCGGCGTCCCTCAACGCCGCCTCATAGTCGTCGCGACGCGCGCCTTCCATCTCGTCGAACGTGTCGCGGTCGAGCGCCTCCTTGCCCGGCAAGATCGGAATTGCGAACGCGATTGCAGACACAGGCGCCTCCTTCGGGTGACTTCGCTGGCGAGCCTCATCCTTTCGAGATCTCGGGCCACGGGTCAAGGGATGGCACGGCTGCTGCTTCGAGGCACACGCGACAGTCCGGCCGATCCGCGAGTCGCCGCCGCTTCGTTCCCGGAGCGGCAGCGGCGCGTCGGCAGCGCCGTCGGGCGTCGCCTCGCTGCCGACCTGACCGGTCCTCGGGCTCCTACTACTAGCCCGAGAGGGGAGTCATGTCCGAGCTGCTGCTCGATCGCGCCGGTCGACGTCGATCGCCAGCGACGATGCCCGGATTCCATGCCGGTCGACCGCCGCGCAGCAAGGGTCTGCGCTATCCGGCCGACCCGCCCAGGGTCGAGGAGGTAGTCGCCGTGATGCGAGCCGCTGGTGACGACGCCCACGGCCGGCGGCTGCGCGGGCTGATCGTGACCTTGTGGCGGGCGGGGCTGCGCATCCAGGAAGCGCTCGCCATTTCCGAGGCCGATCTCGATCAGCGCCGGTGCCCTGCTCGTCCCCGCGGGGAAAGGGAGGCCGTCGTCGCGAGGTCGGCATGGACGCGTGGGGATGGGGACAGCGGCAGCCGTGGGTCGAGCTGCGGCTCCAGCTACCGGTCGGGCCGCTGCTCTGCGTCATCAACGGCAGGACACGCGGACGGCTCTGGTCGAGCGCCGCCGCGCGAGCGGAGTTGCGCAGGACCGCCATCCACGCGGGGGTCCGGCGGCGCTTCGCGCCCCACCAGCTACGGCACGCCCATACGCCGTCGAGCTTGCGCGCGAAGGCGTCCCGCTGATAGTCATCCGGCGCCAACTCGGCCACAGCAACCTCGGCATCACGTCGGTCTGCCTGCAGGGCATCGACAACGCCGAGATCATCGAGACCGTCCACGCCCGCCGCCAGCCGATGATCCCAGGAGCACATTCCCACCGCGCTGATAAGAGGCTGGCGCGACGCTGCGTATCGCGCTAAGCAGTAGCCGCGCGACGCTTCGCCTGCTCCGGACGAGCGCGGAACGCAAATAGGATTGAGAGATGACGGCGCGGTCGGGCGAGCTGAGCCTCGACATGGGGCGCCTCCTTCCGGCCGCGCGCGCGGTTGTCTTTCGGGCCTTCAGCGATCGGCACCAGCTGGCGAAGTGGTGGGGGCCGGAGGGCTTTACCGCGCCGAGCGTCGAATTCGACCCCCGCGTCGGAGCCAGCTACCGCATCGAGATGCAGCCGCCCGAGGGTGATGCCTTCTATCTGACCGGGGAGTTTCGCGAGGTCGATCCGCCCGCCCGCCTCGCCTACACGTTCGCCTGGGAGCCGCCAGATCCCGACGACGTCGAGACCCTCGTGGAGCTGTCGTTTCGTGATCTTGGGCGGTCGACGGAGGTCGTCTTGACTCAGGGGCCCTTCAAGACGGAGGCGCGCCGCGAGCTCCACCGGAACGGTTGGACCGAAAGCCTCCAAAAGCTCGAGCAATTCATCTCGCAGCCATAGCTCGCCCGCGACCGGCACCCGCTCAGCCCAGGCCCTGTGCAAGATGCTCGCCCCCGGGGCGCCATACCAGCTCGCTGCAATCGCGCAACGGGAAGCGCACGCTTCCGCGGAAGCGATTCAAACTGGGGACACTGTTGGCGCTCTTCGCGCAAAGCGACACTCCGACGACCGATGAGAAGAGCGTCGCGGGCAGGCGAACGCACCAGCGCGTTCGGAGACTGCGCCGCTCGATGTTGGGTAGCCGGTGCATGGATGGCCGGCGAGACTGCAGGCGTCGGGAGGCGCGCACGCGGTCCTGATCGCGCTGTCTGGCCGGGCTCGCCCTGAGTCAAGTCGTCGCCCGACCGCTCAGCGCCTGGCAGGATCCCGTCCGATGACCGACTCCGACCGGCGCGATGCGTCGCTCGATCTGACCCCGGAGGACCTCGGCGCACTGCTCGCCGGCGTAACGACCCTCGCAGAGCAGGAGGTCGCCGCCGCTCGGTTCGGGCCGGTGTTCGAGCGTCCGCCCTCCGCCGCCGAGATCGACCGCATGATCGGCACCGATCGGGCCCTGCCGGTGGACGGCGAGAGCGTGGAGGATCTGCTCGCCGCGTGCGCGGCCGTCCTCGCCGCCGGGCGGAGGACGACGCCCGGGTTCTTCGGCTACGTGCAGTCGCCGCCGGCGCCGGTCGCGGTGGCTGCGGACGTGCTGGCGTCGGCGGCCGACCAGAACCTCACGTCGTGGCGGTCCGGTCCGGCCGCGGCGGCCGTCGAGCATCAGACGCTGCGCTGGGTCGGCGAGTTTGTCGGCTTCGACGCCGCGGCGACCGGGATTCTTGTCAGCGGTGGGTCCACTGCGAATCTGAGCGCGCTCCTCGTCGCCCTGCGCGCCGTGACGGGTCCGGACCTGGACCGCCGCGGGATGCGGGTGTACGCCTCGGCGGAGACGCACTTCTCTGTGGGCAAGGCGGCCCGGGCACTGGGCGTGGGCCTGCAGCCGGTCGCCGTCGACGGCGAGCGCCGGCTCGATCCGGGCGCACTGCGGATGGCGATCGCCTCCGACCGTGCCGCCGGCCTGCTGCCGATCTGTGTCGTCGCCAACGCCGGCACGACCTCCACCGGCGCCGTCGACCCGCTCGACGCGGTGGCCACCGTCGCGGCCGACGCGGGCGTCTGGCTGCATATAGATGGCGCCTACGGCGCACCCGCCGCGGCGGACCCGGCCAGCCGCCACCTGTTCGCCGGCCTGCACCGCGCCGACTCCCTGTGCATCGACGCACACAAGTGGCTGTACGCCCCGGTCGACTGCAGCGCATTCCTGTTACACGACGCGGCGGCCACCGCGAGGGCGTTCGGCACGGGTGCCGACGACTACGTGCGCATCCTCGCCACCCAACCCGCCGAGACCTTCGCCTTCTGGGACCACGGGCTCGAGCTCAGCCGCCGCTTCCGGGCGCTCAAGCTGTGGGCGACGCTGCGCTTTCACGGCGCGCACCGGCTCGCGGCGGCGATCGGCGAGGACATCCGCCTCGCCGCCCACCTCGCCGATTTGGTCGCGGCCGCGGAGGACTTCGAGCTCCTCGCCGGCCCCGGACTGAGCATCTGCTGCTTCCGGCATACGCCGACGCACGTGGATCAGCCCGCACTCGACGCGCACAACGAGCGGATATTGCAGGCGCTGCAACGCGACGGCCGCGTCTACCTCTCCAACGCGACCATTGATGGGCGCTTCGCCCTGCGAGCCTGCATCACCAACTTCCGCACCACGCGGGCCGACGTCGAGCGTGTGCTCACGGTCGTACGCGAGCTCGCCCGTTGACCGGGCACCACGACGCGTACGGTTAGCCGCCGAAGTGCGGCGCCAGTACCGCAACTCGCGCAATTGCGATAGCGCCGACGTTCGCCCATGAGCCGTCGCGTCGAGTGGCGCTCCTCGCGCAAAGCGCAACTTGCGGCCGGAGTGTTCCCTCGCGTGGAAGGCGATAGCCGAATCGGCCGCCACCGGGTTCCACGGATGCAGAAGCGAGGCCGGAGCCAATCGCGCGGCGGCGGACGCCTGTAGCTCGTCCGGATGACGAGCGAGGGCGGCCCGGGGGAAGCCGCTGCTTTCGGTTAGCCGGCGTCCCGCGAGGCATCCCTCGGCGGGTTGACCCGCCGCCGGCCGTGCGCGAGTATGGGTCGGTGACTCGCACCAGTACGGCGCTCGGTCTGCTGGCGGTGATCGCAGTCGTCGTGGCCGTGGCCGGTGCACAGACGGCGACTGCGGCGCCCCCCAGCGGCAAGGAGATCACGCGGACGGTGCGCGGGTTGATGGAGAGGTACCCGCTGCGGGCAACCGTGTTCGGGGTCTGGATCAACGGGCGGAGGCTGGCCAGCGGCGCGCTCGGCGAGTCGCAGCCGGGCGTTCGGGCGACGACGCGCGATCACTTTCGGATCGGCAACACCACGGAGTCGTTCACGACGACGCTGCTGTTGCGGCTGGTCGACCAGGGGCGGGTGCGGCTCGAGGACCCGCTGTCGAACTGGTTCCCCAGTCTCCCGAACGCCAACCAGGTGACGGTCGGGATGCTCGCCCGCAGCGTTTCGGGCTATTCCGACTACGTCACGACGCCGCGGTTCGAGCGGGCGTTCACCGCGAACCCGTTCCGGAGCTGGCGGCCGTCCGAGCTGATCAGGATCGCCTTCAGCCGGCCGCCGCTGTTCGCGCCGGCAACGAGCTGGGCTTTTTCCGACACCAACTTCGTGCTCTTGGGGGAGGTCCTGCGACGCGTCGGCGGAATGCCCGTGGAGCGGCTCCTGCGCCGGCAGATCCTGAGCAGGCTCGGTCTGCGCCAGACGGAGATGCGGCTCGACTCGCACATCCCGGCGCCGGTCATGCACGGGTACACCAGGGAGCGCGGCCGCTATGAGGACTCCACCCACTGGAGCTCGAGCTGGGACCCGTACACGGGCAACATGATCTCCACCCTGGGTGACATGGGCCGGTGGGCGAGGGCGCTCGGCACCGGGTCGCTGCTCTCGCCTCAGTCCCATGCGCTGCAGATCGGGCCGCAGAACGTGGGCCTCGGACCGCTCACCGCGAGCATGTACTACGCGATGGGGTTCGGCGTGGTCAACGGCTGGATCGCCACCAACCCGCAGCTGACGGGCTACAACGGCGTCGTCAGCTATCTGCCCGCCAAGCGAACCGCCGTGGTCGTGTTCGTCACCCAGGGGCCCAACGGCAAGCCGTCGGTGGCCTACGCCTCGGCGATCTACAACCGGCTCGGAGCGCTCCTGGCGCCCGAGCAGCGGCCGAACGTGCCCGTCTGCCCGCGCCCGCCCTGCTAGCGTGCCCGGTTCCGTACGCGGTCGTTCTCACCGCCCCGCGCCGGGCCTAAGCGTGCAATCGCGCTAGCGAGATAACGGCCTCAGCGTGGCGTGCCGTGCATGAGCCGTGCGCTTTCGCTCCGGGACGAAGCCGGGCAGCGCGATAGCCGCGTGACCGGGCTTCGACCGCTTGCGCTTGGTCTCGGAGCGGTAGCGGTCGCCAAGCTGGCGTCGCCGTGCCGCTGCCGCGCCGCTGTTCGCCAGATCCTCGGATTCGTTCTCCGAGCCCGGGGAGGGGTCATGTCTGAGCTGTTGCTCGATCGCGCCGGTCGACGTCGCTCACCGGCGACCATGCCGGGGTTCCACAGCGGTCGCCCGCCACGCAACAAGGGCCTGCGGTATCCCGCGGACCCACCGAAGGTCGAGGAGGTCGTCGCCGTCATGCGCACCGCTGGCGACGGCGCCCACGCTCGCCGCCTGCGCGGCCTGATCGTGGTTCTCTGGCGCGCCGGGCTACGCATCCATGAAGCCCTCAGTCTCGCCGAAGCCGATCTCGATCACCGCCGCGGCGCGTTGCTCGTCCGCCACGGCAAGGGCGGACGACGCCGCGAGGTCGGCATGGACGAATGGGCCTGGGAGGAGCTTCGCCCGTGGCTCGAGCTGCGAGTCGAGCTTCCGGTCGGTCCGCTGTTCTGCGTCATCAACGGACCCACGCGAGGCCGGCACTGGGTGCGCTTCTGCAATCGCGCAGATTTCCATGTCCGAGAAGAACTTCTTCTCGGTCCACGGGAGCGCGGGGTGGCGCGGGAGCATCACGCGCGAGCTCGAGCGCCACGTGCTCGCGTGCGGCGGCCACTCCCCGGGTCGCGACGTTCGAGTGCCCCTCATCCGCCGCAACGTCGGCCGGCTGTTCGCATGGCCACACCGCAAACCGCGTCGACGGTCGCTTGGCCACGCTGCGTTCGGACGACCGACAGGCTGACCACCAAGGCGTTTAGGTCGGGCGCCGCCAAGTGCCGGGGCGTCGTTGGCTCGAGCTCGCGCACCCCGGCCGGCCGCGCGCGGGTTGCGGCGCGGCCGCGCCACCGGGCGGGGGGCGCGCCGCGGCCCCCGCTGCCGCGACGCGCTCCTGGCTCTTCGTCAGACCTTGATGAGCCCGTGCGGGTTCAAGACGAACTTCTTGGCCGCTCCCTTGTCGAAGTCCTCGTAGCCCTGCGGCGCCTCGTCCAGGCTGATCACGGTGGCGTTGACCGCCTTGGCGATCTCCGCCTTGTCGTTGAGGATCATCTGCATCAGGCCGTAGTGGTACCTCATCACCGGGCACTGGCCGGTGGTGAAGCTGTGCGACTTGGCCCAGCCGAGCCCGATGCGGATGGACAGTGAGCCGACCTTGGCCGCCTCGTCGACCGCGCCGGGGTCACCGGTGACGTACAGGCCGGGGATGCCCAGCTTGCCGGCCACCCGGGTGACGTCCATGATCGAGTTGAGCACCGTCGCCGGCGCCTCCTGCTCGGCGTCGGCGCCATGGCCGCGGGCCTCGAAGCCAACGGCGTCGACGGCGGCGTCGACCTCCGGCACCCCGAGGATCTCCTCGATCTGGTCCTTGGGGTCGCCCTTGGAGACGTCGATCGTCTCACAGCCGAAGCTGCGCGCCTGCTCGAGCCGCTCGGGGATCAGATCACCGACGATCACGACGGCCGCCCCCAGCAGCTGCGCCGAGTACGCCGCCGCCAGACCGACCGGTCCGGCGCCCGCGATGTAGACCGTCGAGCCCGACGTGACCCCGGCCGTGAAGCAGCCGTGGTAGCCCGTCGGGAAGATGTCCGACAGCATCGTCAGGTCGAGGATCTTCTCCATCGCCTGATCCTTGTCGGGGAACTTCAAGAGGTTCCAGTCGGCGTAGGGCACGACCACGTACTCCGCCTGCCCGCCGACCCAGCCTCCCATGTCGACGTAGCCATACGCCGAGCCGGGGCGGTCGGGGTTGACGTTTACGCATACGCCGGTGTTGCCCGTCTTGCACATGCGGCATCGCCCACAGGCGATGTTGAACGGCACCGAGCAGAGGTCGCCCTCCTGGATGAACTCGACGCCGGGGCCGGTCTCGATCACCTCGCCGGTGATCTCGTGCCCGAGGATCAGTCCCTCGGGAGCGGTCGTCCGGCCGCGTACCATGTGCTGGTCGGAGCCGCAGATGTTCGTGGCGACGCACCTCAGGATCGCCGCGTGGGGCAGCTTCCTACCGACGTTGGCGGGGTTGACCCCGGGGCCGTCCTTGATCTCGAACGTCGGGAAGTCGACGTCCTGGACCTCGACCTTGTACGGCCCCATGTAAGCGACAGCTCTGTTATCAGCCATCTCTCCTCTCCTCTTCTCTTCGGTGGTTGCTCAGATGATTGCCTCCCGGCGCGGCCGCTCATCCCCTCGCGGGCGCGCCCACGGCGACCGCTCGCCGCGAGCCTCGACTCGCCCGTTCTCCCGCGTCACGCGAATCGCGGCCTCGACCGCCTCTGCCCGGCAGCGGGTGGGCGTCGATCTGCGCTGGGGGGAGGCCTCCCATCACCGTGCTCCTCCCTTCCGCACCCGGCGGTCCGCTCGCCCCGCGCGCCACCAGGCGCTCTCCTCGAAGATGATCTTCCGAGACCTCGAGCCTCTAAACCGAGCCTATACCTCCACGCGCTACGTTGCAGCGCGGCGCGGCTCGAGCGAGTCGCGGTCAGGCCTCGTACTCGGCGAGCTGAGCGCGGAGCTCCCTGCAGCGGGCCATGAGCTCCTCCGTGCGGGCGCGGGTGGCCCAGTGCACGGGATGCTCGCCCCCGCCGCCGCGGCTGCTCCCCATGGCAAAGGCGTACTCCCAGCTGGCCATATGGGCCTTCAGCTCGGCCGTCGCCTGAGCCAGCTCTGTCTCGAGGCGCTCCCGCATTTCGTGTCCCCGGAGCGGGTGGTCCTGTATTTAAGCGGCAACCTCGGACGGCATCGTCAACTCGCGCGGCGGTCATCGTCCTCGGGGCGCGGTTCCCGCTCGCGACCCAGCTCGGCCGCCAGAACGGCCGCCACGTCCACGACCCACGCGATCGCGACATCGAGGTTGATGGCCACGACCAGACCCTCGCGGCCGACCAGCTTCCGCGCCAAGGCCGTGCCAGAGCCCGACCCCACGCCAACCTCGAGGACCCGGTGTCGCGCTGCCAGACCGAGCGGGAACAGCGGATAGCTGCGCGGGCACGAGATGTGGCACGCTCGCCCGGGAGCGGCAGCGAGGTCTCTTCGTAGGCGTGGTCCCGGTAATCAGACGGGACGAAACCCTCGCGCGCCACGGTGAGCATCGCTCTGCGGAGCCGCTCGGAGCGAAGCAGCCCGCGCCGCCCGAGCTCCCCGGATCTTCGCCTCGGCGTCAGCCGACATAGGCTGTTCCGATGGACGATGAGGCGCCGACCGTCGCGCCGTTTTCGCACTGCTCGTACTGCGGCTCCCGGTTCGCACAGCGTGCCGGTTGGCCGCGTAGGTGCGCTGCTTGCGGGAACGTCTCCTACCGCAATCCCCTACCCGTCGCGGTGCTGGCCGTGCCGGTAGAGGATCTCGGCATTCTGATGGTGCGCAGGGTCGATCACCCTGCCGGGCTCGCGCTTCCAAGCGGCTACATCGAGCTCGGCGAACGCTGGCAGGACGCGGCTGCGCGTGAGCTCGCGGAGGAGACCGGCATATGGGTGGATCCGACGGCTATCCGAGAATTTAGGGTGCGCTCGGGCGCGGACGGAACCCTGCTGATTTTCGCTACCGCGCCTGCAATCACTCGGGCAGAAGTCGCCGCCTTCGTCCCGTCGGCGGAGGTGTCCGATCTCGTAGTCGTGTCAGGACCGCGCGACGACGTAGTTTTCCCCTTGGACGCCGAGGTCGTGGCGACCCTATGGCCATCCCGAACCGGCGCCCGGTGAGAGCCTCACGGGACGCGGCGCGTGTCGGATGTACTGCTCCTCAGAGCACCAGTGCCGCGGTCCCAGAGCGGACTGCCGGTCCTCGTCCAGGGCGGGGGCCGGTGGGCGCAGATCGACACGCTCGCTTGCGTTTGAGGAGAGTGCCCGCTCCACTCGCTCGAAACAACGCCGCTAGGCGCGACGTATCTCTGGCTCGCGATCTGCAACAGGTTGCCGCACGTGTCAGCGAGCACGGCCGTGCTGACCGACTGCATCTCGAGTGGCTCCTGCGTGAACCGGACCAGCGCGCGCAGTCGGTCGTACTCGGCCTTGACGTCGTCGACGGCAAACGACGTGTAGGGAATGCCGTCATCGACGAGCGCCTGCTTGAAGGGCTTGGCGGCAGAGTGGCCGTCCGGCTCGAGCAGCAACTCGGTCCCGTCCGGGTCATCCGGTGAGACGACGGTCAGCCAGCGCGCTTCGCCGACGGGGACATCGGTCTTCTTCACGAATCCGAGAAGCTCCGTATAGAAACGGAGTGCCTTGTCCTGGTCATCCACCAGGACGCTCGCCAGGTTGATCCTCACTGCTTCGGCCTCCTCTTCGGTCCTCGATCGACCAGCGCTGGACGATGCCCTTCAGCGGCGTGGTGTCGAGGTAATGGAACTTGTATCTGCCTTCGCGCCGGCTGCTCACCAGGCCAGCCGCCTCCAGCACCCCTAGGTGCTGCGAGATCGCCTGTCGCGACACCCCGAGCCCGTGCTTCATCGTGAGCCTGGTGCAGAGCTCGAACAGCGTTTGGCCGTCTCGATCGTGGAGCTCGTCGAGAATCGCCCGCCTCGCGGGCGCCGCAAGCGCGTGGAAGACATCGCTCAATGCGCCCATTATAGGCAAGCGGTTACTTGCCTATGGGCGATGCCGCACTAGGCCGTTGTTGGATGCCCTCGCTCAGCACCATCGTCAGCTGATCAGCGTGACGGTGCCGGCGACAAGGAAGGCCGCGGCCCAAAACTGGTCGGAGTTGATCCAGGCCTTGCGCAGGGAGGTGAGGCCGAGCTTTTCGTAGACGGCGAGGGCGACCAGCCCCATCACGGCCAACATCGCCGCGACATGGACCGTTATGGCAAGCGCGGCGTCGGCGAGTCCCATGGCGGCGTCCGGGTGGTCGTGGGTGTGACCGGTGTGGGCGTGGGCCGACTCGGCTCCTCCGATGCCGAGCAGGATGGGGGCGACCATCAGTCCGGCGCCGTGGGCGCTCGACATCAGGAACGACCACCAGGCGAGTTCCTTGCGCGTCACCCGCATCGTGGTCCAGCGGGGGTGGGCGCGTGGCTTCGCGAAGCGGAAGATGCCGAAGCCGATCAGCACGGCCGCCGCGCCCAGCTTCAGCGGTCGCGGGTCGGCCAGCAGACCGGCGCCGACCACGAGCGTGGCGACCAGGGCGATCGCCAGCTCGTGGCCGGCGGCGATCGGCGGCAGTGCGCGTAGCACCGAGCGCCGGTCGCGGTCCTGCATCCCGAGTCCGACCGCGAACAGCCAGCCCATCGCGGGGTTCAGCCCATGGTAGGCGCCGAGCAGCGCGACGGTGACGAGAGGCAGGGTCTCCATTGGTCAGGCTCCGTTGGGGAAGCAGTAGGAGTCGGACGAGGCGTCGCCGCCCTGCAGGCGGACCTGGTGGGGCCGCTCACCGTCGGGGAATTCGACAAACAGGTCGGGATCCAGAGTGAGCGAGCCGTCTGGCCGGCGTCCAGCTTGACCAGCCAGCCGCGGATGCCGTCCGGGTAGAACTGATCGTCCCAGGAGCGGTAGAGCGAGTTGGTCAGATAGACGCGGCGGCCGTCGCGGCTTAGCTCGACCATCTGTGGGCCGCCGTTGACGGGCCCGGCCGCCGGGTGCGGCGAGTTGTTCACCATCCCGCCGATCCGGACCGAGCCGGTCTCGCGCGGGTTGCGCGGGTCGCTAACGTCGTAGCGCCTCAGCTCACCGGTGCCCCAGCAGGACACATACAGCGAGCGGTCGTCGACGGAGAGCGCGATGTCGGTCACGAAGGGCGGCACCGCCCCGAACTGCTTGAGTGCCTCCGGCAGCAAGTCGGGATCGGCCGGCTCGGCGGGGATCGAGATCACCTTGCGCGCCGCGAAGCCGCCGTCCGTGCGGCGCTCCCACAGGAACACCGAGGCCGACAGGTCGGCGGTCGAGACCACCACGCCGGAGAACCCGTACGCCTCGGCCGGGTCGTGGGCGGGCCGCAGCTCCAACACCATCTGGTGCTCGGCGCCCAGCTCGATCTCCTGGACGTGCCGGCGGCGCTTCATGTCGAAGACGTGGAGCTTGTGCCCGTACTTGTTGTCGAGCAGCAGCTCGGGGTTCGCGCCGGCCTCGATCATCTTGGGGGTGCCCCACTCGCTGGTGATCACCCGGTCGTAGCCGAGGTGCCACCAGAAGTCGTAGGCCAGCTCCTGCGGGCCGCGGTCGCGCTCCCAGGTGCCCTTGACCTGGAACGTGTCGTGGTCGAGCACGAAGATCCCGCCCGGGCCGTCTCCCTCGGGGTTGCCGAGCGCGTTGACGTAGATGCCGTCAGGGCCGCAGTGCACCGTGTGCACGCGGCTGTAGCCGGTCCTGCGCGCGATCTCCTCCGGCTCGATCGTCTTCACGATGCGGGGGTTCTGCGGGTCGTCACCGGTGTCGAGGACGTAGACGCGCGAGGAGCGCAGCCCGGGCACCACCAGGTAGCGCCGCTCCACGTGCGGATGCGGCATCCACGGACAGAGCGCCGACGAGCAGGCGTTCCAGCCGAAGTGGTGCAGCTCGTCGCCTACGTTCGGCATCTCGACCCGGTTGACGATCCGGCCGTACGAGGACGAGCCCGGATCAAGGTCGAGCACGCCGAGCGCATCGGGCGGGCTGTTGCCGTTGTCGCCCACGCCGATCGTCGCCACGTACGCCAGTTGCTCCGGCGCCGCGGCGGCCGCCTGTGCCGCGGTGGCGTAGAAGCTCGGGTCAGGGGTAATGCGGGACATCGTTTGACCTCCTTGGGGGCCGGATCGATTACGTCGGATCAGGCCGCGTCCTGTTCGGCGCGAGCGGCCCGCGCCCGGAACGGGGCCATCGCGGCGCGGATGCGCTCCGCCAGCGAGGGCGTGCGCGAGTACGCGACCAGCGCGCTGGCGCGCATGCGCAGGAGCTGGCTGAGCACGGCGGTCGGCTGGAACGGGTCGGCGGTGATGCGCCCCTCGGTCAGCGACAGCGCGGCCGCGGGGGTGTCATCAATCTCTCCGATCAGGGCCGGGCCCGAGAGCGGCCGCTGGCGGGCCAGCTCTGCGAGCTGGTGCAGGGCGCGCTCGTCCTCAGGGGTGGCCGGGCGGATGACGTAGTGGTTGGCGGGATACATGGTGGTTTGGTCCGTTCGGTTCGGGGGTTGTCGTCGAGGGAGCCGTGGTTACCTGTGCTCGGCCCCGAGCCGGTCAGCCGCCGCTCGGGGGTCCGAGGGGTCGAAGGCGGGCAGCACCTGGGGCGCCAGTTAGGCCGCCGCGCTCCGCGGCGGCGGCGATGTGCGCGGTGCTCCACGTCTGTCCGAGCGCGTCCCGCGGCGTCCGGGCCTCCGAGGCCTGCGCGGCGTTTTGCTCGCTACCGCTGTTGGAGTTGATGAGCAACCTTCGGTGCATCGGGACCTCCTGTGTTCGCCTGGACGCCTGGGCGTCGCCGGTCAGAGCGATCCGCCCGCGGCCGGCGGTCTGTCCTTGGTGTGGCCTATGGCGACGATCTTGCGCCGCCGCTGCGCCTATGTCGCTAGGCGACCCGCCCCAGTGTTTTGTCCTGGGGCCCAGGCCGAGCGCCGTCGGGAGGTCCTCGCGCGAGCTGCTGGCTCCTCGGCGGCCAACGCCGCCACTGGTCCTCGCTACCGTCAGCGACTCCCGCCCGACGGCAGCAGCCGATCGCGGGGTGGGCGCGCGCCGCCGGCGACGAGCTGCTCGTGCGCTCGGTCCGCGGGCCCGCAGGAGGTCACGCCGCCGCCGAGCGCCTTCTGGCCGGCGGGGGCAGTCGACGGCCCACGGGTCGAACCTGCCGGGGGAGATGTCCCTGCCCTCCACGACGTACTCCCAGGCGCTGATCCCATTCGGGCCAGGGGGTCCGGCCGGGCCCTGAGGTCTCTGCGCGGGCGTCACTGGCCCGGCGGCCCAGCCGGCCCCGGCGCGCCCGCGGGCCCTGTGGGCCTTGCGGGCCGGCGGGTCGCTGGGAGCCGGCCGGAAGCTGGCTCCTTGAAGTCGCTCTTCAGGAGCGAGAAATCACGCACCTTCTTCGAGGTGATGGCCCCC
Source organism: Thermoleophilaceae bacterium (assembly GCA_014534235.1). Lineage (GTDB taxonomy): Bacteria > Actinomycetota > Thermoleophilia > Solirubrobacterales > Thermoleophilaceae > JACVRW01. The sequence continues at coordinate 4,063 of JACVRW010000055.1, read as the reverse complement.
TGAGCTGCTTTTCCGCACGCTTCCGGCGGCAGGACGACGGCGGCGTAGCTCGTCCCGCCGAGCGCGAGCGCGATCGCCATGGCGGGCGAGGGGCGGTTTCAGACGCGACGGCGCCCGGCCGCCCGCGCCACGGAGGGACAGCGAGACTGCGGCGACGGATAAACCGCGAGGACCAGCACCAGGTCGTTGATCGGGCGTCGGCTCGAGAGCGGTCCTTAGTGGCGGCTCATCGCAGCGAGGGCGCGCCGGCGATGTGCCAGTGTCGCTAGCCGACCCGGCCAGGTGTTTTGGCCCCGGGCGCGAGGCCGAGTGCCTCGGGCAACTCTTCCCGCGAGCCGATGTCGAGCTTGCGGTAGGCGTTGCTGAGGTGCCACTGGACCGCCTTGACGGTCACGAACTGGCGCTGGGCGATCTCGCGGTTGGTCATTCCCTCCGCGGCCAGGACCGCGACGCGGTCCTCGCTTGCGGTCAGCGACTCGCGCCCGGACAGCAGCCGCCGGTCGCGGCGCGGGCGCGCGCCCGCCGCGACTAGCTCCTCGTGCGCGCGGTCCGCCAGCCCGCTCGCGCCCATGCGCGCCGTCGCGTCGAGTGCCTCGCGGAGCAGCTCGCGCGCCGCGACGCGCTCGCCGGCGCGCCTGAGCGCTGCGCCGAGCTCGAGCAGCGAGCGCGCATGCTCGAGCCGGCCCTCCGCGCGCTCGAGCACGGCGACCGAGGCGCGCAGCGCCTCAAGACCATCGGCGCCGCCAGCGACGATTCCCAGCGTCCGCAGCGCAACGCCCTCCGCGTCCGGAACCGCGAAGCGGCGCGCGTCGGTGAGCTCGTCCTTCGCCATCGCGCGGGCGTCCGTGTCGCGGCCGAGTGCCGCCAGCGCCAGCGCCGCGGTCGAGCGCCACCCGCTGCACGCCGGGTTGGAGATCGTCCCAGAGACGAGATCTCCGGCGGCGCGCGCGTCGATCAGCGCCGCGCTCGCGCGGCCCCGAGCCAAGTGCAAGTTCGCGCGCGCCGTCAGCAACAGCAGGCCCGAAAACGTCGGCGGCGCGCTCGAACCGACGATGCCGCGTCCGATCAGCTCGTCAGCCTCCTCGAGCCCTCCGCGCGCGACGAGCGCGTTCAGCAGGTAGGCGACTGCAAATGCGCGTGCAGGCTCGCCGCTGCCTTCCTCCGACAGCTCCAGACCTGAGCGCGCCTCGGCCTCGGCGCGGCGGAGTTCGCCCAGCCGCAGCGATGCGTCGGAGCGCATCTTGAGCTGCCAGGAGACGGTTAGGCGGCTGCCCCGGCGTGTGGCAGTGGCGATCGCCTCGTCGTAAAAGTGTCCGGCGCGAGCCGGCGCGCCGGCACAGATCAGCCCGTTGCCAAGGAGGGCGGGGACGACGCTGTTCGGCTCGTCGAGCCGGCTCGCAGCGAGCACCCGCTCGGCGAGACGGATCGCGTCGGCAGCCGGCGGCCGCGACAGGGCGATCGCGCACACGAGGCAGGCGAGCGTCGACGGATTGAGTTCCTTCCCCTCCTCGAGCTGTCGAAAACGGCGATCCAAGTACCTCGCGGCGAGGTCGGTCCGGGTGAAGTCGGCGATCGCCAGCCCCAGGAGCTCCGCCTCGAGCGCCACAGCCAGCTCGCCATCGGGGTCTTCGAGGCACCGAAGGCCGCCCTCGAGTGCCTCGACCGACGCCCGCCAGTCGCCGGTTGAGAAGAGCGCACGGCCGAGGTCGAGCGCGATCTGGGCGCGCGTCTGCGGGTCCCGCGTCACGGCCATAGCCTCGCGGAGGTGCCCGGGGAAGCGGTCGCGCTGGCGGTCGGTCGCCTCGGCCAGGCCAAGCTCGTGCAGCACGGCGCCGCGCTCGGCTTCCGTGGGCGGCTCCTCGAGCGCGCGGCGCAAGTAGCGGGCGGCCGCGTCGGCCGCGCCGCGTGAGGCCGCGTCCGATGCAGCCGCGCGCAGCACTGCCACCCGCGACGGCTGACCCGAAGCCGGCAGGCGCAGCACGTGCCGCGCCACGCGCTCGCTCTCCGCCGCGCGAGCGGTCAGCAGCTCGGCGGCTTGAGCGTGCAGCGCCTGGACCTTCAGTGGAGGGATCTGGTCGTACACGGCGCTCCTCACCACCGGGTGCACGAAATCGAGGGCGCGCTCGGCGGCCAACACATCGATGCCGACCAGCGCGTCAGCCGCCTCGGCGCCACTCGTCTCGTCCACGCCGGCCAGCGCCGCCGCCTCTTCGAGCGGAGCGCCCGGCCCGAGCACCGCGACCGCACGCGCGACCGCGCTCGCCTCGGCCGGCAGCAGTCGCAGCCGCCGGTGAACGGCGCGGCCTACGCTCTCGGGACCGAACTCGAGCACCTGCCCAGCCTCGTCCGCCCCGCCCCGCACGCCCGCGGCAGCCAGCTCGGCCAGCAGCTCGCCCAGCAGGAACGGATTGCCGCCCGTCGCTCGGTGACACGCCGCAACAAAGGCATCGACCGCCTCCGGGAACCGACCCCGAACGACAGTCGCGGTCGCGCCGGTGGAGAGCGGGGCCGGCCTCAGCACGCTCGCCGCCGGCGCCATCATTAGCGCGTCGAGCAGCTCCTGGTTGGCGCCGGGCTGCCCCCGCCGCGTCGCCGCCACGACCAGCGCCGGGACGTCCTCGATGCGCTCGGCGAGGAACACCAGCCAGCGCAGCGAAGCCGTGTCGGCCCAATGGACGTCATCGGCGAGCACCACCAGCGGCTCGCGCGCGGCCAGGTTCACAACCAGCCAGTGCAGCCCCTGCAGCGACGCGAAGAGACCCTCGTCGGCGCGCATTTCGCCGCCCGGCGGGGCAAACACTGCCGCGGCCGGCTCGGCCCCGCCCGTCAGCAGCTCGGGCTCGTCGGCGACCTCGCGCTCGAGCAGCTGGCGCACCAGCCCGAACGCGAATGCGCGGTCGAGCTCCGACCCCCGGGCCCGCAGTACGCGCAGCCCTTCAGCCTCGCCAAGGTCGCCGGCGGCGCGCAAGAGCTCCGTCTTCCCGACACCCGCCTGGCCCTCAACGACGGCGACTGCACCCTCGCCGCCACGTGCACGCGTGATCAGGTCGCCCAACAGCCCGAGCTCGAGCTCCCGCTCCAGGAGACCAGCGTCGTCGCGCGCACCATCCACGGCCATCGGGGTCAGCGTCTCACGAATGCTAAGCGTGATCCGGTCAGCGTGCCGGCCTCGCCGACCGCGATCAGGGCGCGGCCATTCCGGGCGATTATTCGCCAGGCGCGCGTCAGCCGACACGCCCGCCGCTCGTCGTGCGACGCGAGGTCGCACGCAATGAGTGACGCAAGATCGGAGGTGCGACAGATGACGTAAGCGCTGTTCCAGGTCCGTGCTCGATGGCCTGTCCCGACCTCGACGTGGCCGCCCGAAATGGCGCGGTGCGAAGCTCGGGGAGAGCCCAAGGGCGGCCCGCTCCATCCCGGCGGCCACAGGCGAGGGGAAGAGCGACTGCTCGGATCGCCGCGTCCACCGCCCAAGCTCGGCTCCGTCGCTGCGTTCGAGCCATCTTCGTCACGATCGCGCTCGTTCCCACAGGCGGGGTTCGTACTTGCACTGGCGGGGCGGCACCGTTCGGCTCGTGGACGTCACGGGCGTCGACACGCTGCTCGTGGACATCGACGAGGAGGTTTCAGGGGGGTCGACAAGGAGTAGGGGGCGGTCACGTCGCCGAGCCGCGGCGCACCCCCAATCGTCGAATGCATGACTCTCGAGCTGCGCAGCTGCTGCTCATCCAAGCGATCACGCGACCGGTCGGCGCGAACGTGATCGCTTAGCGCCGTCTCGATACTGGACGGGTCGCCTGACTGGCCGCCGCCCACAGCTGGTGCCGACAGCGCCAGTGAAATGTGGCGTTGCCGACGCCGCCGGCCGGGGCTCGATCAGAGGGCTTCGGTCCAGACCAACGCGGAGCCGTCCAGCACGATCGTTCCCTCCTGGTTCGCGATCGTCGTCCGGAGCTTCGTAAGGGGCTTGTCCTCGCGCGCCTCCAGGACCTCGACCTCGGCGGTTATCTCGTCGCCGGGTCGCACCGGCGCCTTGAAATCCCAATCGACGTGCAGGAAGACG
>JACVRW010000062.1 GCA_014534235.1 Thermoleophilaceae bacterium | reverse complement strand
CGGAACAGCGCGGCGTGCGAGATGTCGAGCGTGAAGCCGAGCTCCGGTACGCGTTCTCGCCAGGCGAGCAGGTCGCGCCAATGGCCGCCCACCCGCGATAGGTAGACGCCGCCCGTCCGCATCCGCAGCACCGGGGGGACGTTCTCGATGAGCGGGGTGACGCCGCGGGAGAGGCAGGCCTCGGCGTAGAAGCGCAGGAAGCGCCCGACCTCGGCCTCGTCCAGGCCGGCGCGCCAGCTGGCCCTGAACTGCTCCGGGGACTGCGGGGCGAACAGGTGGATCGTCAGCACCGGCGACCCCACGCCGGCCGCGAAGCCGGCGCTCCGCTCGATGCCCGCCCGCGCCTCGTCGTCGAGGCGGTCGACCCGCACGAAGGCGCCGCTCGGCCAGGCCACCGGGGCCTCCGCCGTCACGGCCATGCCTGTGCCGTCGAGCGCGGCGCGAGCCCGGGCCGCGGCGGCGACCGCGGCATAGTCGCTTTCCACGTGGCGCGGCGACAGGCAGAACTCGAGCCCCCGCCAGGGACCGCCCCGGAGCCGGTCGGCCATCTGGTCAGGCTCGGGTGCCGCCTTCAACAGCGGGATGGCTTCTGAGCCACTCGACATAGAGCTTCACCGCCTCGGCAAGCGGTCTGGTCGGGAACACTAGCCGCGCGCCGGTCTCATAGCTCTCGTTCTCCCCCGGCGCCAGTTTCCCTCCCGGCGTCTCGATCGGTGAGCTCGAGCCGGCGGCGTCGCGGACGAGCTCCGCCACGTCGATGAGAGGCGTCGCCACCCCGCTCGCGACCGTCACGGTCTGGTCGAAGCGCCGCTCCGTGATCAGCGACTCGAGCGCCGCCACGACGTCGTCCACGAACACGAAGTCGCGGGTCCGCGACGGATTGCCGGGGATCAGGATCGGCTCGCCCGCCACCGCTCGGGCGGCGAAGGAGGCGATGGCCCCTGTGGCGCCCTCGGCGGTCACCTGGCCGGGGCCGAACACCGAGGTCATGCGTGCGACGACGCTCGGCGCCGGATGGAGCCGGCAGGCCTGTTCGCCGAGCCGCTTCGAGACGGCATATGGGTCCGGCGGCGGGTCCTGCGCCACCCGCAGCGTCGAGGGGTACACGAGCGCGGCGCCGTGCTCCGAGCAGCCCTCGAGCAGGTTCAGTGTCGTGCCGACGTTCTCGCGGACCGCGACCGTCGGATCGGCGCGCGCGGTCGCCGGGTCCGGGACGCCCGCGAAGTGCAGGACGGCGTCGCAGCCCTCGATCAGCTCCCGCGCCGCCGGGTCGCCCGCGTCGCGCTCGATGCCCCCCAGGGCCTCCGCGCCGGCGCGAGGGCGCCCACCGGGTCGGGTCATCGCGATCACCTCGTGACCGCGCTCGCGCAGAAGGATCGTGTGGCGCGACCCGAGAAACCCGGAGGCGCCCGTGACGAGGAGCTTCACGCCAGGTACTCCGCCAGCCGGTGGCGGTACTCGAACGGAGACCTCACCCTCCACGTCGCGCCGGCCGTCGGGGGCTCGCCGCGCGCCAGGGCCGCGACGTCGCCGACCGTCACGGTCTCCGCCGCGACGTTGGCGCTCGAGACACCGGAGCGATCCGGGCAGGTGAGCATGATGCGCGCCAGGTCGTCCACGTGCACGACGCCGATCGTGGCGCGACCGCCGTCCTCGAGCGGCAGCGGCGCTCCGGTGGCGGCGAGCTTCCGGAACTTGTCCACGACCGTCTGCGACTCCGGCCGCTCGTGCTCCACTGGGCTCGGGCCGTAGACGATGCCGAGCCTCAGCAGAGCGAGGTCAAAGCCGTGGCGGCGCGCGTACATGTCCAGGCAGAGCTCGGCGTAGACCTTCGAGAGGTGCGAGAGGTCGCCCTGCCGCCCGTACGGACGGTCAACGTCCACCTCTCCCTCGAGCCCCGGGCCGTAGACGTGCAGGGAGCTCGCGAACACGAGCGGCGGACCGCCGGCTCGGGCCACGGCCTCCGCGACCCGCCGGGCTCCAACGAGGTTGGTCTGCTCGGTGTAGTCGGGCTCGCGCTCGGCGAGCGGCCGGCTCGCCTGGGCCGCCAGCAGGTAGACCCGCGCCGGGCGCCCGGCGAGCAACCGGTCGAGGTCGTCCCCTTGGCGGATGTCCGCCGTCTCCACGCGGGCGCCACGCGCCTCGAGCTCGTCGAGCTGGGAGCGCTCGGTGGCATGCCAGTTGTCCGCCAGGGTCGGGTCGTGGCCCTCATCGAGGGCAGCGGCCCCGAGCGCGGCGCCCACGTAGCCCGCCCCCAGGATGAGGAGACGGGCCAACTAGATCGAGTGCACGTTCGGGCCCGGCGGCACCACGTTGCGAGTGTCCACGACAAGCTTCGCCGCCTCCCACACCGCCGAGTCGACGAACGCGCGGTGGGGGGTGAGCAGGACCACGCAGTCGGCCCACGTCACGGCGTCGCGGCCCCATGGAACGCTCTCGTGTCGGACGTCGCCCAGCTCGAGGTCCGGCACCCAGGGATCGCAGTAGCGCACCTCACCGCTGCGCTCGAGCAGCCGGCGCATGACCTCGAGGCTCGGCGACTCGCGCGTGTCGTGAACGTCGGCCTTATAGGCCACGCCCAGCAGGAGCAGGCGCGAGCCCTTGATCGGCTTGCCGGAGTCGTTGAGCGCGTCCGCGATCTTCTGCACCACGTACACCGGCATGTGCGCGTTGACCTCGTGCGCCGCGTCGATCAGCTGGGCGGAGTAGCCGTACTCGCGGAGCCGCCAGGCCAGGAAGTGCGGGACGACGGGGATGCAGTCGCCCCCGAGGCCCGGCCCCGGGTAGTGCGCGAGGAAGGCGAAGGGCTTCGTCTTGGCCGCCTCGATCACCTCCCAGACCGAGATCCCCAGCCGGTCGCACATCAGGGCGAGCTCGTTCGCCAGCGCTATGTTCACGGCGCGGAAGGTGTTCTCGTGGAGCTTGGCGGTCTCCGCCACCGCGGGGCTCGACACCGGCACGATCGTCTCGACGATCGGTCGATAGAGCGCCTCCGTGCGCCGGCGGCACTCGTCCGTGACGCCGGCCACGAGCTTGGGCGTGTTGCGAATGCTCCAGTCCTTGTTGCCGGGATCCACCCGCTCCGGCGCGTAGCCGAGGAAGAAGTCCACGCCCACCTCGCGCCCGGAGCGCTCCAGGATGGGGAGCACGATGTCCTCCGTCGTCCCGGGATACGTCGTGGACTGGAGCACGACGAGCTGGCCATCGCGCAGGTGGCGGGCGACCGCCTCGGCCGCCGCAACGACGTACGAGATGTCGGGCGTGCGCGTCTTGGAGAGCGGCGTGGGCACGCAGATCGTGACGGCGTCGAGTTCCGCGACGCGGCCGTAGTCGGTTGTGGCCCGCAGCCGTCCGTCCACTCCGTCGTAGCGCTCGGCAGAGACGTCGACCAGGTATGAGCGGCCCTCGCTGACCGCGCGCACGCGCGACTCGTCGAGGTCGATGCCGGTCACGTCGAAGCCGACCTCGGCGAAGAGCATCGCCAGCGGCAACCCCGCGTAACCCAGGCCGACGATCCCGAGCTTGGCCTGGCGGGCCGCGACGCGCTCGTCGAAGGCGCCCGCAGCGGCGGAGGAGACCACACCGCTCACAGCGGCGCGATGCTAGCAGCGCATTCGGCGCGCCTCCCTGATGCCGCCTCCGGCTACGGTATAACGCAGCCATGTCCTTCACGGACTCCCTCCACGCCCTAGTGGAGGACGGGTCGGTGGTGTGGGGCTTCCTGGCGTCGGCGGCGATCGTTCTGCTGCTCACGCCGCTCGTCGCGTGGCTCGCGCCGCGCATTGGAGGCGTCGACCACGGTGGCGACAGGCCCCGCGTCCACACCCAACCCGTCCCCCGGATCGGCGGGCTCGCCATCGGACTGGGGATCCTCGTCCCGGCGCTCGTGATCGTAGGCGACGCCGGCCCCTACCCGGGGATCCTGCTCGGCACCGCGGCGGTCACCGTGGTGGGGCTCGTGGACGACATCCGCGGCGTGCCCCCGAGCGTCAAGCTCACCGCGGTCTGCGCGATTGCATTCATCCCGGTGGCCGGCTGGGACCTCAAGATCGACCACTTCACGCTGCCCTTCATCGGCAACCACGACATCGGCTGGATCGCGTATCCGCTGACCGTGCTGTGGATCGCCTTCCTGGCGAACCTCATCAACCTGATCGACGGGATGGACTCGCTGGCGGCGGGCATCGTCGCGATAGCGGCCGCGGCCTTTGCGCTGCTCTCGATCTCGTTCGCGCGCGGCGACGCCGCCGCGCTGGCCGCGGTCGTATGCGGCGCCACGCTCGCGTTCCTGCGTCACAACTACCACCCGGCGAAGATCTTCATGGGCGACTCCGGCGCGCTCGCGCTCGGCTTCCTGCTCGCCTCCCTGGCGGTCGAGGGTGTGTTCAAGACGGCGGCGACGATCGCGCTGGTCGGCCCCCTGCTGGTCATGGCGGTGCCGATCCTCGACACGTCCTTCGTCGTGCTGAAGCGGCTCAAGTACGGCCGCCGGCCCTGGGCGGCCGATCACAACCACTTCTACCACCGCTTCATGCGAATCGGCTTCTCGCAGCGACGCACGGCCGCCTACCTGCACCTGTGGGCGATCTTGCTCGTCGGGTACGCGATCCTGCTGCGCTTCGTCCCGCCGCGGCCGGCCGGGATCTGGAACACGGGACACGTGCTGATCGCTGCCGTGGTCGGTGTGGTGGTGCTGCTTGCGTCGGTCTGGATGGTCTACACGCTCGAGATCCTGAAGGCCCGCCACCTCAGGGCCATGGGGCTGGGACGCTTCGTGAAGGACGTCGACGGGGTGGGTCCGCCGGAGACGGAGGAGGAGCGCCAGGACACCGTCGAGCGCGCGGTCACGGCGGGTCTCAGGTAGGCACGGCGCACCGTCCTCCGCTGATCGGGCTTTGGTCGCATAGCGAGCCCTAGGCCGATCTTCGCCGGGGTTTCGCCCCTCGGGGCACGGCGAGCTCCAGCAGTTCGGCCAGGTCCCGCCTCGTCCGGCGCTTGTAGGCGTCAGCCGGCTTGCGGTCGATTGTGACCTCATCCGGGTTTCGCAGGATGCGCAGGCGCCCCTCGCGGACCAGCATCTCGTCGACTGCGCCGAGGCGTCCTTCGAAGATCGACCACACCGGGGTTCCGAGCACCGCCGCCTCGCGATTCATTGTCCCGCCGGCCGACACGAGGACGTCGGCGAAGGCGACGAGGCTCCTACCGTCTACGGCCCGTTCGGGGACCACCACATCGGGCAGTCCGAGCGCTCGGACCGCCGCGCGCTGCTCGGGGTTGCGCGCGAGGACCACAACCTGGGCGTCGCCGTTCGCCACCCGCCGGATGAGCGGCTGCAGCAGCGGGTTCTCGGAGCCGCCCAGGTAGAGGGCGTAGGAGGGCGCCGTGCGGATGAGGCACAGTGGGCGCTCCAGGCCCAGTCGGAGCTCGTCGAGGACCGCCGGGTCCGGCTCGAAGTCGGCGAGGTAGTACTCCTCCTTGAGCCCCGGGAAGCGGACCAGCTTCGGCGGCCGAGCCCCGTAGCGCCGCAGCCGCTCGGCGGGGATCGCGTCCGGAACCAGCACCCGCGTTGCGAGCCTGCAGATGATGTGGTGCTGAATGGTGGCCCACTCGTAGTCGAACATCGTCGTGTTCGCGATGCGCAGGGCGCGGCACGCCGGCGGCAGGTCGATCGACGCGTGAGCGAGGGCGTAGTCGAAGCGCCCCCGGCGGCCGAAGCGGATCAGCGCCGGGACCCGCGATGCGGCCGCCTGGACCTTCCCGCGCCGCGTGGCGCCCCCGTAGTGGCCGAGCACCGTGTACGGATGACCCCAGTCGTCGAGCAGCTCGACCGTGTGCGACAGCGGTCGCGCGGTGATCTCCACGTGGTGTCCCCGGCGCTCGAGCAGCTCGATCAGCGGCCGCAGCACCACCACGTGGGCGGTATTCGTGAGGTCGGCCCAGATCCGCATCTGGCTTCGAGGATCGGTGACGAGCCCGTCCCCCGCCACAGTCCGGGGCCTGGTGGTCACCACTCCGAAGACTCGATGTCGCGGAGGAGACCCGCGATTTCGTGGGCACCGAGCACGTCGTGGCCGCTTCGCGGTTGCCGGGCAGCGTTGGTTTTCTCCGATTCGACGGTCAGGCGTTCCCAGCACATACGTGCACAGTCTTCGCAGGCGGCTCGGATGGAGCTTCGCCTGGAAGCGCGACGTTGTTCAGTGGCCGCCGCCGCCGATGCACGCTAGGGGACCGTCTCGGGCGGGAACTCAGGCGCGAAGCCGGTGAGCCGCGGCCAACGCACGCTCCGCCGCAGCACGGCTCGGGCCTGCGGATGGGTCGAGAGGCGGAACTCCGGCTTAAGCAACGCCGACTGGTAGTAGACCGCCATCCGGACGCGCCGATGCGAACGCAGGAAGGAGAAGAACTGCCGCACGAAGCCCGGGTCGTCGCGGCCCCAGACGCCCCACTCGGCGAACACGAACGGCTTGCGGCGCCAGCTACGCCCCCGGTAAAAGGCGTCGATCGCCGACGATCGCTTGTGAGGGGAATACCACGTCGTACCGACCCAGTCCACGTATGCTCCGCCCGGCCAGAAGTGACGCGGGTGGTTCTGTGCTAGCTCGGGATTGCCGAAGGAAAGCGGCACCCACAGCAACGCCACCTGCGGCGTAGGTAGCTTGGCGGCGTCGGTCTGCACCGGCGGCATCCCCAGCCGTTGCAGACCGTCGTTGATGGCGGCGACGTCGCCGCCGCGCACCACGAGGGCGAGTCGTCGCCAAGCGCGCTTGAACTGAGCGGTGCTGAAGGCCGGGCCACGCGGACGGCCGGAGTGGTCATAGGCGGAGTAGGGGTTGTCGCCGTTGTTCATCTCGGAAAGCGGCCGGAGGTAGGTCACCCGGCCGTGCGCCGCCAGCAGCCGGCAGAGCTCCACGAGGAAATCGTCACCGGCGCCCCGCGCCAGCGCTGCGGGCGTGTGCGGAGTTCCGGCGGTCGACACGGAGAGCATCGTTCGTGCGCCCATGCGCGTGGAATCGGCGAGGCGGAACGAGAGCCAGTGCATTGCGGGACGGGTGGCGCGCCAGGAGATGAAGTAGTTGTAGACGGCCGGATGCAGGCCGGACTGCCGCGCGAAGTCAGCGATGTATCCGGCCGAGTAGCCGCCCTGCCCGCCCCAGAACACCTTGCCGGCGGGCGGCAGGAACGGCGCGCCACGCGCCGCGACGGGGAAGGTCAGGGCGCAGCCGATTGCCGCAAGGGCCAGGATGCGCATCGCGCAATTATCCCGCGGCCGGCCGCCCCGGGGGCCAACTGGAGCGGGGTCATGCCCAGTTGGCCGGCGTGGGATCACCGTCAACCGCAGCGCCGTGCCCTTCGACCGCCGGCCGCCGGTCGCGATGCGTCCGAGGAGCCACCACAGAACCGACGGCGAGAACAGGCTCGTCGGCTCCGGCCGGGCGGCGGCGGCAGCGTCACCGGCCCACTTCAGAACAGCTTCGTCTGCTCCGGCTCGCGCGGCGCAGGCATTGCCCCCGGGTCGGCCTCGCGGTCACCGGAACGCGCGATTCCCCGGGCAGAACCGTCCGCGGACGGCGTTATGCGCGCACCGGGCCGCGCCAGCCCCGCCAGTCGCTGCTGCTCTGCCTTGGGCGCATAGGCGCTCCCGGCGTACAGGCACTCGTAGTGGGCGACCAGGTCGGGCCGGTTCGAGCGGAGCCAGTCCATCCACAGGTCCTTGACCTCTCCACGCAGATGGAGGGCGATGCCGCCGACGTTGACGGCACCCGCCTCGGCGCAGAGGCCGAGGATCTCCTCCACCTGCTTCGGGTCGTCGTTGATCCCCGGCATGAGGGGGGCGATCAAGACCCCGCAGGGAACGCCCGCGCGGTTGATCTCCGCCACCGCCTCGATGCGCTTCCGAGGATGGGGCGTATGCGGCTCGGTGGCACGCCAGGCCTTCTCGTCGAGCGTGGGGATCGAGAGATTCGCGGCGAACCCGACCCGCTCGTGAATCTCCTTCATCAGGTCGAGGTCCCGCAGGAGGAGCGGCGACTTCGTCAGCACGGAGCATGGGGTGCCGGAATCGCGCATTGCCTCCCAGATCCCCGGCATCAGCTTGTAGCGGCTCTCCACCCACTGATACGGGTCGGTGTTGGTCCCGAGCGCGACGTGCTCTCGCCCCCAGGAGGGCCGCATCAGCTCCGCGCGGGCCACCTCCGGCACGTTGACCTTCACGACGATCTCGCGCTCGAAGTCACGGCCGGCATCGAAGTCGAGGTATCTGTGCGTGGGCCGGGCGAAGCAGTTGTGGCTCACGACTCCGTTCGCGATGAAGTCGCCGGTACCGGTCGTGATGTCGAACAGCGGCACTTCCATGCCGAGGGGTTCGACGGCCGCCACACGCAGACCCGCGTTCGACGTCAGCGCGGTTCCGTCGATCAGTCGCTTTCGAGTCGTCGCGGGATCGACCAGGTGGAAGAACCGAAGGTGCGTGTGAAGGCCGCCCGCAATCCGCACGATCCGCAATGCGTCCGCGCATGGGGCGTCCTCGATCGCGTAAGGCAGCCCCAGCGCGGTGAGCGAGCCCAGGATGTGATCGGTGGTCTCGCCGGTGCTCGAGATCCGGAGGCTCCCGCTGACGTAACCGCCTTCGGCGTCGAAGACCCCGGCCAGGAATCCCCTGCACCAGCCCTCGCTCGGATGTCCGGGCCACTCGATCAAGGCTCTGGTCGCGGCGTCGCTCGCCGGCTCCTGCCGGCCTATGGCGCTCGGCGGGCGGGCGCCGCTCACGGCGGCAATGAAGGGGAATCCCTCGCGTTCGACCCCGAGGCTGGCCAGGAAATCCCGCGTCCGTTGGAGCGGCTCGAGGTCGACGAGCGCAGGGCGGAGGCCGTGGCCGCCGGTGGAGATCCGGTAGACCCAGGCGCGCTCGTAGGACCCGACGGGCCCGCGTGCCCTCAAGATTCCGCAGAGGTAGCCGAGGCGGTACTCGATCGACTGCTCCGGAGCATCCGCGAAAGCCCCGGTGCCAATGAGCTCGTCGCTGCGCGTGAGCTGCGGTCGAGGGCTATGGCCCCGCTCCCGCCCCATCACGTGCCTCCATGTCCCGGTCGCCGTCAGGAAGCGGTGGTCGGCACTCGCGACAAGCTCCGTGCCGTCGGCAAGCGTGATCCGGTAGGCGCGCTTGACGGTCGACCAGTGGTCGAGAACCTCAGTCGGCGCGTACCGCCGGTGTGAGCCCGATCCCACGGTCCCGTACACCGCGTCTCCTGCCTGGAGGTCCGCAAGCGGCTTCGCGCGGCCGTCCGCCATCAAGATCGGGGTGTCGCCGTGCAGGCAGTAATGGCACGCGTGCGTGCATCCGCGGTAGGGATTGATCGTCCACCGAAAGGGCACACGCGACGACTTCGGCACGCGGTTCAGCGCCGACCGCGCACGGACTTCGTAGAACCGAACGTCCATCGCCTCGGGAGCGTCGAAGGTGCGGACCGTCGCCGGCTCGCGGTAGCCGGGCAGGGCGTGACTCGCCTCGGATTCGAGTGTCAGCTCGTCCCAACGCATGCTGTGGCGACTCGGTCAGGCATGGGGGTGACCTTGCTGTCTCAGGTCCACCGGCATGAGTAAGTCACCCTAGACGAGCACCTCGGCGCCGCAGCTTTCCGGTTTGGTCGTCATCCCAACCTCCGTACCACCCTTGCCTAGACGAACACACGTTCCCACACTCGTCGGACGGAATGCTGGAAAGGGGAGGCCGCCCAGACGTGACCGGGGCGCGCCGGTGCTCAAGCCGTCCTGAGCACCGGCGGCGCCTGTCTCACCGTCCGGTGGAAAAGTCGCAGCTTCGAGTGGGGGTGGCGCCTGAGCCCCTCACGACCGTTCCTCACCGACCGCCGTCACCACCACCCGGCGCGCCCCGCCGTTGTCCCGGTGCTCGCAGAGGTAGATCCCCTGCCAGGTGCCGAGGGCGAGCCGCCCGTCGGCGACCGGAAGCACGAGCGCGCTGCCGGTCAGCGACGACTTGACGTGAGCGGCCATGTCGTCCGGTCCCTCGAGCGTGTGGGCGAAGTACTCGGCTCCGTCCGGGACCACCCGATCGAACCAGGCCGCGAAGTCCCGGCGCACGTCCGGACTTGCGTTCTCGTTGAGGGTGAGCGAGGCCGAGGTGTGCTGAATGAAGACGGTGGCGAGCCCCACGCGCAGCTCCCGGAGCTCGGGTACCGCGTCCACGATCTCGTCGGTCACCAGGTGGAAGCCACGCGGGCGGGAAGCGAGGGTGAGCTGACGCTGGATCCACACAGTGGTGATTCTGCCGATCGGCGAGCGCGCCGGCCGCGGACTGGGCCTGAGCGCGCAGCGGCTGCGTGGGCGTGCAGCCGTCGTGGCGGTTTAGTGTCGCGATGCGGCACCAAATCGACACAGCGGCGCGGGCCGCCTCGAAGCGTCGCGCGCGCAATCCACATCCACCGGAGGAGACCACATGTACGTCCTGACGCAGGAACAGCTCCCCCTCAGCGCGTTCGCGCACGAGTTCGTCGGCGACGACCACGGCGGCGTGGGAATCTGTCTGATCTTCACGGAGGCGAAGCCGGGGCAGGGCCCGGCCCTGCACAAGCACCCATACGAAGAGGTCCACTTGGTCCAGGAGGGGACCGCGCTCTTCGTCGCGGACCGGGAGGAGCGGGTTGTCGGCGCCGGCGAGATCGTCGTGGTGCCGGCCGGCACGCCTCACCGCTTCGAGAGCCTCGGGCCCGGCGTGATGCGTGAGATCGGGGTCCACGTGAACCGGCGGTTCGTCACCGAATGGCTCGATCCGTAAGCGACGAGCGACTGAGCGAGCTCGCCGGCCGGTGGGGCAGATTGATGAGGGGCGCGGCCGGGAATCAGTGCCGTGACGTGCCCGCGCTCACCGCGGAGCGCGAACTGTCACAAAGTAGTCACAAAGTCACCGTCTGATGTACCGTTCGAGGCCCCGGAGGCAGCACCGACAGCGCCGCGCGCAGCTGTCGCCGCGGAGATCCCCTTGACGACCCACGCTCTGAAAGCATCCGACCCCATGCCGCTCCGGGTGCTGCCGTACGTGGATCTCGCGATCCTCGTTATCGCGCTGCCGATCTTCGTCGCGGCGGAACTCCCTCTGCTCGGCTGGGCGGGCGTGGCCGCGGCCTGGGTCGCCCAGCGCGGCGTCCAGGCGCTCGTCAACAGGCGCGCGAGCGAGTCCGACCATCCCGGCACGGTGGCCGGCCTCCTCACGGGAAGCATGATCGCCCGCGGCTGGCTCGTGGCGGGGACGATCTTCGCCGTTGGGTTGACCGAGCGGGAAGCCGGTCTCGCCGGCGCGGTCCTCGCGATCACGCTCTTCACCTTTTATTTCATGGCGCAGCTGCTCGCGCGCCCTTTCGGGAGCGAGGGCCGTTGAGCCGGGTACTCGTCCGTTCGCCGGAGGACAAGCGGTGACGACCGCCCGGGCGACCGAAGAGCGTCCCGAGCAGGGCCCCGCCGAGCGCGGCGGCCTCAGCCTGAAGGCCAAGCTCGCGATCGCGCTCGGCGTCTACCTCCTGGTCGCGATTGTGCTGTACGCGATCTTCGGCAGCGACGGCAGGAACGAGGAGTTCCAGCCCCAGGACGAGTTCAAGCTGGACCCGTGGATCGAGCTGAAGATCGGCTCGCTCGACCTGAGCTTCAACAAGGCGGTGCTCTACCTACTGATCGCGTGCGCCCTTACGGCCGGCACGATGCTGCTGATCTCCAAGCGCATGCAGCAGCGGCCGAACCGCACGCAGACGATCATCGAGGGCGCCTACGACCTCACCTACAACAACATCGCGAAGGGGAACATGCCGGAGGACGCGGCTGCGAAGTGGTTCCCCTTCGTGGCCACGTTGTTCTTCTTCATATGGTTCTCGAACATGATCGGCTACCTGCCGCTGCCGGTGAACGATCATGAGACCGTCGACATCGTCGGTATCGAGTTCCCGGCGTTCGCGCTCTACGCGGCCACCGCGAACCTCTCGATCCCGCTCGTGCTGACCCTGACCGTCTTCTTCCTCTACCAGGCGGAGGGCATTCGCCGGCACGGCTTGGTCAAGTACTTCAAGGGTTGGCTGCCGGCGGGCGTCAGCGGCGCCGCCGCGGTCCCGATCTTCGTCATCGAGGTCATCTCACAGTTCGTCCGGATCATCTCGCTCTCCGTCCGACTGTTCGCGAACATCCTGGCCGGCCACCTCCTCATCCTGTTCATGGGCGGCGGGCTCGCGGTCCTTCTCGGCATCGCCGCGCTCGGATGGATCACGCTCCCGGTCGCGATCGCCTTCTTCATATTCGAGGTGGGGCTGATCGCGACGCTTCAGGCCTTCATCTTCGCCACGCTCACGTCCATCTACTTCGGCGAGGCAACCGCCGGAGGTCACTGACAAGAAGGGGGACCCACGATGCTTGACGCCCTGCTCCCGATCGCTCAGGTCTCAGACGACGGCCTGAAGTCGATCGCGCTCGGCGTCGGCGCCGGCCTCGGCACGATCGGCCCGGGCATCGGCGTCGGCTTCATCTTCGGCAAGGTGATCGAGTCGGTCACCCGCCAGCCCGAGATGCGCGAGGAGATCACGAGCATCCAGTGGCTCGGCTTCGCCCTGACCGAGGCGATCGTCTTCTACGCGTTCATCTTCGGCCTGATCGCATTCTTCCTCTGAGATGGACCTCTTCGGCGACATCGCGAGCTTTCTCTTGATCGCCCAGGAGGGCGGCGGCGAGGAGGACGGCGGCGGCAACTTCCTCGTCAGCCCCAACGTGGGACTCATGATCTGGACGCTGCTCGCGTTCGGAGTCACGCTGTACCTCCTGAACAAGCTCGCCTTCCCCCGCATCGCCGAGGCGCTCGACCGCCGGCGGAGGGCGATCGACGAGTCGATCGACCAGGCCGAACGGACGAAGCGCGAGGCCGACGAGCTGCTCGAGGAGTACCGCGCCCGCCTCAGGGAGGCCCGCGAGCAGGCCGAGGACATCGTCGTGCGCGCGCGCAGGGCCGCCGACGCGCTCGCCGACCAGTCGAAGGCGGCGGCGAACAGGCAGCGCGAGGAACTCATGGCCGCGACGAGGCGGGAGATCGAGGCGGAGACCCGCCGCGCGCTCGACGAGATTCGCAAGGAGGTCGCGAACCTGACCGTCGCCGCCACGGAGAAGGTGACACGCAAGTCGCTGACGCCGGACGACCACCGCCGCCTCATCGAAGAGGCGCTCGGTGAGGTCGACTTCTCGGCGCTGGCCGGCGACGGCGACGGCTCGCCTCGAGCCGGGGAGCGCGAGAGCCGCTAGTGGAGGAGATCGCCGAGGTCTACGCGCGGGCGCTGTTCGAGGCGGCGAAGGATCACGGCGCCCTCGACCGCGTTCACGATGAGCTCGGCCAGTTCGGGGACGCGCTCGAAGCCGACCGCAACCTTCAGGTCTTCCTTTTCTCGCCGTACTTCTCGAGCGAGGAGAAGAAGGACGGGGTCTCGCGGATCGTTGCCGACGCCGACGAGCGGCTCGTCAACTTCCTCGAGCTGCTCGCGGAGCGGCACCGCATGCCGGTGCTGTTTCGAATCCGTCGCGCGTTCGATGCAATGTGGGCCGAGGAGAGCAGGCTGCTGCCCGTCACCGTCACGAGTGCGGTCGAGCTCGACCAGGGGCTCGTGCGCGAGATCGGTGAGCGGATCCAGGAGCAGACCGGTCGCCGTGTGGAGCTCGTATCCGACGTCGACCCCGACGTTCTCGGTGGACTCAAGGTCCAGGTAGGCAACATGGTGTTGGACGCGACCGTGCGCAACAGGCTCGAACAACTACGCAAGCAGGTCACTAGGGCCGCTTAAGGAGAGGCATCGAAGTGCAGATCAAGCCAGACGAGATCACCAGCATCCTCAAGCAACGCATCGAGGGGCTCGAGGACGGCGGCGCCGACCTCTCCGAGGTGGGCACGGTCCTCTCTGTCGCCGACGGCATCTCGCGCGTCCATGGCCTCGACAACTGCATGTCGATGGAGCTGCTCGACCTCCCCCACGACGTGACCGGCCTCGCCCTCAACCTCGAGTCCGACAACGTCGGCGCGGTGCTGTTCGGCCCCTGGGACGAGATCGAGGAGGGGGACCAGGTCAAGCGCAGCGGTCGTCTGCTCGAGGTGCCGGTGGGCGAGGCCCTGCTCGGCCGGATGGTCGACCCGCTCGGCAACCCGCTCGACGGCAAGGGCGACGTGAACACGACCGAGACCCGCCCCGCCGAGTTCAAGGCGCCCGGCGTGGTCGCGCGTCAGCCCGTGAAGGAGCCGATGCTGACCGGCATCAAGCCGATCGACTCGATGACGAACGTCGGCCGCGGCCAGCGCGAGCTGATCATCGGCGATCGACAGACCGGCAAGACGTCGATCTGCATCGACACGGTCATCAACAACAAGGACAAGGACCTGGTCTGCATCTACGTGGCGATCGGGCAGCGCATGTCGACCGTGGTCGACGTGGCGCAGCAGCTCGAGGAGGCCGGCGCGCTCGAGAACACGATCATCGTGGCCGCACCCGCCGACGAGGCCGCCCCGATCAAGTACCTCGCGCCGTACGCGGGCTGCGCGATGGGCGAGCACTACCTCTACAACGGCCGGCACGCCCTGGTCGTCTACGACGACCTCACCAAGCACGCGTACGCCTACCGTCAGATGTCGCTGCTCCTGCGGCGGCCGCCCGGCCGCGAGGCGTACCCGGGCGATGTCTTCTATCTGCACTCCCGCCTGCTGGAGCGCTCCGTGAAGCTGTCGGACGAGTTTGGCGCCGGCTCGCTCACCGCGCTGCCGATCATCGAGACGCAGGCCGGTGACGTGTCGGCCTACATCCCAACGAACGTCATCTCCATCACCGACGGTCAGATCTACCTGGAGGCTGACCTGTTCCGGGCGGGCGTACGCCCGGCGATCAACGTCGGCATCTCGGTGTCGCGCGTGGGCGGCTCAGCCCAGACCAAGCCGATGAAGCGAGTGGCCGGCAAGCTTCGCATCGAGCTCTCGCAGTACCGCGAGCTGGAGGCGTTCGCCCAGTTCGGCTCGGAGCTCGACCCGGACACGCAGGCGACGCTCGCCCGCGGCGCGCGGCTCGTCGAGGCGCTGAACCAGGACGAGCGCAGCCCGTGGCCGATCGAGGATCAGGTGGCGGCGATTTACTCCGGAACCGGCGGGTACCTCGACCGGATCAAGGTCGAGCGCGTCAGCGAGTTCCACGAGATGCTCCTCCAGCGCCTGCACGCCGAGAAGGCGGATCTCATGTCGAAGATCGCCGACGGCGAGTGGGACCACTCGATCGAGGCCGAGCTCGGCGACGCGATCGGCGAGGCGATCGACGACTTCGGGCCCGACTTCGACGCCGAGGGCAACCCGATCGAGGAGGGCGAGTCGGACCGGATTCGGGCGGAGCGGGAGCGCCTGGGCGACGGCCGGCCGGAGGAGCGCCGCGAGGCGGTCGAGGCCGAGGAGAAGGTCCAGGAGGCCCCCGAGCAGGAGGCGGCCCCCGCGTAGACCAGCATGGCCAGCCTCAAGGACATCCGCGGCCGCATCCAGTCGTTCAAGAACATGCGCAAGATCACGCGCGCTATGGAGATGGTCGCGGCCGCCCGGCTGCGCCGCGCGGAGCAGCGGATCGAGGCGCTCCGCCCCTATGCGGACGCGATCCGGCGGATGACGAGCCGGGCGTCCCAGGCCGCCGAGAATATTCCGAGCCTCCCGATCCTCGAGGAGAAGGACGAGATCCGGCGGGTGGGCCTGCTGCTCGTCACAGGCGACCGCGGACTGGCCGGCCCGTTCAACGCCCAGATCATCCGCGCGGGCAACCGGCGCTCGGCGGAGCTGCGGGCGGATCGTGTGGAGACGATCTGGTACGTCTCCGGCCGGCGCGGCGAGTCGTCGCTCAGGTTCAGAGGCCTGGAGCTCGGCGGCGCATGGACGGGGTTCACGGATCGCCCCGCGTTCGCGGACGCCCGGGCCATCGCCGACGGACTCGCATCCGCGTACGTGGACGGCAGGGTCGACCGCGTGGAGATCACCTACAACGGCTACATCTCGGCGGTGCGCCAGGAGGTGCGGCACGAGACGCTCCTGCCGCTCCAGCAAGCCGACGTGCTCGAGGCAGACGAGGAGGAGAGCGAGGACGACATCCACCGCCGCGCGCTCTGGATCTACGAGCCCGACCCTGAGGAGATCCTCGCCCGGCTCGTTCCAGACTACGTGGAGATCTCGATCTTCCGGGCGCTGCTCGAGTCGACCGCCTCCGAGCACGGCGCCCGCATGACCGCGATGCGCAACGCTTCAGACAACGCCGCGGAGCTGATCGACGACCTCACGCTCGAGGCGAACCGCCAGCGCCAGGCGGAGATCACGCAGGAGATCATGGAGGTCGTCGCAGGCGCCGAGGCGCTCAGATAGACAAGGAGAGGCTCAGTGGAAGCCGGAACGCAGATCGAGCAGCAGGAGCAGCAGGCCCGCGACGACCGGCGCGACGCCGGCCTGGGCAGGGTCGAGGAGGTCCAGGGCGTCGTCGTCGAGGTGGTCTTCCCCGGCGAGCTGCCGGAGATCAACCACGCGCTCGAGATCGAGATGGACTCGAGCGACGGGGACGGGAAGCGGCGGCTCGTGCTCGAGGTCCAGCAGCAGCTGGGCGACGACCGGATCCGCGCCGTCGCAATGGACTCCACCGACGGCCTCTCCCGCGGCACCCGCGTACGCGACACCGGCGGCCCGATCACCGTCCCCGTCGGCAGGAACACGCTCGGGCGCATCTTCAACCTGCTCGGCGAGCCGATCGACGAGGGCGGCGGCGTCGCG
>JACVRW010000184.1 GCA_014534235.1 Thermoleophilaceae bacterium | reverse complement strand
TCGAACAGCGGAATCGCGATCTGCACGGTTAGCGCAGCCTACGGAACGCTCCCCGCTGACGTGCGCTGCAATTTGCGCTAGGCCGTTCACCTGATCGACGTCGGAGACGGAACCGCGATCAGCGGGGCGGCATGGCGCCGGCTCTCGCCTCAAGCCGCCAGTCGCGCATCGGCGAACGAGTGGTGCTCGTGGGCGACGACCCATCGCCCGTCCTCCTTGCGCAGCCCGAGCGTGAGTCGCAAGCGGTTCTCGGGGTTCTCGGCGAGCTCCCGCTGCGTGCCGCAGCGCAGCAAGGCGTGGGCATAGGCGACATCCTCGCCGGCGGTGACGTCCAGGGACACGATCTCGAACGCGGCGCCCTGTGCCTGCCACTCGAAGAACGGCGGCCACGTCTGACGGTAGGCGTCGATCCCGCGGACACCCTCGTACGGTGGCGGAACGTCGAACATCACGATGTCATCCGAGTGGTCCGCGAGGACACCGCTGATGTCGCCGCCCCGCACCGCCTCAGCCCAGCCCTCGATCAACGTCCGGATCTGTTCCTTGTCATCGGCCATGGTCACTCAGTCCTTTCGCCGGGATACGCCTTACTCGCTTGGACTCGACCGTGCGTCGATATTCATCGAGGACGCTTCCAGCGATCGGCCCACGACGGTTCGGAGCTCCGCGAGCGTCTCCTCCACGCGCTCGCGCGGCGCGTAGGGGCCGGGCATCACGAACGCGTCGCCCGCGAGAACGTCCTGGCCGGACACGAGGCCCACTCCGCGGAAGCCGCCGAACAGCACCTCGGCGGTCCTCTTGTACGTGAATATGACGAGCGGCGGGTTGGCCTCCGTCAGCTTCCTCAAGAGCAGGGCGCGACCGTGCGCGAGCTCGGCGTGGCGCAGCTGTCGAGCGCGAGGAGTGGCTCGCTTGACGAGGTCGGTGAAACCCACGCCATCGGCGAAGAGGACGTCGTCCTCGTAACCGGGCGCGTCCTGAGTCAGCAGTCCCACCTCACGGAGCCGGCGAAGGAAGAGCCGGCCGAGTCGTCCCTGGTAGTAGTGGCCGGCCTCCACGCTCACGCAAGACGGGTTGATGCCGACGCAGACGGCGCGGAGCCCGGGGCGTAGGAGGTCCTCGAGGGTCTCAACAGGAAGACCCATCCACTCCTCGAGCACGCGATGATGCGCCATCGCGCCATCGTAAGGGGGTTTCCATCCTCCGGAGCGCGGGACGCACCGCTCGCCGTTGGGGTGTGTGCGATGACTCTCGGCGAGCGCAGCGGTCTCTATTTCGGAGCACCCCCAACGATGGAGAGCGCACATGGAGACCGTGACATCGAACGACGGCAGCCGCATCGCGTACGACCGGCTCGGCTCCGGCCCGGCAGTCATACTCGTGGCGGGCGCGCTCGGCTACCGCAAGTTCAAGAAGATGGAGGAGCTGGCAAAGCTGCTCGCCGGCTCCTGCACGGTGATCAACTACGACCGTCGGGGACGAGGCGACTCGACCGAGGTGACGCCGTTTGCGCTCGAGCGCGAGATCGAGGACATCGCGGCCCTGATCGAAGCCGCGGGCGGCTCCGCTTCGCTCTGGGGCTGGTCGTCCGGCGGCGCGCTGGCCCTGCGCGCGGCGGGCCGCGGGATCGGCGTCGAGCGGGTGGCGGTCTACGAGGTCCCGTTCGTCGTCACACCGGGGGCCGAGCGCCCGACGCCGGACTACGGCGAGCGGCTCGACGAGCTGGTCGCGGCCGGCGACCGAAGCGCGGCGGTCAGGCACTTCATGCGCAATGCGATCGGCGTGCCCGCACCGTTCGTAGCGCTGATGCGGCTCACGCCGATGTGGAAGGGCCTGAAGGCCACGGCGCACACTCTGCCCTATGACTGGGCGGCGCTCGGCAAGCAGAGGATGTACGGAGCCCCGCTGGACGCGCAAGAGTGGGCCGCGGTGACCGTCCCGACGCTGGTCGTCTACGGCGCCAAGAGCGCGCCCGTGCTGCAGCAAGGCTCGCGGGCGCTGGCTGGGGTGCTGCCAGACGCCGAGCTGCGCAAGCTCGAGGGCGTCGCCCACAACGTGAAGATGGACGCCCTGGCGCCGGTGCTCGTCGAGTTCTTCACCAGAGAGACGGACGACGCGGTCTCGGGCGACGCGCGGCCGGCAGCGGCCTAGCGGTCGACGCCCTCCGCACTTGCAGCGGGCGATGCGGCGGTCTTGCCAGGCTGACGCCTGCGAGCGTGGGTCCATGACGATCGTTCGATACCTGCATCTGCTGGCCATGGCGTTCTTCGTCGGCGGCCAGCTCTTCCTGGTGGTGGCGGTGGTTCCGTCGCTCCGCCCCGAGCGAGATCGCGACCATCTCCGTGCGATCGCGCGCCGCTTCGGGTGGGGGACGCTCGCGGCCATCGCGGTCCTGATCGCCACAGGGATCCCACTGGCCTCCCACTTCGACCAGTGGGGGAGCGGCACGCTGCACGTCAAGCTCGCGCTCGTCGCCGCGGTGGCCGGGCTCGTCGTCCGGCACGTCCGTCGGCCCGACCTTCACGCGCTCGAAGGGGGAATCTTCGTTGGCTCGCTCGCGATCGCGTGGCTCGGCGTGTCCCTGGCGCACTAGCCGGCGGGACCGGTTCGGGCGTGAGCGGCCAGCGGTCGCGATGCGTTCGACGTTCTGCTGCATATCGCCGCGTAAGGTCGAACGCGTGGACCAATCCCGACCCTGGCGACCGGCGCGGCCGGCGAGACCCCGCCGCGGAGGCTCGCTTGCGCAACCTGAGCCGGGGTAGGAGGAGAGGATGTCAGCGCTCGACCGTTCCGAGACAGGGTCCCCGCGGATCACACGCCCGCGGGCGGGCACGCTCTTCCATCGGTTCGCTGAGCGAACCGAGCGCTTCTCCAGGTTCGATCGACTGGCCGACGGGTTGGCCGAGGGTGCGGATCGCGGCATGCGGCGAGCCGGCGTCAAGGACGTGCTGAGTGGGAGCTGGCTCGGCCATCCGCTGCACCCGCTGGCTACGGACGCCGTCATAGGGTCGTGGACCATGGCGGTGCTGCTCGATTTTCGCGAGGAGCCCGCCGACTCGGCCGATCGCCTGCTCGGAATTGGGATCCTCGCCGCAATCCCGACCGCCGCCGCCGGCTTGTCGGACTGGGCCGACATGACCGACGAACGCACACGCCGGATGGGGGTTGTGCACGCTGCCAGCAACGTCGCGGCGCTCTTCCTGAACGTGGCGTCGTACTTAGCTCGCAAGGCGGGGCGCCGGAGGCTCGGCCGCCGGCTGACCGTGGCGAGCGGGCTCCCACTCATGGTCGGCGGCTTCCTCGGCGCGCACATGGCGTACGCGCGCGGCGTCGGAGTAAGCCGGATCGTCTTCGGCGAGTGGATCGAGGAATGGACGTCCGTGTCGGGACCGGCAGCGCTCGGGCCTGACTGGAGCGAGGCTCAGGCTCGCGGTCTGCCGGTGCTCGCCAGACGCCCTCAGGGCGAGGGGGCTTCCGTGGTCTCGGGCACGTGCACTCACTGCGGGGCGCGCTTGCACCCCGACGGGGACCGCGAAGCGCTCCGCTGCCCCAACGACGCCAGCGTCTTCAGGGCAGCCGACGGAGCGGTTCTCCGGGGACCCGCCACCACCCCAGTTGGGCGCTTCGATGTCCGGTCGGGCGCCGATCCGCTCGAGGTGCGCTCACCGCGAT
>JACVRW010000185.1 GCA_014534235.1 Thermoleophilaceae bacterium | reverse complement strand
CATCGGGGCCGGCCTGTTCGAGGGGGAGATCGACCTCGGGGAGCTCCAGGCGCGGCTCACAGGTCGGAGCGATAGTGGCCAGGCCGCTACCGCGCGGCCGCGAACGCGGCCCCGAGTGGAATAGGTCCAGGCCCTAGGCCTTCGCCCCGGCTCCACTCGAGCCGCTCGGCCAGGCGTTCTACTCACTTGACGAACATGAGCGTCCAGGGCTCGCATTACATCTCGCTGCGCTTCGGTGAGCGCGGCCGCAGCGCCGGACGCTGTTCGTCTATGGACGGCCACGGCTCGCCGAGCTGGATCGCCGCCCCCGCCGGCCCGTAGGGAGACGAGGCGCACGACGAACGCGCTGTGGCACGACACCGCGTGGAACAGGAGCGAATCGTCCAGCAGCTGCTCAAGCGCCACGGGTGACCGGTTGAGCGGCTAAGGCGGCACGCCAGGCGTTCCGGTGAGGAAGCCACCGGCGACCCGGCGGGGCGTGCGTACTCGGCACGGGCGCTCCACCGATCGACTCACAGGGCTAGCGGCGCCCGCCGGGAACCGCCATGGAGTCGGTGGCCGAACCATCGCTCGCTTCGCTAGCTGCCCGCCCCCGTGCCGCGGATCCGGTGGATGCCGAAGCTCAGCCCCGGTCCTCGGCGCTGGCGCCGACGCTGAACGGCCTCGTGCCGTTGTGTTTCGACCAAGTGAACGCCAAGGCGGCGTCGTGGCCCCATGCTCACGGCGCGGCTCGTCCGCTGGTTGCTGCGGTCGAGTCCGGAGCCGCACAAGCCTGCCTGGATTGCTCCGAGGCGTCACTCAGGCGTCAGCTGCGTGACATCGCACGTCCAGTGTGGAGCTGAGCGCGCCTGCGACGCTTGCGGGGCGCCGGTCGCGGGAACTGGGAACTCATGCGGGTCAATCCCCGTCGTCTCCTTGATCTCGGGTTCCTGGTGTGGAGCCTGGCGTGGGTGGCGCTCGCCGTTCAGGTGGCGAGCGAGGTACGCGGCCTGCGGGACCTGAGCGTCACCGTAAAGAAGACGGGCGCGGCGGTGCGTGCGTCCGGTGAGGCTCTTGAGCGGTTCGACGGGCTTCCCTTGGTCGGCAAGGAGTTGCGCGAGCCCGCAGAGCGCATCAAGCGGGCGGGGCAGAGCGCGGTGCAGAGCGGAGAGTCCAGCCGTGAGAGCGTCCGCGACCTGAGCATCCTGCTTGCGATCGCGATCGGGCTGCTCCCATCAGTCGCTGCGCTCGGCCTCTTCCTCCAGCTGCGCGCGTCTCCGCGCCTGTCACGCAGGAGGGTGCGGCCGCCTTACCGCCGAGTGACGCGGTCTTGAGATCCGGCGGGAAGCCACTCGCCGGCGGCACCGGCAGGATCGCCTGGGCGGTCATCCGGGCGCGCTGGCTCGTGCTGCTCGTTTGGGTGGCGCTGGCGACGTGGCTGACCGTGGCGTTGCCCACTGTCGACGAGGCGCAGGTGGGCGCGCTGGGCGATCTTGTTCCCCGCGAGGCCGACGCGGTCGACGCAGAGCTGCGTTCCAGCGAGCTGTTTCGCTTCCCGCCGCTGAGCCGGACGATCGTCGTGCAGCGAAGTCCGGACGGGCTTTCGCTCGCCGAGCAGGCGCGTGTGGCCCGGCGAGCGCTTGCGCTCAACCTGGATGAGTACCCAGGGCTGCGGCAGATCGGCGGGGCGATTCCGGTGACGAACGCGCTCGGGCAGCCGCCCCTCTCACGAGAAGGTTCCACCACCGCGCTGACCTACCTCCTCTTCCCTCCTCGCGTCGGGCGCGAGGAACGCCAGCGGCTGGCGGAGCGGTTCGTCGAACGGCGAATCGAACCCGACTTCGATGGCTTCGTGGGCGTGACGGGCGCCGTGGCGGCCCGCGACCAGCAGTCGGAGGTGATCAGGGACTCGTTACCGCTCGTCGAGGCGGCGACCGTGGTGCTCGTCGCGCTTGTCGTCGGGCTGCACTTCAGGGCTATCGGGGCCCCGCTCGTGACACTGCTTGCCGTAGGGGTGTCCTTCCTCACCTCGATCCGGCTGATCGCATGGGTCGGTGAGCGGGCGGGGATCTCGGTACCGAGCGAGGTCGAGCCCGTGATCGTGGTGTTGCTCTTCGGGGTGGTGACCGACTACTCGATCTTCTTCCTGTCGCGAGTCCGGCGGCGGCTCGCGCAGGGCGAGCATCCGCACGAGGCGGCGATGCGTGCGACCGCGGAGCTGCTGCCGATAATCGCGACCGCCGCGATCACGGTCGCCGCGGCGAGCGCCTCGCTCGTACTCGGCAAACTCGGCTTCTTTCAGGCGTTCGGGCCGGGTGTAGCGATGGCGGTGCTGATCGGACTGGCAGTCGCGGTCACGCTGGTGCCGGCGCTGCTTGCGATCGGCGGCATCTCGGTGTTTTGGCCCCGCCATCCGGGCGTCGAGATCGCACCTCGGGAAGCCACTGAGGAGCCGCCCACCGAGCTGCAAGGCCGGCCCTGGCGAGCAGGTGCCGTGCATCTGGCGACGATCAGACCGGCGACCGCGGTGGCCCTTTCCACCGCGCTGCTCCTGGTGGCCGCTTCGGGCCTCTCACGCCTCGATCTCGGCAACCCGCTCGTGCGCGGCCTGCCCCCGAGTGCGGACGCCCGAGAGGCATACAGTGAGGCCAGCCGCGGCTTCACGTCGGGGATCCTCTCGCCAACGGTGATACTGGTCGAGCGCAGCGGGATCACCGGCGAGCGTCGCTCGCTCGCCCGGCTCCAAGAGCTGCTCGAGCGCCAACCCGGCGTGGCGGAGGTGGTGGGACCGGCGGATCAGCCTGCGCGGCGCGAGTTCGGCGCGGTCCTGTCCTCGACGGCCGACGCCGCCCGCTTCTTCGTCGTCTTCGGGTCTGATCCACTCGGGGCGGCCGCCATCGCCGACATGAGACAGCTCCGCGCAGCGCTTCCTTCGCTGCTGCGCGAGGCGGGAGTTGCGGACGCGCGCGCTCAGATAGCCGGCGACACTGCCCTCGTGTCCGAGACGATCGAGCGGACGGTGGCCGACATCGCCCGGATCGCACCGGCTGGAATGGCGGTCGTGGTGCTGATCTTGGTGGTCTTCCTCAGGGCGCTGGTGGCGCCGCTCTATCTGGCCGCCGTTAGTATCCTGGCGCTCGCCGCGTCGCTCGGGCTCACCGTGTACCTCCTCCAGCAGCTCGCGAGCTACGGGGACGTGACGTACTTCGTGCCGTTCGCTGCGGCTGTGCTGCTCGTATCGCTCGGGTCCGACTACAACATCTTCCTAGTTGGCCGGGTCTGGGACGAGGCGCGCCGGCACCCGCTCAAAGAGGCTGTCGCCATCGCGGCCGCCCGCGCTGCAACGCCGATCACGGTCGCGGGAATCGTCCTCGCGGGTTCGTTCGCCCTGCTCGCGCTGGTGCCCCTCCGTCCGTTCCGGGAACTGGCGCTGATTATGTCGGTAGGCCTGCTCCTCGACGTGTTCCTCGTCCGGACCGTGCTAGTCCCGGCGCTTATCGTGATCGTCGGCAAGCGGAGCGGCTGGCCCGGGAAGCGCTTGGAGCGCCGAGAGCCCGCGGTCGTCGGCGACGTGGGTCCGGGCAGCTGAGGCGGCCAACCGGGGCGACGGAGGGGCCTCGAACGCGACGGCGCGGTCGCCGGT
>JACVRW010000084.1 GCA_014534235.1 Thermoleophilaceae bacterium | reverse complement strand
CTCGAGCCTGAGACGACTCCTCCCGAAACGACGGAGACGCAGCCCCCGCCCGAGACGACCGAGACGCAGCCGCCGCCAGACCAGACGCAGCCCGAGCAGCCGCCCGAGCAGGGACGGGGGGGAGACGCCCCGGGTGGGGGCCAGGGCGGCAGCGGAGGCGGTGGCCAGGGCGGTGAGGGCCAAGGCGGCCAGGGCGGCCAGGGCGGCGGGCAGGGCGTCCTCGGCGGACAGGGCGGAGGCGCTGTCGTCCCGGAGGGTCAGGGATGACCGTCCCGACCGACGTTGCCGGCCGCTACCGCATGGAGCGCAGGCTCGGCGCCGGCGGGATGTCCACGGTCTTCAAGGCGACCGACACGGTGCTCGAGCGCCCGGTGGCGGTGAAGCTCCTGGCAGAGCACCTTGCGGACGACGAGGCATTCGTGGCCCGCTTCCGGCGCGAGGCGCTCGCCGCCGCGCGGCTCCAGCATCCGAACATCGTCCAGGTGTTCGACTCCGGGCACGACCCGGATAGCCGCCGCCACTACATCGTCATGGAGTACGTGGACGGGCCCTCATGCGCCGACCTCCTGCGCGAGCGCAAGCGGCTCGAGATCGAGGAGACGGTGCAGGTCGTCCGCGATGCGTGCCACGGGCTCGACTACGCGCACCGCATGGGCGTCGTCCACCGCGACGTCAAGCCGGGAAACCTGCTGATTGCCGCGGCGATGCGGACCACGAAGCTGGCGGACTTCGGCATCGCGAAGGCCGCGGAGCAGACCCGGATCACGCAGGTCGGGTCGGTGCTCGGGACCGCCGCATACCTGTCCCCCGAGCAGGCGCGCGGCGATGAGGCCGGCCCGCGGTCGGACACCTACTCGCTAGGCGTGTGCGCCTACCAGTTCCTCACCGGCCGGCTGCCGCACGAGTACGCGTCGCTCACCGAGCTGGCGCTGAAGCAGCAGCAGCAGGCCGTCGTCCCGATCACCGATTACCGTCCCGAGGTCCCACGCGAGCTGGACGACGCGATCCGCATGAGCCTCGAGCGCGACCCGGCGGCCCGCTATTCCTCGGCGCTCGAGTTCGCGCGCGCGATCGACGCCGGCTTCCACGGCGAGCGGACGGCGGCAACCGAGCGCCTCGCCGCGAGCGACGAGGTGACGCGAGCGCTGGAGGCCACGTCCGCCACGAGGGCGATGCCACGGACCGGCTATGTGCCGCCCGCGGCGGCGGAGCCGGCAAGGGCGCGCGCGGCGGCGCCGCGGGTGACCCGTCCGCCGCGCGACGATCGCGCCGCCGCCCGGGCCGCCTCGCGGCGCCGCTGGAGCGCCTTCCTGGCGCTGCTCGCGGTCATCGTGGCGATCGCCGCCGTGGGGGTGGCGCTGCTGTCGTCGGGCGGCGGCCAGGTGAGGGCGCCGAACCAGGATCAGGTCGAGGACCAGATCGGCGAGATGCGCGACTTCATCCGGCAGCACGCGCGTTGAGCGCGGCCCCGGCGTCGCCATCCAGCACGCCGGAGGCGAACGCCGCGTAGTCCCCCGCCTCGATTGCCTCGCGCATGCCGCGCATCAGTCGCGCCATGAAGGTCAGGTTGTGAATCGTGAGCAGGCGCTTGCCGGTCAGCTCGCCGGTGCGGACGAGATAGTGCAGATACGCCCTGGTGTGGTCGCGGCACGCGGGGCAGGGACAGTCCTCGTCGATCGGCACACGCTCCGTGCGGTGTGGCCCCCTGCCCAGGTCGAGGCGCCAGCGCCGCTGCGCGTCCGGGACGAGCGCGGTGCCGTGGCGAGCGAGACGGGTGGGCGTCGCGCAGTCGAACGTGTCGACCCCGTCGCCCACCGCATGGACGAGGTCGTCCACGTCCCCGATCCCCAGCAGGTGCCGGGGCGGGTCGCCGGGGAGGTCCCGAAGCACCCAACCCACCACCTCGTGCATCTGCGCCTTCTCCTTGCCGAGCGAGCCACCGATCGCAATCCCGTCGACCCCCGCCGCCGCCACGTAGGCGGTCGCCTCCGACCGCAGGTCACGGTGGACGCCGCCCTGGACGATCCCGAACAGCAGCTGCTCCCGCGGGCCGTGCTCCCGACGCCACGCCAGGCAGCGGTCGAGCCAGCGATGGGTGCGCTCCATCGAGCGGGCGGTGTACTCGCGGTCCACGTGGAACGGCGTGCACTCGTCGAACGCGAGCGCGATGTCCGAGCCGAGCGCCGCCTGCACCTCCATTGACGTCTCGGGGCCCATGAAGCGCTCCGAGCCGTCGAGGTAGGAGCGAAACCGCACGCCGTCTTCCTCGATCGCGAGGACCATGGACTCGCGTGGATCGCGGCGCCGCTTGATCTCCTCCGCCACCGAGCCGTGGCCCATGGAAAAGACCTGGTAACCGCCCGAGTCGGTGATGATCGCGCGCTCCCAACCCATGAACTCGTGGAGCCCCCCCAGCTCGCGGATCAGCTCGGCACCCGGCTGGATGAAGAGGTGGAACGTGTTGCCGAGGACCATCTCGTATCCGAGCTCGGCGACCTCGGCAGCCCGCAGCGTCTTCACCGTGGCGTTTGACGCCAGCGGCACGAAGGCGGGGGTGCGGACGTCGCCGTGTGCGGTGTGGAGGACGCCCGCACGGGCGGCTCCGTCGCGCGCGTGGATCATGAACGGAGGCACGGACTGAGCCTATGAAACGGCGAAGCGCCCAGGGGCGGCGGCCCAACAGCGGCTGAGCCGCCCCGAGGCGCGGCCCATCAAACGGCGAAGCCGCCCGTACGGGCGGCCCCGCAAAGCCGTCGTGCCGCGCTGCTACCTCTCCTGTGCGGTGCCCTCGAGGGCGGGCTGCTCACCCTCACCCGACGCGCTGATCTGGATCCGGCGCGGCTTGCGCTCCTCGGGCTTCGGGATCTGGACCTCGAGGACGCCGTCATTGAACTCGGCCTTGATCCCCTCGGGGTCGATCCCCTCCGGCAGGGTCAGCGAGCGCGAGAAGCTGCCGAAGGAGCGCTCGATGCGGTACCAACCGCGCTCGCGCTGCTCATGCTCCGCCTTGCGCTCACCCGAGATCGTCAGCGTCCCGTCCTGGACCTCGATCGAGACGTCGTCCTGGCGGAGCCCGGGGAGGTCCGCCTTCAGGACGAAGTGATCCTCGGCCTCGACGAGGTCGACCGGCGGAACCCAGCGACGGGTCTCGCGGTCGCCCTGTCCGAAGAACGCATCAAAGAGCCGATCGACCTCGCGGGAGAAAGGCTCGGGCCTCATCATCAGAGCCATAGCATCACCTCCAAGCGTTGAGACTGCGGAGAGTATAAAACTTAAGTCCGCGACTGTCAATATTCCTGCAGGAGCGCTGTACCGGTCATCTCGCGCGGCTGCTCCTGGCCGAGCAACGCAAGGACCGTCGGGGCAACGTCCGCGAGGATGCCTCCGCGCCGCAAGCTCGCGACCCCGGCGGTGATGATCAGCGGGACCGGATTCATCGAATGCGCGGTGTTGGGGCTGCCGTCGGGCTCGAGCATGTTGTCGGCGTTGCCGTGGTCGGCGGTGATCACGCAGGCCCCTCCCGAGCCGTGCACCGCGGCCACGATCTGTCCCAGGCAGGCGTCGACCGCCTCGACCGCCTTTACCGCCGCCGGGATGACTCCGGTGTGCCCGACCATGTCCGGGTTCGCGTAGTTGATGATCGCGAAGCCGTAGTCGTGCGCCTGCCAGCGCTCCAGGAACGCCTCCGTCGCCTGGCGGGCGCTCATTTCCGGCTTCTCGTTGTATGTCGGCACGTCGCGCGGGGAGTCGACCAGGCATCGCTCCTCCCCGTGGTACGGATCCTCCTCGCCGCCGTTGAAGAAGTAGGTCACATGGGCGTACTTCTCGGTCTCCGCCACGTGGAGCTGGTCGATCCCGCGCTCCGCGAGCGTCGAGGCGAGCGTGGTGGACGGCCGCGCCGGCGGAAACGCCACCGGGTAGTCCCAGTCCTCCCGGTACTCCGTGAGGGTCATGAGCCTGACGGACGGAGCGTCGCCGCGGTCGAACTCCGAGAAGTCGGGCTCGCCGAGCGCGCGGGTGAGCTGCCGGGCCCTGTCGGGCCGGAAGTTGAAGAACACGACGCTGTCGCCGGAGCGGATCCGCCCCTCCTCGCCGACCAGCGTGGGCCTTATGAACTCGTCCGTCTCACCGCGTTCGTAGGCGGCGCGCACGGCGTCCTCGCCGGAGTCGGCGACGAACTCGGCCTTACCGCGCACGATCGCGTCCCATGCAAGTTTGGTGCGGTCCCAGCGGCGGTCACGGTCCATGGCGTAGTAGCGCCCCATGACCGACGCGATCCGTGCCCCGCCCCAGCTCTCCACCTCCGCGACGTAGCCGGCGCCGGAGTAGGGGTTCGTGTCACGACCGTCGGTGAAGGCATGCACCACGACTTGGGGGACGCGCTCCCGGCCGGCGAGCTGGATGAGGGCCCTCAGGTGCTCCATGCTCGCGTGGACGCCGCCCGCCGACACGAGCCCCAGGAGGTGCAGCCGCTCGGCCCGGCACGCCTGGCGCAGGGAGTCGTTGTCGGCGAACGAGCCGTCGGCGATCGCCTCGTCGAGGCGCAGGAGGTCCTGCTTCACGATGGCCCCGGCGCCGAGGTTCATGTGACCCACCTCGGAGTTGCCCATCTGGCCCTCGGGCAGACCGACCGCCTTCCCCCAAGCGGTCAGCGTGGTGTGCGGGTACGTGCTCCAGAGCTCGTCGAACACGGGCGTGCCGGCCTGCTCCACCGCGTTCCCCGGGCCGGGGTCGGCCAGGGCCCACCCGTCGAGGATGACCAGGCAAACCTTCGGGACGGGCGGCCTCCCCGGGCCCGGGGGCAGGCTCCGGCCGAGGCTCACGAAGCCGCCGCGGCGACGATCCGCGCGAAGTCCTCGGGATCGAGGCTCGCGCCGCCGACCAGTGCGCCGTCGACGTCGGGCTGAGCCAGGATCTCGGCGGCGTTGTCCGGCTTCACGCTGCCGCCATAGAGCACGCGAACGCGCTCCTCCGCGTCCCTTGAGCGGTCGCCGACGAGGGCCCGCACGAACGAGATCGCCTCCTGGGCCTGCTCGGGCGTCGCCACCCGGCCGGTCCCGATGGCCCAGACCGGCTCGTAGGCGATCACCACGTCCGCAAGGCGCTCGCGGTCGACCTTTTCGAGCCCCTCCTGCACCTGGTGGCGTAGCTTGCGCTCGGTCTTGCCGTGTTCGCGCTCCTCCTCTGTCTCGCCCACGCAGAGGATCGGCTGGAGGCCGGCGGCCAGCGCCGCCGCGACCTTCTCCTGGAGCGCCCTGTCCTGCTCGCAGTAGTACTCGCGCCGCTCCGAGTGGCCCAGCACTACGCCCATGACGTGGAGCTCCGTGAGCATGGCCGGCGAGACCTCGCCGGTGTAGGCGCCGTTCGCGGCGAAGTGCATGTTCTGCGCGGCCACCACCACGCCGCTGCCGCGCAGGCGCTCTACGCACACGTCGAGCGCCGTGAATGGCACGCAGACGCCGACGTCCGCCGGGCGCCGGCCCTCGTCGGGTAGAAGCTCGAGCAACCGGTCGCAGTACTCGGCCGCCTGGGCGCGCGTACCCCACATCTTCCAGTTGCCGGCGATGTACGGCCTACGCATCGTCCAGCACCTCTATGCCCGGGAGCTGCTTGCCCTCGAGCAGCTCGAGCGCCGCGCCGCCGCCGGTCGAGAGGTGGTCTACCGCGTCGTCGAGGTGGAACTCGGCCAGCGCGGCGGCCGAATCGCCGCCCCCCACCACCGTCGTGCCCGACGCGCGGGCCACCGCCTCGGCCACGGCCCGGGTGCCGGCGGCGAACGGCTCGAGCTCGAACGCGCCCATCGGCCCGTTCCAGAAGACCGTGCCGGCCCGGGCGACCTGCTCGCCATACGCCTCCGCCGTGGCCGGCCCGATGTCGAGGCCCATCCAGCCGTCCGGGACGTCCGTGCTCTCCTGCACCCGGCGCTCGGCGTCGGCGTCGAAGCTGGCGCCCAGCACCAGATCGAGCGGCAGGAGAAGCTCACAGCGCGAGGATTCGCTCTTCTCCACGGCCCTGCGGGCGAGCTCGACGCCCTCTTCCTCCACGAGCGAGTTGCCCGTCGGCTCGCCCTGCGCGCGGAAGAAGCTGAAGCACATCGCGCCGCCGATCAGGAGCTCGTCCGCGGTGTCGAGGAAGCGGTCGATCAGCGCAATCTTCTCGGTGACCTTTGCCCCGCCCAGCAGCACGACGAGCGGCCGCTCGGGCGCCTCGACGATCGAGCGGAGCGTCGACACCTCGCGCTCGAGCAGGAGTCCCGCGACGGCCGGGCGCAGCCGCTCGGCCACTCCGACGGTGGAGGCGTGGGCGCGGTGGGCGGAGCCGAAGGCGTCGTCGACGTATGCGTCCGCCAGCGCGGCGAGCTGCTCCGACAGCTCGGGGTCGTTGTCGGTCTCCCCGGGCTCCCAGCGGGTGTTCTCGAGCACCAGCACGCCTCCCGGCTGGAGCCGCTCCACGGCGCGCCTCACCTCCGGCCCGACCACCGCCGGCGCCTGCTCCACCGGGGCGTCGATCAGCTCCCCGAGCCGGTCCGAGACCGGCCCCAGCGACGTCCCGGGGTCGGGCCCCTTCGGACGCCCCAGATGGGAGCAGAGGATCAGGCGCGCCCGCATCGCGCGCAGCAGCTCGATCGTCGGCAGCGCGCCGCGGATACGGGCGTCGTCGGCCACCCGTCCGTCCTCGAGGGGAACGTTGAAGTCCACCCGGACGAGCACCCGCTCGCCCTCGGCCAACTCCAGATCGCGGACCGTCCGCTTGCCTAGCCCGGCTGTGGACTCAGGCAACCGGCGCCCCCGCCAGCACCCGCTCGGTCAGGTCCACCACGCGGTTGGAGTAGCCCCACTCGTTGTCGTACCAGGCCACGACCTTCACGAGGCGCTCGTCGATCACCATCGTGAGCTCCGCGTCGAAGATCGACGAGTAGGGCGAGGTGATGATGTCCGTGGAAACGATCGGGTCCTCGTTGTACTTGAGGATCCCCTCGAGCGCGCCCGCGTCCGCCCGCTCGGCGAACGCACGGTTTACCTCGTCCTTGCTGGCGGGCCTCGCAACGTCGCAGACGAGGTCCACGACCGAGCCGGTGATCACCGGCGCGCGAACGGCGATGCCGTTCAGCTTCCCGTCCAGCTCGGGGATCACGAGCCCGATCGCCTTGGCGGCGCCGGTGGAGGTGGGGACCAGGTTGGTCGCCGCGGCACGGGCCCGGCGCAGGTCCTTGTGGGGGGCGTCCTGGAGCCGCTGGTCGGCCGTGTAGGCGTGGATCGTCGTCATGATGCCGCGCTCGATCCCCACCGCCTCGTGCAGCACCTTGGCGACCGGCGCCAGGCAGTTCGTCGTGCAGGAGGCGTTCGAGATGACGTGGTGCTGCTGCGGGTCGTAGGCGTCGTCGTTCACTCCGGGCGCGAGCGTCACGTCAGGCTCCTTGGCGGGCGCCGAGATGATCACCTTCTTGGCGCCGGCCTCCAGGTGCTTGGCGGCGTCGTCACGCTTCGTAAAGAGCCCGGTCGACTCGATCACGACCTCGGCGCCGGTGTCGCCCCACGGCAGGGCCGCCGGGTCGCGCTCGGAGAACACGCGCAGCTCGTCGCCGTCGACGACGATGCTGTCCTCGGTGTAGTCGACCTCGCCCGGGAACTGCCCGAGGATCGAGTCGTACTTGAGCAGGTGAGCGAGCGTCCTCGTGTCGGTGATGTCGTTGACGCCGACCCAGTCGATGTCGGCGCGGCGGGCGTGCGCCGCCCTGAAGACGTTCCGTCCGATGCGGCCGAAGCCGTTGATTCCGGCCTTCAAGGCCATCCGAGCTCCCTTTCTCGCCGCTGCGCAGGCGGCGTTGTTCGACGTCGCGGCGCGAGCCCAATCTATCGAGTCAGCGAGTTCCCTAGCCCGGGGGCAAGGAGCCGCCGTCAGGCTCGGAACGGGGGCTTGTCGACGTCGCGGTGAACGACGTCGACGAGGAGGTCGTCGCGCTCCCCATAGATGCGGGCAAGGTGCTCCGCGATGACCACGGAGCGGTGGCGGCCGCCGGTGCAACCGATGCCGATCGTGAGGTGTGCCTTGCCCTCCCGCTCGTAGGCCGGCAAGAGATAGTCGAGCAGCGGGGTCAGGCGCTCGTAGAACGCGCCGATCCCGTCCGAGCTCTCGACGTAGTCGATGACCGCCCCGTCCAGGCCGGTGAGGTCGCGCAGCTCCGACTCGTAGTGCGGGTTGGGCAGGAAGCGCACGTCGAAGGTCAGGTCGGCGTCGCGCGGCGTGCCGTGCTTGAAGCCGAAGGTGAGGAACGTGACCGCGAGCTTCCCCACCTTGCCGTGCGGCAGCATCTTGTCCGCCACCACCTTCCGTAGGCGCGAGGCTGACAGGTCGCTCGTGTCGATCGAGATGTCGGCCCGCTCCTTGAGCGGCGCGAGGAGCACGCGCTCGCGGCGGATCGCCCCCTCCACAGAGCCGCCGTCGGCGAGCGGGTGACGGCGGCGGGTCTCCTTGAAGCGGTTGATCAGCACCGGCTCGGCGGCCTCGAGGTAGAGGAGGCGATAGGCGACGCCGCGCCGGTCGAGGTCGTCGAGGACCCTGACGAGCCCGTCGAAGTACTCGCCGCCGCGGACGTCGGACGCCACCGCCGCGCGCTCGACTTGGCTCCCCTCGTGCCCGAACAGCTCAGCGAGCGAGCCGATCATCTCCGGCGGGAGGTTGTCCACGCAGAAGTAGCCGGCGTCCTCGAAGGTCGCCATCGCCTGGGACTTGCCGGCGCCGGAGAAGCCGGTGATGACGACGAAGTCCTCGATCGGTCCGTCATCGCCCATCTCAGCGCACCTTGTTTACGTAGGCGTAGATGTCGCGGGCGACCTTGCCGGGCAGGCCGGGCACCGCCTCGAGCTCCTCCTGGCTTGCGTGCACGAAGCGGTCCGGCGAACCGAAGTGCTGGAGGATGCGTCGCTTGCGGGCCGGGCCGACGCCGGGAAGCTCGTCGAGGATCGATCGGGTCATGTCCCGGTCGCGACGCTCTCGGTGGAATTCGATGGCGAAGCGGTGCGCCTCGTCGCGCACGCGCTGGAGCAGCTGCAGCTCCGGGGTGTCGTGGGCCAGGCGCAGCGGCGCGGAGCGGCCCGGCAGGAAGATCTCCTCGATCCGCTTCGCGAGGCTTACCACCGCCACGCCGAGGTCGCGGAATGGACCGAGCTCCCGAAGGCCCGCGGACAGCTGGTCCCTCCCCCCGTCGAGCACGATCAGCGCCGGCACGGAGGCGAAGCTCTCGTCGTAGTCGCTCTCGTGCGGGCTTCGCTCGCGCTGCTCGACGTAGCGCGCCATCCTGCGGGAGAGCACCTCGGACATCGCCGCGAAGTCATCCTGCACCGCCTCCCGGATGCCGAACCGCCGGTAGTCGGCCTTCTTCGGCGCCCCACCCTCGAAGACCACCATCGACGCGACCGTGTGTGCGTGCATGAGGTTCGAGATGTCGAAGCACTCGATTCGCATCGGAATGGTGTCCATCCCGAGCGCCCGCTGGAGGCCGTCGAGCGCCTCGATGCGCTGTGAGCGGCGGCGCTCCGAGCGCAGCCGGTCCTGGTCGAGCGCCAGCCGTGCGTTGCGTTCGGCCAGCTCGAGGATGCGGCGCTTGTCGCCGCGCTCGGCGTGCCTGACATCGACCGGCGCGCCGCGACGCTCGGCGAGGGCCTCGGCCATCGCGTCCGTGTGGGCCACCGCCGACTGGACGATCACCTGCGGCGGAACCGCGATCGCGCTCGCGTAGTACTGGAGAACGAACTCCTCGGCCACCTCGCCCTCGTCTCGCTGGGCGGCGTTCTCGAGGTAGAAGCTCTGGCGGTCGGCGAGCACTCCGTCTCGCACCTGGAAGACCTGAGCGTTCGCGTCGGTGCCCTCGGCGGCCACAGCGATCGCGTCCAGCGTTCCGACCGCCTCGTTCGAGATCCGCTGGCGCTCGAGGAGGCTGCGAACCGCCTTCAGCCTGT
Source organism: Thermoleophilaceae bacterium (assembly GCA_014534235.1). Classification (GTDB taxonomy): domain Bacteria; phylum Actinomycetota; class Thermoleophilia; order Solirubrobacterales; family Thermoleophilaceae; genus JACVRW01. The sequence continues at coordinate 3,351 of JACVRW010000084.1, read as the reverse complement.
TCCGGTAGATCGCCGCCTGCTCGAACTCCTGCCGGTCGGCCGCCTCGCGCATCCCCTGGTCGAGCGCGCGCTCGATCTGGCGGTAGCGACCAGAGAGGAAGTCGATGATCGTGTCGATGTTGGCGCGGTACTCCTCCCGCGAGATGTACCCCACGCACGGGGCCTGACAGCGCTTTATGTAGTAGTCGAGGCATGGGCTGCCGCTGGCGCGACCCGGCTCGGGGCCGTCGCAGGTCCGGTACTGGAAGACCTTTCCGAGCAGGTCGAGCGTCTCGCGCACACGCTTCGCGTTGCTGAACGGGCCGAAGTAGGCCCGGCCGCGGCGGTGGCGCTCGCGCGTGAAGTAGACCCGCGGGTAGTCCTCGTCCAGGCTGATCCCGATGTACGGATAGGACTTGTCGTCGCGCAGGCGGACGTTGAAGAGCGGCCGGTGTCGCTTGATGAACTCCTGCTCCGCGAGCAACGCCTCGGCGTCCGTCTCTGTGGCGATGAAGTCGATCTCCGCGACCTGCCGCACCATGTCGACGACGCCGCGCGTGGCGGGCTTCGAGAAGTGGCTCGCCACCCGCTTCCGCAGCGACCGCGCCTTTCCGACGTACAACGCCTTGCCGTGCGCGTCCTTGAAGAGGTAGACGCCCGGGCCGTCGGGAAGAGCGCGGCGCTGTCGTTTCAGTCGGTCCTCGGTGGCGGTGGCGGCCATCCTCGATCGAGGATAGGCGCAGCAGGCGGCGCCCTTGCCGCGGCGACCGCGCCCGTTTCGCGGCGACCGTACCCGTCCGCGAGGCAGCCGCGCCGTTTCGCGCGGCGGCTGCCCCCGCCGTTGGCGCGGGTTGCCTCAGGAGCGGTGGTACCAGGGCGCCGCGTCGAGGGCGGCGCGAAGCTTCGCGCGCCCGTCGCAGAGCACGGGCTGCCCGTGGGTGACGAGCACGCGCTCGAAGTGGAGCTCCAGCAGCGGCTCGAGCGTCGGGTTGAAGCGCTCGCGGTACCAGCGTGCGCGGCGCCCGTCGACCTTCCCGGTGGCCCACACCCGCAGCTGGCCGTCCACCTCCGCCACCGCGTCGCCGAAGACGAGCGCCCGTTGGGCCGGGATGAACAGCGGCGTCTCGTGGCGGCGTGGGCGGCCGATCGCGTGCGCGGAGACACCGGTCGGCAGCGGCACCCCGAGCTCGATCTCCCTGAAGCCGGTGCGGTCCCTGAGGCGCTTGGCGCAGGCGGCGTGACCCCAGATCGCGCAGTCGGCGCAATCGCGGTACCGTCGCCAGAGCTCTTCGGCGCTGCGCACGTGATACGGAATCGAGACCAGGATCGCGACGCGGTCACCGGCACGGTCGTCGACCAGATCCAGCACGGCGTGCGGCTCGGGCGGCAGCAGGGGATCGATCAGCAGGAGCGTGTCATCCGCCTCGACGGCGAAGCTGGCGACCTCGCGGCCGAACTCGCCGGGGTGCCACTCGGGGTGGCGAGCCGTCCAGCGCCAGAGTCCAGCCGCGAGCTGCTCGGGAGTGTGGCTCATGAGCCAGCATTATAACCGGCGAGGTCGCTTTGGCGGTTATCGGGAGCCGAGACGCGGTGGAGACCAGCGTTAGCGCCGGTCGGTGGGGCACTCCCGCCGCCCGGCGCGAGGGGGTGCCGACGCGTCCGGAGCGGCCGCCGGCGGGACCAGCCGCTACGCCAGAACGCGCCCCACCGACTCGGCCACGCAGACCGGCTTCTCCGAGCCCTCGACCTCGACGGTCCACTTCTGGACGATCTGGTGCCAGCCGCCGCCCACGTCATCAACCGACAGGGCCTCGACACTGGCGCGGATGCGGCTGCCGCTCGGTACCGGCGCCGGAAAGCGCACCCTGTTCCAGCCGTAGTTGACCCCGATCTTGAAGCCCGTGGACTCCATCAGCGATCGGCGAAAGCCGTCGATCATCGACAGCGTGAGATTTCCGTGCGCGACCGTCGTCCCGAACGGGCTTTCAGCCTCCGCGCGCTCGACGTCGACGTGGATCCACTGGTGGTCCCCCGTGATGTCGGCAAATCGGTCGATGTCGTCCTGCGTGACCTCGCGCCAGTCGCTCGGCCCGATCGTCTGCCCGATGAGGCTCTTCAGTTGATCGATTCCGTTCACGGTGATCGTCATGAGCGCAGCGTACTCGGCGGCGATTGCCGCTCCCGGGCCGCGTTCCCGACGCTCCGGCGCCGGCGCCTGGCACCCATATCCCCGGCACCTGGCACTCACGCCCGCCGGCGCGGCAGTCGCGCCTCGAGCGCTTAGCGTCAGGTGATTGATGTCGGTGCCAATCAAGTCGAGCCGCTCGGACCGACGGCTCCGGCGAGCGCCAACGCCGGCCGGAGCGCCGACGCCAGCCGGTGTCGTTGTCTCAGTTCACTCCACGAGCCGGACCTCGAAGCGGAGGGCCACCGGTAGGTCGCCGGCGCCGCCCAGGAGACCGAGGATCTTCGCCACATAGGCCTGGGTCTCTGGATAGGGTGGGATGCAGCCGCAGCCGGCGACCGCGCCAGGACCGGCGTTGTAGGCGGCGAGGGCAAGCGGAACCGAGCCGAAGCGCCCGAGCAGGTCGCGCATCAGGTGTGCCTGAGCACCGATCGCCTCCTCCACGTCGAACGGGTTTCGCAGGCCCAACGCCGCGGCTGTGCCTGGCATGAACTGAGCGATGCCCTGGGCTCCCGCGGGCGAGCGGGCGAACGGGTTGAAGTTCGACTCCACGTAGATCTGCGCCGACAGCAGCGCGGCCCCGACGTTCCAGCGCTGCGCCGCCCCGGCGATCGCCTCGCGGAAGCGCTCCGGCACGAACGACGGGATCGAGCTGCGACCGTCGCCGCCCGGTCCGGCGCCGCTCGGACGGCCAAACCCCACCGACGCCGAGCCCGTGTTCCGCGTGTAGCCGAAATGCCAAGGCTCCCAGGCGTACCGTCCCGTTTCTGTAGACGCCGCGCTTCATCTCCCCCCGCTCGAGTTCGAGCTGTAGCTGCGGATCCGGAGATTCCGTGCCGCCTCGCCAAGCCGAACCGTCGACCTCGCTTTACGAGGGCGTGCCGACTCAAACGACAGCAGACGATGGACGGCACGAACCGCCTACAAACGTGACACTTCTGAGGCCGAGTCGACCAGCGCTCCGCATTGCAGAGAGGAGCGCCGCTCGGACGTTTGGGCAACTATTGGGCCAGAGCGGGCCGCGAGAACTCGGCGGGCTCGACGCGGCCTCGCCGGGGGCGAATTGGCGACGGCACGTGGCCACAACCTGGTACCAGGCCCGACGCTATTGGAGCCCTTCATCGCTTCCCGGCCGCTCGGCATGCGCGGTGCCAGGCAGGTCCTGCCCGCAGGGGACGGGACAGCGG
>JACVRW010000065.1 GCA_014534235.1 Thermoleophilaceae bacterium | reverse complement strand
TGGGCACCGGGCCCGAGGCCGCGCCCGCCGTGGTCGAGATGATGCGCGAGATCGGAGTCGCGTGATGGTCCTCGTGCTCGTCGAGCACCAGGACGGGCAGATCGACGAGCTGTCCCTCCAGGCCCTGACGCTGGCGCGCGACCTCGCCCCGGGCGAGCCGGTGGAGGCGGTCCTGGTTGGCGAGGGTGGACGCGACGCCTCGGCGCTCCTGGGCGCCTACGGCGTGGGGCGGGCCCACGTGGCGGAGGACGAGCGGCTCGCCGCCTACGCCCCGGGCGCCTGGGCGCAGAGCGTGGTCGAGCTGATGGACCGACTCGAGCCGAGCGCCGTGATCGTGGCCGGCACGGCCCGCGGCAACGAGGTCCTCGCGCACGTCGCGGCGCGCAAGGACCTGCCGTTCGCCGCGAACTGCACGCATGTGAGCGACGACTCCGTCACCCGCGTCCGGTGGGGCGGCAGCCTGCTCGAGGAGGCGCGCCTGCACGGCTCGCCGGCGCTGCTCTCCGTCGCCCCGCACACGGTCGCGGCTGGAACGGTGAACGGGGCCGACGCGCCAACCCTCGAGGCGTTCACGCCGACGCTGCGCGAGGCCGATCTGCTCGTGCAGGTCTCGGAGCACGTGAGCACCGTCACCAGCGGCGTCTCGCTCGCCGAGGCCAAGGTGGTCGTGAGCGGCGGCCGCGGCGTGGGCTCGGCCGAGGGGTTCGCCGTCCTCGAGGAGCTGGCCGACGTCCTCGGCGCGGCCGTGGGCTGCTCGCGGGTGGTGACCAGCGCCGGCTGGCGCCCCCACACCGACCAGGTCGGCCAGACCGGCACGAAGGTGTCGCCGGACCTCTACATCGCGTGCGGCATAAGCGGCGCCACCCAGCACATCGCGGGCTGCAAGGGCGCGAAGCGGATCCTCGCGATCAACTCCGACGCCGAGGCCCCGATCCTGGCGAGCGCCGACTACGCCGTCATCGGCGACCTCAGCGAGATCGTGCCCGCGATCACCGCCGAGCTGAGAAAGGCGCGCAGACCATAGACGTCGCGATTGGAGCCGTCGCCCTCGCCGCGGCTCTCGCGGTCAGCGGCTTCCTGTTCGCGCGCCGGGCGAAGCTGCTCGTCGAGCTGGTCCGGCTCGGCAAGCCCTCCGACCGCTCGGGCGACCTTCCCGGCCGCGCCCGCAACGAGGCGGTGATCGTCCTCGGCCAGCGCAAGCTTCTCCAGCGCCTCGTCCCCGGCCTGATCCACGCCGCCATCTTCTGGGGGTTCGTGGTCCTGTTCCCGACGATCCTGATGGCGATGATCGGCGCGGTCGACCGCGAGGCCACGCTGCCGTGGCTCGGCCACCAGGGCTGGTTCGCGTTCATGGTCGACCTCTTCGCGGTGCTGGTGCTGCTGGGCGTCATCGGCGCGGCGGTCATCCGCAAGCTGCAGCGCCCGGCGCGCTTCGAGGGCAGCCACCTCGGCGAGGCCGACCTGATCCTGGCGCTGATCGCCGGCATCGTCACGACGCTGCTGCTCTGGCATGCGGCGAGGATCGCGCTCGGCCTGAACGAGTGGCCGGCCTCGTCGTCGCCGGTCTCGGACGCGCTCTCCGGGCTCTTCGGCGACGGCTCGGTCACCGAGGTGCTCGAGCGGGTGTTCGTGTGGGCCCACGTGCTGATCATCCTTAGCTTCCTCGCCTACCTCCCCCACTCGAAGCACCTGCACATCGTCGTCGCCGCGGTGAACGTGTTCTTCAGCCGCACGAGCCCCGCCGGCCGGCTCGAGCCGCTCCGCTTCGACGTGCCCGAGGAGGAGATGCGCTTCGGGGCGGGCACCGTGCCCGAGCTGACCTGGAAGGAGACGCTGGACACGTTTTCCTGCACCGAGTGCGGGCGCTGCCAGGACGTCTGTCCGGCCTGGGCCACGGGCAAGGAGCTGTCGCCGAAGCTCGTCATCATGGCGCTCCGCGACCAGGTGTTCGAGGAGGGGCCGAAGCTGGTCCGCGGCGCCGACGGCGAGTTCCAGCCGGCGCCGCTCGTCCCGACGGCGGTGCCGGACAACGTGGTCTGGGACTGCGTCACCTGCGGGGCGTGCGTCCGCGAGTGCCCGGTCTCGATCGAGCACGTCGACCACATCATCGACCTCCGCCGCCACCTGGTCATGGTCGACTCGCGCTTCCCGGGCGAGGCCGAGCAGATGCTGCGCGACGTCGAGCGCGCCTCGAACCCGTGGGGCAAGCCCCAGACCGAGCGCGCCGAGTGGGCCGAGCGGCTCGGCGTGCGCGTCCTCGAGCCGGGCGAGCCGGCGCCCGAGGTCCTCTACTGGGTGGGATGCGCGGCGTCGTTCGACGAGCGCGCCCGGACCGCGGCGGAGTCGACCGTCAAGCTGCTCAAGGCGGCGGGCGTCGACTTCGCCATCCTGGGCCCGCGCGAGTCGTGCACCGGCGACCCGGCCCGGCGGATGGGGAACGAGTACCTGTTCCAGGCCTACGCGGAGCAGAACGTGGCGACGCTGAACGAGGCCGGCGTGACCAAGGTCGTGGCGAGCTGCCCCCACTGCTTCAACACGATCGGCAACGAGTACCCCGACTTCGGCGGCAAGTACGAGGTCGTCCACCACACCGAGCTGCTCGCGGAGCTCGTGCGCGAGGGCCGGCTGCAACCGGACGGCGACGACCGCCGCATCACCTACCACGACTCCTGCTACCTGGCCCGCCACAACGACGTGCTTGGCGACCCGCGCGAGCTGGTGGCCGCGGTCGGCGAGCCGGTCGAGATGAAGAACAGCGGCAAGCGCACGTTCTGCTGCGGCGCCGGCGGCTCCCACATGTGGATGGAGGAGCGCGGCGGCAAGATCAACGAGGAGCGTGCCCGCCAGGCGGCCGAGACGGGCGCCGACACGCTGGCGGTGGCCTGCCCGTTCTGCACCGTGATGCTGGACGACGGGGTGCGCCAGCGTGGCGACGACATGCGAGTGGTCGACCTCTCGACGCTCCTCGCCGAGTCGCTCGATGGCGACGGATAGCCGCCCCGGCTCGAGGCCCGGTGTCGTCAAGCCCCGCCGCTTTCGGCCGCGCTTCCACTGGGAGCTGCTTGTCTGCGGCGTCCGCGGCCACGAGCTGATCGGCACCGATGCGGCCGAGCTCCGCGCCGAGGACGCCGCGTTCGCCCGCGAGATGCGCGGGCAGCGCTGGCACCGGTGCGTGCGCTGCGACAGCTGGCTGCCGTTCCCGCCGCCACGCGACCCGGAGCGGCGGTACCCGCCGTCGCGCCGAGAGATCGAGCTGCCGCTTCGAGGCCGTCCGCTGCGCGACAAGATCCTCCTTCGCCTGATCGCGATCAATCGGGCCGCCCACTTCGTCGTGCTCGGCGCGCTGGCGGTCGCGGTTCTGCTGGTCGCCTCGCATGAGGGCGACCTGCGCGACCTGTTCTACGCGATCCTCGGCGCGATCCACGGCGTATTCGGAGGACCGACCACGGAGACCGGCGGCAGCTTCGTCCACAGGATCGACGAGCTGCTCTCGCTTCCGTCCGGCGAGCTCCATCTGATCGGCGTGGCGCTAGTGGTGTACGCGGTGGTTGAGGGCGTCGAAGCCGTGGGGCTGTGGATGCAGAAGCGCTGGGCCGAGTACCTGACGCTGCTCGTCACGGCGTCGCTTCTGCCGCTCGAGCTCTACGAGCTGGCGAAGGGCGTGACCGTGCTCAAGGTCGTCGCGCTCGTGGTCAACCTCGCGATCGTCCTGTACCTGTTGTTTGCGAAGCGCCTGTTCGGGCTGAGAGGAGGCGCCGCGGCGGACGAGGCCCTACGCGAGCGCGACCTCGGGTGGGCCTCGCTCGAGCGAACGTCGCCGGAGGCGTACTCGGCGGCGTAGGGCTCGTAAACGCGGCCGGTCCCGCGCTGGTTGGCGCTAAGCGGGAGCCGGACGGGCCTTGCACGTGCGCAGCGTTGTGGCTATCACCGTTGCCACTCATCTCGAGTGTCTTCCGCGCCACCGACGGCCTCGGCCTCGCGTCGAACGCTCCACGCCGGGTCCTGACGCGCGCGCTCCACGACCTCCATGAGCTGCGGAACTTGCGTTAGCCGGGCGACCCGCGCTGGCTTTCCGCGCCGGGCTCGGTCGCCGCGGCCGGGGTGCTCGGCGCCCCGGCCACTCGATCCTGGAAGCGCTGGTAGCGGCGTGTGTGGCGCGCGTAGCGCGCGGTGGCGCGAGCGAGCTTGCGGCTGCCCGGCGCGTACCGCCGGCGCGCCCACGGCGAGTCCGGCTCGGCGAGCCTTATCGCCGCCACCAGGCTCACCAGCGGGAACAGCATGCCGGCCACCCCGCACACGACCTTGCCCTTGAATACAGCGACGGCCGAGACGGCCAGCGCGGCGAGCACCGAGAGCACGATGGGGACGACGCCGTCCTCGGTGCCGAACGGGATGAACCCGATCAAGAGCAGGCCGCCGACGAGCGTGGCTATCACGACCGCGTCCACCGAGCGGCGGCCCTCCTCCGCCCAGTAGACGTCCTCGAGGTGCAGCCAGAGCGCGTATTCGTCCAGCGTCAGCCCCGCCCCGATGCCGAAGCCGGCCGCCGCGATCTCGGCCCAGGGGCTGTCCGGGCGGAGCGCGAGCGCGAAGCCCATGATCAGCATCAGCACGATGCCGAAGACGAGGTGGTGCACGTGCAGACCGCCCTCGCTCTTGACGCTCCCCGGCCACCACGACACCTTGGGGCTGCGCATAAGCCGCGCGCTGGTGCGGATGAAGAGGAACGAGACGAGGAACGATCCGAGCAGGATCAGCCCGGAACGAGTGGCTTCCTCCCCGAGGAAGCTCTCTCCCTCGAACTCCAGGATGATCTCGGCGAGTTCCGTCAACGGATCGTAGCCCGGCTACCGCCGCCGCGCGAGCGCGGCGCAGACAGCCAGCGCGTCGACGCGCCGGAGCGCACGGAAGACCGCGGGGCTTCCGGCGTCCGGGCTGAGCTGCGTGTTCACCGACACCGTGGCCGAGCGCCGGCCGTTGCGCGTGGCGGCGGCGAACTGGGTGTAGCCGGGGAAGTTGCCGGTGTGCCCGTAGACCGTCCCGCAGCGGGTGCGATAGCGGAAGATCGCGAGGCCGGCTGAGTTGATGCCCGGCCCGGGCGGCTCCGAGCTCCCCTCCACGAAGCGCAGCTGCTGTGCCCGCGGCCCGGGCCCGAAGAGCCGGCCGCCGGCGTAGGCTCGGATGAACCGGTTCAGCTCGATGGGCGTGGACACCATCCCGCCGGATGCCCACACGCCCGACATGCTGAGCGCGGTGCTGATGTCCTCGGGGCGCCGCGGCGGCTCGACCTCGTAGCCATGCACGAACGGCCGCGGCAGCCGGAAGCCGCTCGGCAGACTAGTTCGCCCCAGATCGAGAGGACCGAATACACGCGCCTGGAGCTCGCGTTCATAGGCCCGACCCGTTGCCGCCTCCGCCATCAACGCGACGACCACGTTGTCGGTGTTCGAGTATGCGTACTCCGATCCCGGCGGAAAGACGAGTGGCTCGTCCGCGACGAAATCGATCAGCTGTCGGGGCGAGAGGAACCCGTGCGGGTTGGCCTGCAGCTGCGCGAGAAAACCCATGCTGGCCGTGTAGTTCGGGAGTCCGCTCGTGTGGTTCAGCAGCTGGCGCAGGGTGACCGGGGCCCAGGCCGCAGGCAGATCGGACAGGCGCTCGCCGATCGTGTCGTCCAACCGGAGGACCCCGCGAGTGACCAGAGCGAGCGCCACAGCGCCGCTGTAGGCCTTCGTGACGCTTGCGAGGCGCATGTGATCCTGCGCTCGCCAGCGCCGGCCGGTTCGCAGGTTCGCGGTGCCCGCCACGTGGAGGCGGCGCGCCTGCCGCCGCTGCACCACCGCGGCGGCGCCCGGCGGACCGCCACGCATCGCGGTCAGGCGCTCCAGGGCCGCGTCGAGCGCCCGGTCCGCGCGCTGCGCCGGCGCGGCCGCCTGAGCCGACGCCGCGGACGCCGAAATCGCGAGCACCACCAACGCGAGCCCGACGCCCTTTCCGAGAGAGGGCACCTCCCATACGCTACCCCGCGACCCGCATGACCCGCAACCCCCGCTCCGAGCACACCAGGGCAATTGCCAGCGTCGTCTTGGTGCTGGTAGGTGCGGTCGTCCTGCTCGCGGGCGCCATCGCGTTCTACGCGCGCCAGCAGATCATCGATCGCGAGGCCTTCGCGGACCGCGCCGTGGAGGCGCTGGACGACGACGACGTCCGCCGGGTCGTTGGCCGCGAGATCGTCGTCAACGTCATCGACCGCGGCTCCACCGACCTCGTGGCCGCTAGGCCGCTGCTCGAGTCGGTGGTCGGCGCGGTCATGCAGACCGATCCGTTCCGCCGCCTGTTCCGCGCCGCCGCCGTCGAGGCGAACCGCGTCTTCTTCGTGAGCGAGCGCGAGAACGCCCTCTTCGACCTCTCGAACGCAGCGGAGGTCCTGCGCTTCGGTCTGCAGTCCGTGTCGCCAAGCCTGGCGAAGGACATCCCGAAGGACATCGATCCCGACGTCCTCACGATCCGCCGCGAGGAGATCACGGGGCAGACGCTCGCGATCGCGGACGACATCCGCGTACTCGGGGTGGTGCTCCCGCTCCTCGCGCTCCTGACGTTTGCGGCGGCGGTCGTGGTAGCGCCCGACCGCCGGGTCGGCGTACTGCGTGCAGGCGTAGCGGTCGGGGCGGTCGGGGTGCTGCTGGCGATCGCCCTCCTCCTCCTGCGGGCGCGGGTCCTCGCCGGACTCAGGGGCGAGGACGAGCTGACCGACGAGGAGCTCAGGAACGCGGGCGCAGGCGTGCTCGACGCCTACGCGGGCGACCTGGTCGCATGGGCGCTCCTGTTCGCTCTCGGCGGCTTGGTGGTGGCGGGCGCCGCCGCAGCGCTCGATCCGTCCGACATCGAGTCTCCCACCATCCGGCTGCGCCGCCGGCTCGTGGAGCGTCCGCGCACGACGGCTGGGCGGGTCCTGCGCGGTGTCGCGGCGCTCGCCCTGGGCGTCTTCGTCGTGCTCGAGCCGGCACTCGCGCTCCAGGTCGCGGCGATCGTCGCCGGCGCGTATCTCGTGTTCTTCGGTACGGCCGAGCTGCTCGCGCTTCTGCAGCGCCGCGAGGTAAGCCCCGCCGCCGGCGAACGCGGGCGGCGGCGTGCCTTCGCCATCGCGGGCGCCACCGGCGCCGCCTGCGTGGCTGCGCTCGTCGTCGCGATCGTGCTCGTCACGAGCGACGACGGGGAGCAGGCGGAAGGGGCGCCGGTCGCACGGGCGCGGACCTGCAACGGCTCGATCGCACTCTGCGAGCTGCGACTGAACGAGGCCGTCTTCGCCGGCACCCACAACTCGTTCTCCGCGGCGGACGATCGCGGGTGGTACATCGCCAACCAGCGCCGGGGGATCCGGCGTCAGCTCGAGGACGGCATCCGCCTACTCCTCATCGACCCGCACTGGGGCGTGGGCGACCACCAGGGGCGCGTGCGCACCGACTTCGACTCCGAGGGACGCTCCCGAAACCGGGTGGCCAAGGCCCTGCCCGAAGAAACCCTGGAGGCCGCCGAAAGGCTCGTTGGACGCCTCGGGCTGGGCGACGCAAGCGGGAAGCGCGACGTGTGGCTGTGCCACACCGTCTGCGAGCTCGGGGCGACGCGCATGGTCGACGCCCTCCGCGACGTCCGCGAGTTCCTCGAGGAGAACCGGGGAGAGGTCGTACTCATCTTCATCGAGCCATACGTTCCGCCACGTGAGATCGCGAAGACCTTCGAGGAGGCGGGACTCGACCGCTACCTCGCCACGCTCGATCGCGACGAGCCGCTCCCGACGCTCGGCCGCCTCGTGCGCACGAACAAGCGGGTGGTGGTCTTCACCGAGAAGGACGCCGACGGGACGGTGCCCTGGTACCTGGACGGCTTCTCGTTCGTCCAGGACACGCCGCTCGGCGCCAAGCGGCCAGAGGCGCTTCGCTGCCGGCGCTACCGCGGGACTACCCACAGCCCCATGCTCATGTTCAACCACTGGGCCGACGTCTTCCCGCCGCGTCTGCAGGCCAACCGGCCGTTCCAGCGCAGGCGCTTCATCCTCGAGCGGGCACGCCGCTGCGCGCGCGCGCGGGGGCTGCCCATGAGCCTGATCGCAGTCGACCACTACGACCAGGGCGATCTCTTCGAAGCAGTGGAAACCCTCAACGCGGAGCGGATCGAGGCGCACCGTCGGCGGCAGCGCGCGTTCAGGGCCACGCTCGGCGGGTAGCGCATGCGGGTGCTCTACGGCGTCAACGGCGAGGGAATGGGGCACGCGACTCGCTCGCACGTCGTGATCGAGGAGCTCCTCAGGCGCCACGACGTGCGGGTGGTGGCCTCGGGTGCCGCGCTGCGGCACCTGCGCGATCGGCTCCCTCGGGTGGAGGAGATCTTCGGGCCGACCTTCGCGATGGGAGAGGGCCAGATCCGCCGGTGGGACACCGTCCTCCAGAACGTGCGGCTCGCGCGCCGGGAGTTCCCCGACACGGTTAGGCGCTGGGTGTCGATGGTCGACGAGTGGAAGCCGGACGTGGTCATCAGCGACTTCGAGCCGCTGTGCGGCGCATACGCCCGCTGGACTCGAACCCCGCTGGTGGCGGTCGACAACATCAATATGCTCGATCGCTGCCGGCACGATCGCGAGATCGTCGGCAAGGAGCGGGACGACTTCCTGCTCGCCCGCGCCGTGACCCGCTCGATGGTCCCGGGAGCCGTCGAGTACATAGTCACGACCTTCTACCGGCCGCGGACATGTCGTCGCGGCACCACGCTCGTACCGCCGATCGTCCGCCCCGAGATCGCCAGCGCGCAAAGCGTGTCGGGCGACCACCTCCTCGTCTACTCGAGCGGGGAGCGGCGGCTGATCCACGCGCTCCAGTCGACGGGGATGCGGTGCCTCGTCTACGGGATGCGCGGCGGCCCCGATGAGCCGGTGGTCGAGGGGAACCTCGAGTTCCGGCCGCCGTCGAACGAGGGCTTCGTAGAGGCGCTGCGCACGGCCCGCGGCGTAGTCGCGGGCGGTGGGTTCTCGCTCCTCAGCGAGGCCGTATACCTTCGCAAGCCGGTGTTGGCCGTGCCCCTGCGGGGCCAGTTCGAGCAAGTGATGAACGCCCGGTACCTGCAGCGGCTCGGATACGGTATGTGCAGGCCGCGGGTCACGCGCGCGCTGCTCGCCGCGTTCCTCGCGCGCCTGCCCGAGTACGAGGAGGCGCTCGCCGGCTACGAGCAGGAGGGGAACACGGTGGCTCTGCGAACGATCGAGGACCGTGCCCTCGCCGCGGCCGCCTCCTCGCCGCGCGAGCTCCGCCACGCGCGGCGGCTGGCGCGGAGGGCGGCGCGATGAGGACCGGTGCGCGGCTGGCGCTGGCCGGCGCCGGTGCAGCGGGCTTCGCCTTCTACCACGCCCAGATACCGACCTCCCAGCTCTACGGGCGCACGATCTGCCGCGCGCCCGAGGCCGGCCGGCGGATCGCGCTCACCTACGACGACGGCCCCAACCCACGCCATACGGAGACGCTCATGCGGGTGCTCGACCGCCACGGAGCACGCGCCACGTTCTTCCTGATCGGCCGCTGGGCCGAACGGGAGCCGGGCCTCGCCCGGGAGGTCCAGGCCGCCGGTCACGCGGTCGGAAATCACACTTGGTCGCACCCGACGCTCGCCCTATGCTCGGCCGCCCGCGTTCAGGAGGAGCTGCGTCGCTGCTTGGAGGCGGTCGAGGCGGCCGGCATGGCCTTCTCGCAGGTGGATGGTGCGGCGCTGATGCGACCGCCGTGGGGGCGCCGCCGGCCTGGCACACTCCGCGCGGTCCGCGCCGCGGGCTACGCGCCGGTGCTCTGGTCGGTGACCGGATGGGACTGGCTGAAGCGGCAGACCGGCGAGAAGATCGCGCGGCGCTGCATCGGCGCGAGGGACGGCGACATCATCCTCCTCCACGACGGCACGCACACGGAGCCGGCCGGCGACCGCGCGGCGTCGGTGGCGGCGACCGACGAGATCCTGCGGAGGCTGACCGCCGAGGGCTATCGCTTCGTGACCGTGCCTGAGCTGATGGGTCAGGGCGGCCCGGCATCCGAGAGCAGGTAGTTGCCGCCCGTTGCCCCGTCCGGTGGGCGTAGACTGGACAGCACGCAACGACCGCCCGCGCTTCCACGTTGAGTGCGGGCTGCGCGGAGCAGAGGGGTGAGCGTCGAGAGCGTCGACAGGAGCCTGCTGGACGAGGTTTGCTCCCGCGTGCGCGCTCACCTGTCCGACGACGATGCCGCGCGTGCGGAGGCGTTCGTACGCCAGTACTACCGCTGGGTGGCTCCTGAGGACCTGGCCGACCGCAAGCCGCTCGACGTCTACGGGTTAGCCCTCGCCCACTACAACCTGGCTCGCCGCCGTCCACCCGGGACCACGAAGGTCCGCGTCTACAACCCGCAGTTCGAGGAGCACGGCTGGCAGTCGACGCACACCGCGGTCGAGGTGGTCACGGACGACATGCCGTTCCTGACCGACTCCGTGACGATGGAGCTGAACCGCCAGGGCTTCGGCGTGCACGTCGTCATCCATCCGGTCATGACCATGCGGCGCGACGAGGGGGGCCGCCTGACCGAGGTGCTTCCGGCGCAGCCCGACGGCGCGGACGCCGCGATCGCCGAGTCCCTGATCCACGCGGAGGTCGACCGCCACACCGACCCGTCCGATCTCGAGCGGCTGCGCGCGAACGTGCAGCGGGTGGTCGGCGAGGTGCGCGCGGCGGTGGAGGATTGGCCGCACATGCGCCGGAAGGCGCTTGAGATCGCCGCCGACTTGGAGCAGAACCCGCCGCCGCTCGACCCCGACGAGATCGCCGAGGCAACGGCCTTCCTCACCTGGCTCGAGGACCACAACTTCACGTTCCTCGGCTACCGCGAGTACGCCCTCGAGGGCGGGGACGGCGATCTGCGCCTCATCGCCGTGCCGGACAGCGGGCTCGGCATCCTGCGCCAGCGCGGCGAAGAGCCCCGCTCACATGGGTTTGACCGGCTCCCGCCCGGCGTGCGCGCGCTGGCGCTCGAGCCGTATCTCCTGAACCTGACGAAGGCGAACTCCCGCGCAACCGTCCACCGCCCGTCCTACCTCGACTACGTGGGCGTGAAGCAGATCGACGCCGACGGCCGCGTGACCGGCGAGCGGCGGTTGCTCGGGCTCTACACCCACACCGCCTACCACGCGCGCCCGCAGGAGATCCCGGTGCTGCGCCGCAAGGTGGACGCCGTGCTCTCCCGGGCCGACTTCCCGCCCGGTAGCCACAACGAGAAGGCGCTGGTCGAGATCCTCGAGACGTTCCCGCGCGACGAGCTCTTCCAGATCTCGGTGGACGAGCTCTTCCACATCTCCATGGGAATCCTCCACCTAGGGGAGCGGCAGCGCGTGCGGATGTTCGTCCGCCGCGACCCGTTCGGGCGCTTCCTCACCTGTCTCGTCTTCGTCCCGCGCGACCGCTTCAACACTGAGAACAGGCAGCGCATCGAGGCGATCCTCCGCGACGCCTTCGACGCCACCAGCATCGACTACACCACCCGCGTCTCCGAGTCCGTGCTCGTCCGGCTGCACTACCTGGTGTACACGGACCCGTCGCGGCTGCGTGACTTCGACGCGGACGAGATCGAGGCTCGCATCGTCGCGGCCACACGCTCTTGGGCCGACGACCTGAGGGAGGCCCTGATCGAGGAGCACGGCGAGGAGCGCGGCGGCGCACTCTTCCGGCGGTACCGCGAGGCCTTTCCCACGGCGTACCGGGTGGACTGGGTCGCCCGCTCCGCGATCGCCGACATCCGGCGCCTCGAGAGCCTCGGCGAGGCGCAGGACCTCGCGATCAGCGTCTACCGGCCGCTCGAGGCGCCGGAGCGGACGCTGCGCGCGAAGGTGTTCAAGCGGGGGTCGCCGCTGATGCTCTCGGAGATGCTGCCGTTATTCGAGAACATGGGCGTGGAGGTCGCCGACGAGCGCCCGTACGAGGTCATGCCCGCGGACGCCGAGCGCTCCTGGGTCTATGACTTCGGCCTCTCCTACGCCGGCGAGGGTGAGCTCGAGGCCGGCGGCGTGCGGGAGGCGTTCCAGGACGCGTTCCTTCGCGCCTGGCGCGGTGAGGTCGAGAACGACGGCTACAACCGCCTGGTCCTCCAGGCGGGGCTGACCTGGTGGGAGGTCACCGTGCTGCGCGCGATCGGTAGGTACCTCCGCCAGGCCGGCATCCGCTTCAGCGACCGCTACGTCGAACGCTCGATGGTCGAGCACCCGGAGATCGCCCGGCTGATGATTGCCCTGTTCAAGGCGCGCTTCGACCCGCGGCGGGACGACCGCGATGACGCCGAGGACGTGGCCGGGCGCGTCGTTGAGGTGATCGACGCCGTCGAGAGCCTCGAGCAGGACCAGATCCTGCGCATGTTCCTGGACGTCGTTCGGGCGATGCTGCGCACGAACTACTTCCAGTCGGACCCCGACGGCGCGCCGAGGCCGCACTTCTCCTTCAAGCTCGACCCGTCCCGGCTGGGATGGCTGCCGCTGCCGCGGGCCCGCTTCGAGATCTTCGCCTACTCGCCTCGCATCGAGGGGGTCCACCTCCGCGGCGGCAAGGTGGCCCGCGGCGGGATCCGCTGGTCCGACCGGCGCGAGGACTTCCGCACCGAGGTGCTCGGTCTGATGAAGGCCCAGATGGTGAAGAACGCGGTGATCGTCCCGGTCGGCGCGAAGGGCGGCTTCGTCAGGAAGCGGGCGAAGGACGAGGTGGTCGACTGCTACAGGATCTTCATCCGCGGGTTGCTCGACCTGACGGACAACCTCGCCGACGGCGAGGTCCTGCCGCCGCCCGACGTCGTGCGGTACGACGACGATGACCCCTACCTCGTCGTCGCCGCCGACAAGGGCACGGCGAAGTTCTCGGACATCGCCAACGGCATCTCGGCCGACTACGGCTTCTGGCTCGGCGACGCGTTCGCCTCGGGCGGCGCGACTGGCTACGACCACAAGAAGATGGGCATCACCGCGCGCGGCGCCTGGGAGTCAGTCAAGCGGCACTTCCGCGAGCTCGGCCACGACGTCCAGGAGCAGGACTTCACTGCGGTCGGCATTGGCGACATGTCCGGCGACGTCTTCGGGAACGGCATGCTGCTCTCCCGCCACATCCGCCTGCTCGCCGCCTTCAACCACCTCGACATCTTCATCGACCCCGACCCCGCGCCGGAGACGAGCTTCGAGCAGCGCCGGCGCCTGTTCGAGCTGCCGCGCTCCTTGTGGTCCGACTACGACCGCGACCTCATCTCGGAGGGGGGCGGCGTCTGGCCCCGGACGGCGAAGTCGATCCCGCTCTCGCCCCAGGCGCGCGCCGCCCTCGGCGTGGAGGACGAGGCGCTTCCGCCGAACGAGGTGATCCGCGCGCTGCTCAGGGCGCCGGTCGACCTTCTCTGGAACGGTGGGATCGGCACCTACGTCAAGGCGACCGACGAGTCGCACGCCGTGGCGGGCGACAAGGCGAACGACGGCGTGCGGGTGAACGCCGGCGAGCTGCGCTGCCGGGTGGTCGCCGAGGGCGGCAACCTCGGCCTGACCCAGCGCGGGCGCATCGAGTACGCACTAGGCGGCGGGCGGGTCAACACGGACGCGATCGACAACTCGGGCGGCGTCGACTGCTCCGACCGCGAGGTGAACATCAAGATCCTCCTCGACTCGGCCGTCGCCCGCGGCGATCTCACGGTGAGGCAGCGCAACGACCTGCTCGTCCAGATGACCGAGCCCGTGGCCAGCCTCGTCCTGAGGGACAACTACGAGCAGGCCGAGACGCTCACCCTGGCCGAGGCGCAGGCCGCGGGGATGATCGACGTCCACGCGCGTCTTCTGCGCCGCCTCGAGCAGTCCCACAAGCTCGACCGCGAGCTCGAGGCCCTCCCATCGGACGACGAGCTCGCCGACCGCAAGCGGGACCACAGCGGACTCACCCGACCCGAGCTCGCCACGCTGCTGGCGTACAGCAAGGTGAACTTGAACAGCGCGCTGCTCCAGTCCGACGTACCCGAGGATCCTCACCTCTCAGCCGAGCTCGAGCACTACTTCCCCGACCCGCTGCCGGAGCGCTTCGGAGAGTGGATGTCGGAGCACCGTCTGCGGCGCGAGATCACTACGACCCAGATCGTCAACAACATGCTCCACGGCGGCGGCACCACGTACGTCTTCCGCCTGAACGAGGAGACGGGGGCCCCCGCGGCCGAGATCGCGCGGGCCTACGCGGTCGCGCGTGACATCTTCCGGATGCGCCCCCAGTGGGCCGGGATCGAGGCGCTCGACAACCGCGTGGACGCGAACGTGCAGACGGCGATGCTCCTGGAGGGCCGCCGGCTGATAGAGCGGGGATCGCGATGGCTCCTGCGCAACCTGGAGCGGCCGATCGCGATCGCCGACGCGGTGCAGCGCTTCGAGCCCGGGGCGACCGTGCTCTCCGACGCCGTCCCCCGGCTGCTCGATCCGGCCGACGCCGAGCCGATCGAGCGGCGTGCCGCCGAGTTTCGCGGGGCCGGGGTGCCCGAGGCGCTCGCCATGCGGGTGGCGAGCCTGGGGATGATGTTCGCGGCGCTCGACATCGTCGCCGTCGCCGACGAGACCGACCTCGACGTCGAGTCGGTGGCGGCGGTCCACTTCCAGCTGGGCAGCCGGCTCGAGCTCCACTGGCTCCGCGATCGAATCCTCGAGCTCCCGCGCGACGACCGCTGGCGGGCGCTCGCCCGCGCTGCGCTGCGCGACGACCTCTACGGACTCCACCGGGCGCTCACCGCGAAGCTGCTCTCGGGCGGCGGTCCCATCGATGACCCGGCCGACCTCGTGAACAGGTGGATCGAGGCCAACCCCGCGTCGGAGCGCTGCCTCGAGACGCTGGCCGACATCCGCGTAGGGCGCGCCTACGACATGACCACCCTGCCGGTGGCGGTGCGCGAGGTGCGCAACCTGCTGTAGGGCCGCCCCCAGGGCGAGGCGGGTCTGGCCGGTAGCCTCCCGCGCGCCGCGTGAGAGACCTGCTCAGCGACCTGATGGACTCCGCCGCCCGGCGGGCCGAGTACGCCGACGCCCGGTTCGTGCGCACCCGCGCCGAGCGGCTGTCCACGCGCAACGGTGGGATCGACCAGCTCGACCGCGACGAGAGCGAGGGCATCGGCGTCCGCGTCCGCATCCGGGGTGCCTGGGGGTTTGCGGCAACGGGCGGCAGCGACCGCCGCGACGCGGAGGCCGCGCTCCGGAGCGCGCTCGCGGTCGCCGAGGCTCAGCCGCCGGGCCCCGGGGGCGACCTCGCCCCCGAGCCGCCGGCCGAGGGCTACTGGGAGAACCCGGTCGAGCGCGATCCGTTCGCGGTGCCACTGGAGGACAAGCTGGCCGTGCTCGCGGCGACCGACGCCGGCATGCGGACCGGGCCGGGCGTGAACCTCACGCTCGCCCGCTTCGAGGCGCTCCGCGTGGAGAAGCTGTTCGCCTCGACCGAGGGCGCTCTCTGCGAGCAGCGAGTGACCGAGTGCGGCGGCGGCGTGGCCGCGGTCGCGGTGGAGGGCGGCGAGAGCCAGACCCGCTCGTACCCCGCCTCGCACGGCGGGCATGTGGCGCAGGGCGGCTACGAACGCTTCCTCTCGCTGGACCTGGCCGGGGAGGCGCCGCGCGTCTCCGAGGAGGCGGTGGCGCTGCTGCGCGCGCCGGCGTGCCCGCCGGGTCGAGGAACGCTCGTTCTCGCCGGGGAGCAGCTCGGGCTTCAGCTGCACGAGTCCGTGGGCCACGCGGTCGAGCTCGACCGGGTGCTCGGCCGCGAGCTCTCCTACGCCGGCACGAGCTTCGTCCCCGCCGACGGGATGTGCCGGTTTCGGCTGGGCTCCGAGCGCGTGAGCGTCACCGCCGACGCCGGCAGCGACGGCGGGCTCGGGAGCTACCGCTGGGACGACGAGGGCGTGGAGGCCCGCCCACTCCCAATCGTGCGCGAGGGGGTGCTGGCCGGGTTCCTCTCCTCGCGCGAGACCGCCGCGGAGATCCGCCTCGAGCGCTCGGGCGGCTGCATGCGCGCCGAGGGCTTCGCCCGGCAGCCGATCGTGCGCATGACGAACGTGAACCTCGACCCCGGAGACGCCGGCACCCTCGACGACCTGCTCGCCGACACGGGCAACGGCCTCCTGATCGAGACGAACAGGTCGTGGTCGATCGACGACCGCCGCCTGCGGTTCCGGTTCGAGGGTGAGGCGGCCTACGAGATCAGCGGAGGCGAGCGCGGTCGGCTGCTGCGCAACCCGAGCTACTCCGGGGTGACGCCGGAGTTCTGGGCGAGCTGTGACGCGGTGTGCTCACAGTCCGACTGGGGGCTGATCTCGCTGCTCGACTGCGGG
>JACVRW010000014.1 GCA_014534235.1 Thermoleophilaceae bacterium | reverse complement strand
GAGCTCGTGCAGGGGTTCAACACCGAGTTCGGCGGGATGCGATTCGGCTCGTTCTTCATGGCCGAGTACATCGAGATGGTCGTCATCTCGGGCATCGCGGCCGCCTGCTTCCTGGGCGGCTGGCACGGTCCCGGGCCGGAGGCGCTCGGCCCACTGTGGATGTTCCTCAAGCTGATGGCCGGGATCCTCCTCTTCATCTGGGTGCGAGCCTCGATGCCGCGCCTGCGCTACGACCATCTGATGTCGTTCGGCTGGAAGGTCCTGCTCCCGGTCGCCACGCTCAACGTGCTCGTGACCGCGATCGTGCTGGTGGTGACGTGAGCGCCGTAAGCGACTGGCGCGAAGCCGCCGCCCCCGTCGAGCGCGGGCCCGAGCCGGGCGGCCTGGGCGCCGTCTACCGCGTCTTCGGAGAGACCCTGCGTGGCCTGCGGACCACCTTCGGGCGGGTGGTCGAAGGGCCGGTCACGATCGAGTACCCCGAGCAGAAGACGCCCGTCTACCCGCGCTTCCGCGGCCGCCACAAGCTCCACCGCTTCGAGGACACCGGGCTCGAGAAGTGCGTGGGGTGCTCGCTGTGCGCGGCGGCCTGCCCGGCGGAGTGCATCCGGGTCGTGGCCGCCGAGAACACGCCCGAGAACCAGGTGTCGGCCGGCGAGCGCTATGCGGCCGTCTACGAGATCAACCTGACCCGCTGCATCTTCTGCGGCTACTGCGAGGTGGCCTGCCCGTTCGACGCGATCACGATGGGCAACGACTACGAGCTCTCGGACTACAGCCGCAGCGACCTGATCTTCACGAAGGAGATGCTGCTGGCCGACCCGCCGGAGGTGACGCCCTTGCGGATGGAGGGGGAATAGCCCCATGTGGTTCGAGCAGGTGTTGTTCTTCATCACGGCGACCGGAGCGCTGGCCGGCGCGCTCGGTGTCGTCCTGCTCCGGAACCCCTTCTACTGCGTGCTCTCGCTGGTGGCGCACCTGGTCGCGCTGGCCGTCCTCTTCCTGCTCCTGCAGGCCGCATTCCTGGCCGCGGCCCAGGTCGTCGTCTACGCGGGGGCGGTCATGGTGCTCTACGTCTTCGTCGTCGCGTACATCGGCGGCCAGGACGAGGCCATGCGTGCGGACGACAGCCTGGTCAGCTCCTTCGGTCCGCTCTTCGCCGCGGCCATCGCTGTCGAGCTTTCCTTCGCGCTGATCGGCACGGGCCTCGAGGCGCTCGACACGCGCGGCGCCGAGGTGGGACCCGGCTTCGGGTCGCCGGGCCAGATCGGGGCGCTGCTGCTGCGGCGCTTCCTCGTGCCGTTCGAGGCGGCGTCCTACCTGCTGCTCGTGGCGGCGGTGGGCGCCGTGGTGCTGGCGCGACGCAGGCGGGGGCTCGAGGAGCCGCCGCCCCCGAGGCGCGAGGCGCCGGCGCGGGAGAGGTTGGAGGTACAGGCTTAGGTGCGCGCCTCCGCGACCGCAGCACCCGCCTCCCGGCTGCAAACCTTCCGCGGTCCGCGTCCTCGGTCGGGCACGTGCATTTCATGCACGCACCCTCCCTGCGTCCTTGCCCGCGTCGGTTTTCCCTCGGCATCCGGGCACTGCGGCCACGGAGGCGGGCACTAGGTGGACGTCGTCTGGTTCCTCGTCCTGTCGGCGTTCATCTTCTGCATCGGCGCCGCCGGCGTCATCGTCCGGCGAGATCCGCTCGTGATCCTCCTCTGCCTCGAGCTGATGCTGAACGGCGGGAACCTCGCGCTCATCGCGTTCGCCCGTATGCACGGCGGGGAGGCGGGGCAGATCTTCGCGCTGATCGTAATGGTGATCGCCGCGTGCGAGGTGACGATCGGGCTCGGGATGATCGTCGCGATGTACCGCAATCGCCTGCGCATCGACGTGGATGAGATGTCGGAGCTGCGCGGGTGAGCGCGACCTCCTACGGCTGGCTCGTGCTCGCCTTTCCGCTCGCGGGGCTCTTCGTCACCTCCTTCGGCTGGCGGGTGCTCCCGGGCCGGCTGCCCGGCTGGCTCGCCAGCGCCGCGATCGGACTCGCCTTCCTGGCGAGCATCGGCGCGCTCGTGCAGCTGCAGGACCTTCCGGCGGAGGAGCGCTCGGTGGTCGACTCGGCGTGGACCTACGTCGGCACCGCCGGCGTGGGGGCGGATCTCGCCATCCTCGTGGATCCGCTGTCCGTGTTCATGTGCCTGGTCGTCAGCGGCGTCTCGTTCCTGATCCACGTCTATTCGGTCGCCTACATGGCGAGCGACCGCGGCTACGCCCGCTACTTCGCCTACCTCAACTACTTCGTCTTCTCCATGCTGCTGCTGGTCCTGGCGGCGAACTTCGTGCTCCTGATCGTGGGCTGGGCGTTCGTCGGCGCGGCCTCCTACCTGCTGATCTCGTTCTGGTATCGGCGCACCACCGCCACGTACGCGGGGATCAAGGCGTTCGTGATGAACGTCATCGGCGACGTCGGGCTCCTCATCGCCGCCTTCCTGCTCCTGAACGAGACCGGGTCGCTCGGCTACGCCGGCGTGTTCGAGGGCGCGGAAGACGCGTTCACGCGGAACGACGGCACGCTCGTCGCGGCCTGCCTCCTGATCCTGGTGGGCGCCTTCGCCAAGTCGGCCCAGCTGCCGCTCCATACCTGGCTCCCGGACGCGATGGAGGGCCCCACCCCGGTCTCCGCCCTTATCCACGCGGCGACCATGGTCACCGCGGGCGTGTATCTGATCGCCCGGACGCATCCGCTCTTCGAGCTGGCGCCCACCGCCGCCGACATCGGCGCGATCATCGGAGCGCTCACGCTCTTCTTCGCGGCCACGGTGGCGCTCGCGGTCACCGACCTCAAGCGGATCATCGCCTACTCGACGATCTCTCAGATCGGGTACATGGTGCTGGGCGTGTCGGTCGCGGCCTACGGGGCCGGGCTCTTCCACCTCATGACGCACGCCTTCTTCAAGGCGCTCCTCTTCATGGGCGCCGGCTCGGTGATCGGCGCGATGGCGGGCCTCCAGGACATCGACAGGATGGGCGGGTTCCGCCGCGCCATGCCGTTCACGTTCGTCACCTTCACGGCGGGCGCGCTCGCCCTCGCCGCTTTCCCGCTGACAGCCGGCTTCTTCTCGAAGGACGAGATCCTGGCCTTCACGATCAACCGCGGCGGCTGGTACTGGGCGCTCGCGATCGTCGGCTACGTCGCCGCGGGGCTCACCGCGTTCTATGCCTTCCGCATGGTCTTCAGGGTCTTCTACGGCGACCCCGTGCCCGAGGCGCGGGAGCTCGAGGAGGGGCACCTGGCGCACGGGGAGCCGCAAAACCCGATGTCCGGAGAGCCCGAGGACGCCGACGTCGGCTTCCCCGGTCCCGAGCACCACATAGCCGAGCGGTCGTGGCCGATGAAGGCGGCGATGGGGCCGCTCGCCCTCCTGGCGCTGGTG
Organism: Thermoleophilaceae bacterium; assembly: GCA_014534235.1. GTDB lineage: Bacteria > Actinomycetota > Thermoleophilia > Solirubrobacterales > Thermoleophilaceae > JACVRW01. The sequence continues at coordinate 38,536 of JACVRW010000014.1, read as the reverse complement.
GCCGGCGTCGTCCAGATCCCCGGCGTGACGGACGTGATCGAGCACTTCCTCGAGCCGACGTTCGAGGACTCGCGCTTCCACGACACCGCCCCCACCGAGGGCTCCGAGCTAATTGGCCTGGTCGTCGGCGGCCTGCTCGCGATCGCCGCGATCGCCGTGGCGTTCACCGTCTACCTGCGCCGGCCCGGCACGGCCGACCGGCTCCGCGAGCGGTTCGCCGGCGTGCACGCCTTCCTGTTCAACAAGTGGTACTTCGACGAGCTCTACGACGCCGTGTTCGTCAGGCCCACAGCGACCGCCGGCTCCTTCGGCCGCCGCGTGGTCGAGACCGACTTCGTACAGGGATTCATCGTCGGGGGCGCCACCGGGCTCGTCCGCGCCGGCACGTCCTTCGCCCGCGCCATACAGACCGGCTACCTGCGCGCGTACGCGCTCCTGCTCCTGCTCGGCCTGGCCGGCCTCGCCCTCTACTTCCTGATCGCCAGCTCGTGACGATCCACCTGTCGATAGTGCTCTTCCTGCCGCTCGCCGCGGGCCTCGTCGGCGCCGCGCTGGGGGCTCGCCTCGTGCGCTGGGTGGTGCTGGCGGGCACGGTCCTGGTCCTGGCGTACGCGCTCGTGATCCTCGTGGACTTCGATGCAGGCAGCGCCGGCCTCCAGTACGTCACCGACGACGAGTGGATCTCCGAGCTCGGCATCCGCTACGAGCTGGGGGTCGACGGGCTCAACCTGTTCATGATCGTGCTCACGGCCGTGGCGTGGGTGCCGTGCACGCTCGTCGCCTGCTTCCGCGAACACGAGCGCCCGCGCCTCTTCTTCTTCAACGTGGCGCTCGCGGAGACCGCCGTCCTGGGCGCGTTCATGGCGCAGGACCTCGCCCTCTTCATCGTCTTCTTCGACCTGATGCTCGTGCCGTTCTACTTCCTGATCGGCGGCTGGGGGCAGGGCGATCGGGTGCGGGCGACTACGAAGTTCGTGATCTACACGCTCGCCGGCTCGCTGCTCATGCTGGCCGGGGCGGTGGCGCTGGGCGTGCTCTCCACCCCCGACGGCGGCCAGATTTCGTTCTCGCTGGCGGAGCTCGAGCAGCGGTCGGTGTCGGAAGGCACGCAGCAGTGGATAGTCCTGCTGTTCGCGCTCGCCTTCTTCGTCAAGGCGCCGCTCTTCCCGCTGCACGGCTGGGTGCCCGACACCTACCGCTCCACACCGATCGTGGTCCTGGCGCTCCTGTCGGGCGTGCTCTCCAAGGTCGGCGTGTACGGCTTCCTGCGGATCGTCCTGCCCGTGATGCCAGAGGGCTCCCAGCACTGGCAGGAGCTGTTCATCATCGTCGCCGTCTTCTCGATCCTCTATGGCTCGGTGCTCGCGTTCTCCCAGGACAACGTGCGCCTGGTCGTGGCCTACTCCTCGATCGCGCAGCTCGGCTTCATCGTCCTGGGCATCTTCGCCCTCGACGACAAGGGCGCGCAGGGCGCGGTGTTCCAGATGCTGAACCACGGGCTCGTGGTCGTGCCGCTGTTCCTGATAATCGGGGTCATCGCGCTGCGCGCGAACGGCAGCGAGTCGGTGGCCCGGCTCGGCGGCATGGCGTTCCGTGCACCGGTGCTCGCGGCGCTGTTCCTGCTCGTCACGTTCGCGACGCTGGCGATGCCCGGCTCCGCGAACTTCGTCGGCGAGCTGCTGGTCCTGTTCGGGGCCTTCGAGGACAAGCTCGTCTACGGGCTCGTGGCGAGCGTCGGCGTGGTTCTCGCGGGGGTGTACATGATTCGCGTCTTCCAGCGGACGATGCACAACCGCGAGGGGCCCCCGGTCGAGTCGCGCGACGTTGGGGGGCTCGATCTCGCCGCGATCGCGCCGCTCGTGGCGGTGATCGTGGCGCTCGGGGTGTATCCGCACTTCGTCGTCGAGCGGACGGAGGCCGCGACGGTTCAGAAGATCGAGCAGGCCCGCGCCTTCGGCGGCGAGCAAGAGGCACGCGCGCCCGGCGGGCAGCGCACGAGCCTGCCGCCTCCGGGGGACGAGCCGTGATCCTTCCTCTCGCAGACGTCCCCGCCCCCGAGATCGACTACCGGGAGCTGTCGCCGATCATGGCTACGGTGGGGGGGTCGATCGTCGTGCTGATGGTCGGGCTCCTGCGATCGCCGTTCGCGCGTCGGACCCTGGTGCCCGCGCTGACGGCTGTGACGCTGCTCGCCGCGATCGGCCTGACGATCTGGATCTGGGAGCCGGGCGATCGCGAGCCGATCATCGTGCGGGCGCTTGCGATGGACACGCTCACACTCGGCGTCTCGATCCTGTTCTTCGTCTCGGGGCTCGTCACGATCGTGCTCTCGCTGCGCTCCGACGCACCGCGCGAGGCCGGCCACGGCGAGTACTACTCGCTGCTGCTCGGGACGATCACCGGCATGGTGGTCCTCGCGGGCGCGGAGAACCTGATCACACTGTTCGTCGGGCTCGAGCTCCTCTCGATCCCGCTGTACGTGCTGTGCGCCACCGAGCTTCGGCGGCGCACGTCGCTCGAGTCGGGTCTCAAGTACCTGATCATCGGGTCTGTGGGCTCGGCGACGCTCCTGTACGGACTGGCGCTGATCTACGGCGCGGCCGGCTCGACCCAGTTCTCGGGCATCGAGACCGCGATCGGCGAGCGGGTGGGGCTCTCCGATCCGCTCCTCCTCACCGGTATCGCGCTCGCCGCGACGGGCCTCGCGTTCAAGGCCTCGGTGGCGCCCTTCCACCAGTGGACGCCCGACGTGTACCAGGGAGCGCCGACCCCGATCACGGCCTTCATGGCGGTGGCGACGAAGGCCGCGGCGTTCGCGGTCTTCCTGCGGCTGTTCGACTCCACCCTCGGCCTCTCTCAGCTCCAGTGGGCGCCGGCGCTCGCCGCGCTCGCGACCGCGACGATCGTGATCGGCAACGTCGGCGCGATCGCCCAGCGCTCGCTCAAGCGGCTCTTGGCCTGGTCGGGGGTCGCCCAGGCCGGGTACCTGCTCGCCGGCGTCGTGGTGGCCAGCGAGCTCGGGCTGCGCGCAACCGCGTTCTACCTGGCGGTGTACCTACTGATGAACGCGGCCGCCTTCGCCGTGGTGGTGGCCCGCGAGCGGGTCTCCGAGCACGGCGACGACCTCGCCTCGCTCGAGCTGCTCGGCCGCACCCAGCCCTGGCTCGCCTGGCCGATGACGATCGCGATGCTCTCCCTGGCCGGCTTCCCGGCCACCGCCGGCTTCATCGGCAAGTTCTATTTGATCGACGCCTCGGTCGCCGGCGACTACACCTGGCTTGGGATCGTCATCGTGGTCGGCTCGGTCGTGTCGCTCGTCTACTACCTGCGCGTGGTGGCCGTGATGTGGATGGGCCGCTACGAGGTTGAGCTGCCCGGCCTGCCGCGCCGGCGCGTGAAGCCCGTGGCCGGCTGGTCGCCCGAGGCCGACGCCCGCGCCCAGCCCGAGGTGGCCGCGGTGGCGATCGTGTTCGCCGCCGCGACGATCGCATTCGGCCTGGCGCCGGACCCGCTTTTCGACGCCGCCCGCGACGTGGGGACGGCGCTGTCGAACCTGCGGTGACGCCGCGGGGCAGGCGGCGCGGGCCCGCCGGTACCCTGCGCGAATGGCGCTGACGCTAGGCACCGGCCCGTTCGGAGAGCGACCCGCCGGCGAGTTCAACTTCGACGCCCCGCGGGCGGACGTGAGCTACGTCGAGGACTCCCCGCGCTGGATCCGCGTCCGGCTCGGCGGCGAGACGGTGGCCGACAGCCGGCGCATGAAGATGCTGCACCGCTCCGGCAAGCTTCCCGTCTACCTGTTCCCGCCGGAGGACGTCCGCCGCGAGCTCATCCCCGAGGACGCCGTGCGCGAGCACGGCCGGCTGCTCGAGCTCGACTTCCACGCGATGGACGAGTGGCTAGAGGAGGACGAGCAGCTATTCGGCCACGCCCGCGACCCCTACCACCGGATCGATACCCGGCGTACCTCACGCGCCGTGCGGGTCTCGATCGGCGGGCGGACGGTCGCCGAGACCACCCGCGCCACGGTCCTGTTCGAGACCGGCCTGCCGCCGCGCTGGTACATCCCGCGCGAGGACATCCGGGCCGAGCTCGAGCCGAGCGATCACCGAACCGCCTGCGCGTACAAGGGCCACGCCACGCACTTCACCGCGGCCGGCGAGGAGGCCGTCGCGTGGAGCTACGAGGACCCGCTCCTCGACGCTGCTCCCGTTAAGGACCTGGTCGCCTTCTACGACGAGCGCGTGGACCTGGAGATCGACGGCGAGCCGCAGGAGCGTCCCCGGACCCCATGGTCCAGGTAGGGGCTCAGCTAGCCTGCCGCGCGTGAGAACTGGCTCGCGGCGCGGTCTCACGCGCAGAGGAGTGCTCAAGGTCGGCGGCGCGGGTGCGGCCGCGCTCGGGCTTTCCGCGTGCGGCGACGACCCCTTCGAGCCGTCCACGGAGCACGACTCGGACGCGCCGAACGTCGTTCTCATGTTCACGGACTCCACCCGCGCCGACTACATCGGCGCCTACAACCCGAGCCCCCGCAACAAGACGCCGAACCTCGACGCGCTGGCGAAGGACTCGCTCAGGTTCAGCCTCGCGGTGCCCGAGGCCATGCCCACCGGCCCGGCCCGGCGCGCCCTGCTGACCGGGGTCCGCTCCTTTCCCTACCGGAACTATGTGCCGACGAAGGGCCTACCCGTCGGGCCCGGCTGGACACCGATCCCGGACTTCCATCCCATCGTGACCGAGGTGCTCGGCGAGGCGGGCGTCGAGACGGCGTACTGCACAGACAACCCGTTCCTCGTGGGCCCCCGCTTCGCCAACTTCCGCCGCACGCTCGACTGGGCCCGGCCGAGCTACTCCCAGGGCGCCTACCGCTTCCTCAACAAGCCGTTCAAGCGCCCGGCCACGCGCAGCACGATCGAGCGCTACCTCCTCCCGGAGCTGTCCAACAGCGTGGAGGTGGGCCGGCTGCGCGCGATGGCTGGGTGGAACTCGATCTACCGCGACGGCGAGAACGACTACCCGACCGCGCGCGTCGTCCGGAGCGGCATCAACCTCCTCGACGACCTGAAGGAGCGGCGACCGTTCTTTCTCGGGGTCGACGCCTTTGACCCGCACGAGCCGCTCGACGCGCCGCGTGTCTACCAGCTCGCCGCCGGAAGCCCGAAGGGGATCGAACGCGAGGGGGTCACGCCCATCCAGCCGTTCGAGACGCCGTACAGCTGGGTGATCGACGTGGACGTGGACGACGAGACGATCGAGCGGGTGCGGGAGCTGTATGCCGCGGAGGTCACGTTCGTTGACAGGTGGATCGGCCGGCTGATGAACCGGCTCGCCGACGAGGACCTGCTCGAAGAGACCGTCGTCCTCTACATGTCCGACCACGGCCTCACGCTCGGCGAGGACGGCGTCCTCGGCAAGCACGGCGCCCGCGCCCAGTGGCACGTCTACCATGTGCCCTGCTTGATCCGGCACCCGGAGGGCCGGCTGGCCGGCGAGACGAGCGACTTCTTCGCCTCGACCCACGACATGACCCGCACGATCCTGTCGTTCATGGGGGTGCGCGCGCCGGGGATCATGAGCGGCGAGGACCTGTCGGTCATCTTCGACGGCGCCGCGCCGCCGCCGCGCCCGTACTTCACCTCGTGCTACGACAACTACGTCCTCTGCGGCGACCGAGACTGGTTCTTCATCTCGGACAGCGAGGGCAGGCGCAAGCGGCTGTACGACAAGCGCTCCGACCCCCGCGAGCAGCGCGACGTCGCCGCGGAGCACCCCGAGATCGTCGAGCGCCTGTGGCGGGTGCTGGAGGACGAGGCGGGCGGCACGTTGCCGCAGTTCGCTCCGTCCGGCCCCAAGGCGGTCATCGGCGGGTGAGGGTCACCCGCCGCAGCCTCCTGCGCCGCGGCGGTGCCACCGCCGCGGGCACGGCGTTTCTCGGCGCGGCGGGGGCGCCGAGCCGCGCGCGGGCGCAGCCGGGCGACGACCGCGCCAGGAACGCCGTGCTCGTCGTGCTGCCGCTGGTACGGGCCACGCACGTGAACGCGTTCGACGGCGACTCGCCCGCCGAAACCCCGAACCTCGACGATCTCACCGGCGACTCGCTTCGCTTCGACCGCGCCATCCCCGAGTCGATGCCGGCTCTGCCGGCGCGTCGCGCGCTCATCACGGGCATGCGGGCGTTTCCCTTCCGCGACTGGCGGAAGACCGAGGGGATGCCGGCGGTGCCGGGGTTCAACCGAATCTACGACCACCAACCGGTCATGACGGAGGCGATGCGGGCGAGCGGCGTGACGACGGCGTACGTGAGCGACAACCCGATCCTCGAGGCACGCCGCTTCCCGGACGTCCGCCGCACCACGGACGTCGCGGCGGTGGACCGCACGGTGCCCGGCGTCGACAGCGAGCTCCTCCCCTCCCTGGCCAGGGCGACGCGCGCGACCGCTCGCACGTTCCGGGCGGGCATTCGAGAGCTCGAACGCCTCCAAGCGAACGAGCCGTTCTTCCTCGCGATCGACTCGTTCGACCCCGCGGACGCATTCGAGGCGCCCCCCGTCTATGTGCGGCCGGGAGAGGTCGAGCTGGAGGGCGTCGGGCCGTTGAACGGCCGGTTGGTCGAGCTGGCCTTCGGCGGCGGCGACGTCGACCGCGTACGCGAGCGCTACGTCGCGCACGTGGAAGCGGTGGACCGCTGGGTCGGCCGTCTGATGGACCGGATGGCGCACCTCGACCTGCTCGACAGGACGGTCGTCTACGTCCTCGGCGACCACGGCGTCTCCCTCGGCGAGCACGACTACCTCGGCAGGGCCACCCCCACATCGCACCGCGAGTCCTACGAGGTGCCGTACCTGATCCGCCACCCGGGGGGCGAGATGGCCGGCGACGACGTCGACTGGTACGCCTCGACCCACGACGTCGCTCCAACGCTGCTGTCGTTCCTCGGCCTCACCATCCCGGGCAAGATGGAGGGCGAGGACCTCACCGCGCTGTTCGACGGCGTCGACGAGGACGACCTTCCCGATCGGCCGAAGTCCATCACCGCCGTCGGGTCCTGCATCATCGTCCGCGACAGCCGCTGGCTGATGGTGGCCGACCGCGAGGAGATCGAGCGGCGCCTCTATGACGACGACGAGGAGACGGACGACGACAACGACGACAAGCGCTACGACAACGTGGCGAACGACGAGCCGGGAATCCTCACCGAGCTGTCGTTGACGGCCCTGAACGCGGCCGGGGGGACGCTGCCCGAGTTCGGCAGGGAGGGCGCGCTCCGCCCGCCCCCGCAGCGGGGCGACGACGACATGGACGACGACGGAATCCCGAACGACTTCGACGCCGTCGACAACGACGAGCCGGACGACGACAGCGAGCCCGAGGACCTGCGCTTCGACGGGAGGAACCCCTGAGCGAGGCGACGGGGCAGCCCGGGCCCGAGCGCGCCAGGCCGCCCGGCGAGGTCCCTACTCGGGCGCCGGATCGCCCCGGCCCATCCTCCGACGGCGAGCGCGTCAACCCACCCGCGGAGTTCCTGTACGCGAACAAGTGGCGCATCTTCGGCGTGATGATGATCGGCTGGGCGATGGCCCTGCTCGACATCTCGATCGTGAACATCTCGATCCCCGAGCTGCAGGACGAGATGTCCACGGACATCGCCACCGTCACGTGGGTCATCAACGCCTACAACATCGTCTTCGCCGTCCTGCTCGTGTCGATGGGGCGGCTGGCGGACCAGTTCGGCCGTAAGCGCTTCTTCGTCCTCGGCCTCGTAGTCTTCACGATCGGCTCGGGCCTGTGCGCCGCGGCGTGGTCGGTCGAGTGGCTGATCGCATTCCGCGTGATCCAGGGGGCGGGCGCCGGCATCCTCGCCCCGCTCGGCTTCGCCATCACCGTGCTGGTGTTCCCGCCGGAGCAGCGCGGCCGCGGGCTGGCGCTGATCGCGGTCGTGGCGCTCGTCTCGTCCGCGCTCGGCCCCGTGATCGGCGGGACGCTGGTGGAGATCGCGAGCTGGCACTGGATCTTCCTGATCAACGTCCCGTTTGGAATCCTCGGCGTCCTGCTCTGCCTGCGCTGGTGGCCCGAGACCTGGGACCTGAGCGCGGGGCGGGAGGTCGACGTGCGAGGCATGCTGCTCCTCGGCGCGGCGGTGTTCTGCCTTACGGTTGCGCTGGTGGAGGCGAACCCCTTCGGCGGCGACCTGCCCCTCTGGCTCAGCTTGATGCAGGCGGCGATCCTGCTGGGGGCGGCGTTCGTCTGGTGGGAGCGGCGGGCCCCGAACCCGATGATCACCCCCGCGCTGATCGCCAACAACCAGTTCCGCAGCGCCAACCTGGGAATGCTCCTCTTCGCTGCGGGCGCGCTCGGCACGCTGCTGCTCCTGTCGCTCGTTTTCGTGAACCTGTGGGGCTACTCGCAGCTCGAGGCGGCGTTCGCGCTCGCGCCCGTGCCGCTGATGGGCCTCGTCGTGTGGCCGTTCGTGGGCCGAGCCGCGGACAGGAAGGCGCCGGGGGAGATCGCGAAGCCGGCGCTGATCGTCATGGCCGTCGGCATGCTCTGGGTTTCGTTCCTGCCGGCGACCTCGGACGACGCCTGGGCGTACGTCCGCATCCTCCCCGGCCTCCTGATGATCGGAGTGGGCATGGGGATCGGCTTCCCATCGCTCAACGTGGGCGCGATGGGCGCGGTCGCCGGGCCCGAGGTGGGCCTGGCGTCGGGAATCCTCAACACCGCCCGCCAGCTAGGAGCCGCCATCGGCGTGGCGATCCTCGTCGCCACCTTCGGCGGGGTGCTGCACGCGCACATGGACTGGTTCGCCGAGGACGAGATCGAGGACATCGTCGACGACTGGGAGATCCCCGCCCCAATGGCCGGGATGGTGACCCAGTCGACGCTGCACGACTACACCGGCGGCACCGACGAGCGCTTCGAGCCGAAGCCCGGCTTCGACGAGGAGATCATCCGCCAGACCGCGGGCTCGGCACGTGAGGGGTTCGCGTGGTCCTTCCGTCAGGGCGCGGTGCTGATCCTGTCGGTGCTGCCGCTCTTGGGGGCTCTGCGGCGCACGCCCGCGCAGGCGCGGGCCGAGTTCATGGCGAGGATGCAGGCGCAACGGGAGGCGGCCGGCGCCGCGGCGGCTGCCCCGGCCGACAAGGGCGACGGAGCGGACGGCGCTCCCCGCCCCGCTCCGGCGGAGCGGCCGGCGACCTGACCCGGCAACCGCGCAGAGAAGCACCGTGGCAATGAGGTGTCGCCTGACGACACTTAATTGACACGACGCCGGGCTGCCGTACCGGCGGTGCCCGGACCGGTTCAGCCGCCGGCCACCCCGGCGCCCGCCGCCGGCGGCCGGCTCAGCCGCCGCTCGACCAGCTGCACCAGCCGCTCGGCCGACGCCTGGGGCGATTCGGACTCGCTCTCGAGCGTCAGCTCCGGCCCGAGCGGCTCCTCGTAGGGGTCCGAGACTCCGGTGAAGGACTCGATCTCGCCCGCTCGCGCAAGCTCGTAGAGGCCCTTGACGTCGCGGCGCTCGCACTCGGCGACGGACGCGCGAACGTATACCTCCACGAAGCGCTCCCCCATCCGGGCGCGCGCCTCGTCGCGCGCTCCGCGGTAGGGAGAGACCGCGGCCACGAAGGTGATGACCCCGTTGCGGGAGAGAAGATCCGCGACGTAGGCGATTCGGCGCACGTTCGCGTCGCGGTCCTCGCGCGAGAAGCCGAGCCCGGCGCAGAGGTTCTGGCGCACGTCGTCACCGTCCAGCAACTCGACCGGGTGGCCGCGGTCGCGCAGCTCGCCGGCGGCGAGCCGGGCCACCGTCGACTTGCCGGAGCCCGACAGGCCGGTGAGCCACAGGCACAGCCCGGCGTCGCCGCGCGCCGGCGCGGCCAGCGTGCCGTGCGCGATCGGGCCGAGGTTCGGCTCGCGGCCGTGCAGCTCGAACGCGAGAAAGCGGCTGAAGAGCCGATGGCCCGGACCGTGGTAGTCGGACGAGCCGGTGGCGAGCAGCCCGAGCTCGGCGCAGCGATCGGCCAGCAGCAGCGTCTTCTCCTCGGTATGGGACGGGTAGAACACCTCGACGCCGTCGAGCCCCGCGTCGCGGTAGCGCTCGATCGCGGCCAGCACCTCCTGCTCGTCCTTCACATCCCAGAACGGGTGCGCCCAGACCGCCACGCCGGCCCCGTCGTGAATCCAGCCGATGGCCTCCCCCACCGTCGGATGCATTCGGGCAACGTAGCCCCGCATTCCCTGGATGAGATACGCGGCGATGAACGACGACACGTCGGCGTGACCCTCCTCCCGAAGCCGCTCGGCGTTGGCGGGATGAGCCAGCACCGCGGCCGCCAGGTGAGGCCGGCCGACCGGCTTGCCGGCGGCCCGGCGAGCGTCGATCGGCGACGGGTCGATCTCGAACCCGACCTCCCGCAGGCGCGTGGCCATGCCGTCGGCGCGCCGCTCGCGGTCCTGGCGAGCGTCGAGCAGCCGCTCGCCCAACAGCGCGCTGCGGTGGTCGATGCCGTAGCCCAGGACGTGGAGGTCCTCGTAGACGCCGTCGACCGCCGAGATCTCCGTGGCGGGCACGACGCGCACGCCGCGCAGCGCGCCCGCGGCCAGGGCCTCGTCGACGCCGTCCACGGTGTCGTGGTCGGAGAGCGCCAGGAGCCGAACGCCGGCCTGCGCGGCGTTCTCGACCACCTGGGCAGCCGGCAGCTCCCCGTCGGAATGCAGCGAGTGCGACTGCAGGTCGAAGTCCGGAGCCTCCACGGCGGGCGAGGATATAGGCCTACTCGACCGGAATGCCGTGGCGCATGGTGTTTTCAGTGACCACGCGCGGCTCCACGAACTGGAGCAGGTAGTCCGGACCGCCGGCCTTCGCTCCGCTGCCGGAGCGCCGGTTTCCGCCGAACGGCTGGCGGCCGACCATGGCGCCGGTGATCCCGCGGTTCACGTAGAGATTGCCGACCGGCGAGCGGGCAGCCACCCGCTCGACGGTGGCGGGGCTGCGGGAGAAGAGGCCGCCGGTCAGCGCGAACGGCAGGGAGTCGATGACGTCCATGGCCTCGTCCACGTCGCGGACCGTGGTCACGGCCAGCAGGGGACCGAAAATCTCCTCGCGGTTGACCGGTGAGTCCTCGGGGAGGCCGACCACCACGGACGGCGGTACGAACCACCCCCGCTCCGGGACGGGCTCGGCGCTGGCCGCCAGGTGGTCGGCCGCGCTCGCCCGGTGGCTCATCACCCGCTCCTGCGACTCGCGCTCGATCACGGGCGGCACCTCGGTGGCGAAGCTCTCCGCCTGGCCGACGGTCAGCACGTTCACCGCTCCGGCGAGGCGCTCGACCAGCGTGTCTGCGGTCGCCTCGTGGACGAGCACCCGCGCGGCGGCCGAGCACTTCTGGCCGGCGTAGCCGAAGGCGGAGTAGACGATCTCCGGCACCGCGTCATCGAGGTCCGCGTCGGAGTCGACGATCACGCAGTTCTTCCCGCCCATCTCCGACACCACGCGCTTGACGTGGTCCTGGCCCTCGAGGGTCTCCGCCGCGGAGCGCAGGATCTCGAGCCCCACGGCGCCGGAGCCGGTGAAGGCGATCACGTGCACACGCGGGTCCCGCACGAGAGCGGCGCCGGCATCGCCGTAGCCGGGCACGAGCGCGAGCGCGTCGGGGGGAACGCCCGCCCCGTACAGGGCGTCCGCGAGCGCTCCGGCGCTGCCGGGTGACTGCTCGGCCGGCTTCAGCACGACGGCGTTGCCCGTGGCGAGGGCGGCCGCAGTCATCCCGCAGGGGATCGCGAGCGGGAAGTTCCAGGGTGAGATCACCGCGGTCACGCCGCGCGGGACGTAGCGCATCGTGTTGCGCTCGCCGGGGGCCTGGAGGATAGGGCGCCCGCGGTCCAACTCGATCGCCTCGCGCGCGTAGTACTCGAGGAAGTCGATCGCCTCGCAAACGTCGGCGTCGGCCTCGCCCCACGGCTTGGCGCACTCCCGTACCTGCAGCGCGGCGAGCTCGAGGCGGCGCTCGCGCAGCCGGGCCGCCGCGCCGCGCAGCGCCTCCGCTCGCTCGACCGCCGGGCGGGCGCCCCACTCGCGAAAGCCGCGCACGGCGACTTCGACGGCGGCCGCGGCGTCTTCCTCGCTCGCGCGGCCGGCGCGCGCGACGAGGCGCTCTGGAGCCCCCGGGTCGGTCGAGTCGATGCCCTCGGCCGCGCCTCGGTCTCCACCGATGACCACCGGGACTTTGAGCGGGAGCTTGGCGTCGAGCTCGCGGAGCGCCGCCAGCAGCGACTCGCGCGCCGGCGCACGGCGCAGCTCGAGGATCGGCTCGTTGCGAAAGCCGGCCGTGGTGTGCTCGGAGACGGTCACGGCGCCGCCAGCAGCTCCTCGATCGGCGTGCCGCGCTGCTGCTCGCCGAGGAACGACTCGTTCGCGGTGTTCTCGAGCAGGCGCCGGACGAGGTACGCCATGCCCGCCACGAGATCGCCGACCGGGCAGTAGACGCGCACGCGCATGCCGTGCTGCGTGAGGGCGGCGGCCAGATCGTCGCCGAGCCCCCGGAGCACCTGGAGCTCCAGCTCGCGGTGCTCCCTTCCCAGCTCGCGGTTGTAGGCAACCGCGTGCGCTACCGAGCGCAGGTTGTGTGAGGCGATCGCGGGGCGCAGGTACGGCCAGGACTCGAGCAGGCGACGGGTGAGGACCTCGAAGTTGCGATCGGACTCCCGCTTCGCCTCGAACACCGGCGGCGTCCAGCCGTGCTGGCGCGCCTCCACCACCTCCTGGTCCCAGTAGGCGCCCTTCACCAGCCGTACGACGAGGGGCGGGCGGCGTCCCGTCCCCCGGGCCCAGTCGATCACTCGCTCGAGTTGCTCCGGCGACTCGCGCAGGTACGCCTGGATCACGATCCCGGCCGACGGGCCATCGCGCAGCTCTGGCTCGTCGAGCAGCTCGAACACGAGGTCGAGGGTGGCCTCCTGCGTGTCCACCGATTCCATGTCGATGTGCAGGTGCGCGCCCAGCTCCTTCGCGCGCGCGAGCACCGGCCGCATCCGGCGGGCGGCGTCCTCGCGGCCGAGCTCTGGGGCCTCAGGGCGCAGCAGCGGAGTGAGAGCGGAGACCTTCGCCGACAGGTTCACTCGCGGGAGGGGCCCGAGCGAGTCGGCCTCGAGCACGGGACGCCCCGGCCACCGCGGGGCCGCCGCGGCCAGCGTCTCGAGCGCGTCGACGCAGCGGGCGGCGTAGTGGTCGGCCTCCGCCTCCGTGACCGTGGTCTCGCCGAGGAGATCGAGGGAGACGGCGGCCCCGTGCTCCCACAGGTCGCGGATCGAGCGCAGCGCCGCTCGCGGGGTCTCCCCGACGATGAAGCGGTGCGCCATGCGGCGCACGCCGGCCGCGGCGGCGGCGCCCAGCGCCGCACGCCCCGCCTTCGTGCCGGACATCTTCATCGCCGCCTCGAGCGGCGGCGGGCGGGCGTCCACCTCGTCGAGGTAACCGGTCAGGTGGCGCGCGAGGTCGTCGAGCGAGCGACACGCCGGCGTCACGTCCACGAAACGGAAGAGCGCGGCACGCAGCTCCATGTCCTGGGACGCCAGCTCCATCGCCTTGTGGTCGAGCGCGCGCAGCGGGTTCAGGCCCCGGCCCGGGAAAGCCGCGTGGATCAAGCGGCCGATGCGCTGGAGCTCCGCCTCCACGGCCCGGCCGACGCGCTGGAGCTCAGCCTCCACGAGCCAACCGTATCGCGCCGGACTACTCTGGCCCCATGCCCGGTCTCCTCCTTGGTCCGCTGCTGCGCTACGTCGGCGAGACCGACGCGGTGATCTGGGTCGAGACCGACGGCCCCTGCCAGGTCGAGGTGCTCGGGACGCGCGATCGCACCTTCTGCATATGCGGCCACCACTACGGGCTCGTCCGCGCGGAGGGCCTCGAGCCGGGGACGTGGCACGAGTACGAGGTGCTGCTCGACGGCAGGCGCGTGTGGCCGCAGCCGAGCTCAGAGTTCCCGCGGAGCGCATTCCGCACCTACCCGAAGGACGGCCCCCTCCAGCTCGTCTTCGGGTCCTGCCGACTGGCCGTTCCGCACGAGCCACCGTATTCCCTGCGCAAGGACGAGGACCCGCGTGGCCGCGAGATCGATGCGCTCCGCACGATGGCGATGCAGCTCCGAAACGAGCCGCGCGAGCGCCGGCCGGACGTGCTGATACTGCTCGGCGACCAGGTGTACGCCGACGAGCTCCCGCCGGCCACGGCCGCGTTCGTCGAGAGTCGCCGGGACACGACCGAGCCGCCGGGCGAGCGGGTGCTCGACTTCGAGGACTACACCCGGCTGTATCGCGAGAGCTGGGAGGACCCGGCGATCCGCTGGCTCCTGTCCACGGTGTCGACGGCGATGATCTTCGACGACCACGACGTCCACGACGACTGGAACATCTCGGCGGCCTGGCTCGAGGAGATGCGCTCGCACGAGTGGTGGAACGAGCACATCGTGGCGGCGCTCAGCTCGTACTGGGTCTACCAGCACCTCGGGAACCTGGCGCCGGCGGCGCACCGGGAGGACGCGCTGCTGGCGCGGGTCAAGCAGGCGGGCGACGGCGAGCACATCTTGCGCGAGTTCGCCGCGCGGGCGGATCGCGAGGCCTCGGGCGCCCGCTGGAGCTACTGCAGGGACCTCGGCCGCACGCGCTTGCTCGTTATCGACTCGCGGGCCGGCCGCGTGCTCGAGGAGGGCGCCCGGTCGATGGTCGACGACGAGGAGTGGGCCTGGATCGAGGAGCATGCGACCGGCGACTTCGACCACCTGCTGATCGCCACGTCGCTGCCGTGGCTGCTGGGTCTCGGTATGCACTACGTCGAGGCCTGGGCCGAGGCGGTGGCGGGGGGCGCCTGGGGCGAGCGCTGGAAGGGCGTCGGGGAGCGAGTGCGCCGGGCGGCCGACCTCGAGCACTGGCCGGCCTTCCAGGGCTCCTTCGCCAGGCTTGGCGACCTTCAGCGCTCGGTGGCGGCGGGTGAGCGAGGCCGACCGCCCGCCTCGATCGTGACCCTCTCGGGCGACGTGCATCACGCCTACCTGTTCGAGGTGGCGTTCCGTCCGGAGGCCGGCGTCCGCAGCGCCGTGTGGCAGGCGGTCTGCTCTCCGTACCGCAACCCGCTCAATGCCCGTGAGCGCCGCGCCATCCGGGTCGGCGGATCCCGCCCCTTCGCGGCCGCGGCGCGGGCGCTGGCCCATACCGCGGGCGTCCGCGACCCCGAGATCCGCTGGCGGCTCACGGACGGCGGCCCGTGGTTCGACAACCAGGTCGCGAGCCTGCTGGTCGACGGCCGGAAGATGCGGATGCGCTTGGACAAGGCCGTGCCCGTGAACGCCCAAGAGGCCCGCCTCGAGCGAGTCCTGGATCGCCGCTTGGCCTGACCCTCCGGGCCCGACGCTATCGTGCCCCGGCCCTCGTGGAGTACCCGGTCGAGAGCTTCACCGATGACGAGCGCGCGCTGCTCGCGCCGCACTTCACGAACCTCGACCGCCCGGTGTTCGCGCTGGTCAACCTGCCCGAGACCGTGAAGGGCGCGATGTTCGCCCGCTACTCGCGCTATCAGGGCGGCCTTCGCAGGCTGTATCTCGAGGAGTTCGCGCACGAGCGAGCCGCCGGAGGGTCGTTCGACTCCGCGGAGGGAGAGCGGGCGCGACGGCTGTACGAGCGGATCTTCCTTGGCTACGGCGACGACTCCGTGGCTCAGCTCGGCGGCGCGCACGTCGCCTGCGAGTCGGTCTCGAACGTCATGACGAAGCTGCTCCAGCGTGGGCGGCTCGCCGCCTACCTCGAGCAGTCGACGCGGTACATCCCGTACGACGCGCCGATGGGTCCGGGGCTGGGCTACCGCTACTGGCGCGATCCCTCGCTCGGCCCCGAGTACGAGCGGGCGATGGACCACCTCTTCGACACATACGCCGAGGCGCTCCCGCGCGTCGAGGCCTGGGCCGCCGAGCGCTTCCCGCGTGCCGAGGGAGAGCCCGAGGCGGCGCACCGCCGCTCGATCCGGGCAAAGGCGCTCGACCTGCTACGCGGCCTGCTGCCGGCCGCGTCGCTCTCGCACGTGGGGATCTTCGCCACTGGGCAGGCCTACGAGCAGCTCCTCCTGCGGCTTTTTGCCTCCCCGCTGCCCGAGGCCCGCGACTACGCCCGGATGGTCCTTACGGAACTTCAGGCCGTGATCCCGAGCTTCATCGCGCGGGTCGACCGGCCGGATCGCGGCGGCGAGTGGATCGCCTATCTGGAGCGGCGCGAGCGCGCGGCCGAGCGCTGGGCCGCGCGGCTCGGGCTCGACCGGGCGCAGCGCGACGAGCGCACCGGGCCGGCCGTGCGCCTGCTGTCGGTCCAGGGAACCGAGGAGGACCTCTTGGGCGCGCTCGTCTACGAGGCGGCCGCGTGCTCCGAGGACGAGGCCCGCTCTGCGATCCGGAAGCTGCCGCCGGACGAGCACGCGACGATGCTCGCGGACCTGGTCGGGCAGCGGCGCAACCGCCGGCACCGTCCAGGGCGGGGGTTCGAGGCGCTCCGCTACCGGTTCGAGGTGATCTCTGACTACGGTGCGTTTCGCGACCTTCAGCGCCATCGCATGCTCACCGCCCAGTGGCAGACGCTCGGCCCCGACCTCGGGGCGGGAGTGCCGGACGAGCTGGAGCAGGCCGGCGTGGCGGGCGCCTACCGCGAGGGGCTCGAGCGCTCGCGCGCCGAGCACGCCCGGATCACCTCCCTCGGCCGCCCGGAGCTGGCGCCGTACGCGCTATGCCTCGGCTACCGCATCCGCTACGTACTGGACATGAACGCCCGCGAGGCGATGCACGTGATCGAGCTGCGCTCCGGCCGCGAGGGCCACCCCGCCTACCGGGCGGTGGCGCACGCGCTCCACGCCGAGATCGCCCGTGTGCATCCGACGGTGGCCGCGGCGATGACGTTCGTCGACCGCGACACGGAGCCGCGCCTCGAGCGCATCCTCTCGGAGATCCGCGCGCACGCGAAGCACCGGGCGCGCGCGTAGCGCCTCGTCTCAGATGGCGGCGACGGCCCCGACGTCCTGTGGGCGCTCGCCCGGGTTGACGCGACGGCGATCGGCGACGCCGACGGCGGGCTGCGAGCGAATCGAGCGGCGCGACATCACCGCTCTCGATCAGGTCCCGGACCAGGAGGAGAACCGCGCGGAGGACCCACCCGAGGACGACGACGAGGGCTGAGCCAAGGCCCGGCGAAGCGGCGGGCTTTCCTGTAGCTTCGCCGCTCTTGGCCTCAACCCTGATGCACGAAGTCCGTGTGGCGCCCTCGATCCTCGCCGCGGACTTCTCGCGGCTCGGCTCGCAGGTGGCGGAGGTGATGGAGGCGGGCGCCCGCGTGATCCACGTAGACGTCATGGACGGCCACTTCGTGCCGCCGATCTCGATCGGGGCGTTGATCGTCGACGCCCTCCGCGAGCTCGTGCACGGGCGGGGCGGCGTGCTCGACGTGCACCTGATGGTCGAGCGGCCGGAGCGGCGGGTGGAGGACTTCGCGGCGGCGGGCGCCGATTCGATCGCCGTCCACTGGGAGGCGACGCCGCACGTGAACTACGCGCTCAAGGCGGTCAGGGACGTCGGCCTCGCCGCCGGGCTGGCGATCAATCCGGCCACCCCGCTGGAGGTCGTCTCGGGCGTCGCCGGCGACCTCGACCACGTTCTATGCATGACGGTCAACCCGGGCTGGGGCGGCCAGCCGTACATCGAGAGCTCGACTGCGAAGGTCGCCCGCCTGCGCGAGCTGCTCGGCCCCGGAGTCCCGATCGAGGTCGACGGCGGGATCGAAGCGGAGACGGCCGGCGCCACCGCGGCCGCGGGGGCCACGCTCTTCGTGGCCGGTTCGTCGATATTCGGCGCGCCAGACCCCGCCGCCGCGTACCGGGAGATCGCGGTGGCGGCCGGCGCGGTCTAGGCGCGGCGCCGATCAGATCAGGCGGCCTTCGAGCGGAGGATCCGTGTCGTTCAGGCGGCACCGTTGGATCCGCTCGACCCGCGACGGCTCCATCCTCAGGTGGACGTGTGGATCGAGCGCCCCCTCGTCGGTCTCGGTGAACGGCCACGACTCGCGCGAGCTCCACACCACCTGGCCCTTGCCATCGACACACTCGAGGACGATCCGCGCCGCGCCGTCCGCCGTCTCGGGTCGATTCGCATCGAGGTCCTCGACGTACACGACGACCTCCGGGACGCCGGGTGTCCGCTCGACCCTGAGGCCCCCGGGCTCCCGGTCGTCGCCGCCGGACGACAGCGCGACAACGGCGAGAAGCACGGAGGTCGTGAGGACGACCGCGAGCGCCACCAGCCGCGTGCGTGACGCCCGTTCCATCGAGCGGAGATCCTAGTGCCGCTAGGATCGCCCCGCCCGACCGAAGGAGGACCGTCCCGTGCCCGCCGATCCCGTCAAGTTCACGCTCCCCGAAGACCGGATTCCGACGCACTGGGTCAACCTCCTGCCGGACCTCCCGGGGCAGCCGCTCCCTCCGCTCAACCCGGGGACGATGGAGCCGGCCGGGCCGAACGACCTGACGCCGATCTTTCCCATGTCCCTGATCGCCCAGGAGGTCTCCCCCGAGCCCGAGGTGGAGATCCCCGAGCCGGTGCGGGAGGTGCTGCGACTCTGGCGGCCGACGCCGCTCTACCGGGCGCGCCGGCTCGAGCGCGAGCTCGGTACGCCCGCCCGGATCTACTACAAGTACGAGGGCGTCTCGCCGGCCGGCTCGCACAAGCCGAACAGCGCCGTCGCGCAGGCCTACGCGAATCGGGAGGCCGGGATCGAGCGGCTCGCCACCGAAACGGGTGCCGGGCAGTGGGGATCGGCCCTGGCGCTTGCCTGCAGCCTGTTCGGGCTCGACTGCGTCATCTACATGGTCGGCGCGAGCTACGACCAGAAGCCCTACCGGCGGGCGATGATGGAGAGCTGGGGTGCCACCGTCGTCCGTTCCCCGAGCGACACGACCGACGCCGGTCGCAGCCAGGCCGCGCACACCACGGGCTCGCTCGGCATCGCGATCTCCGAGGCCGTGGAGGTCGCGGCCGGCGATGGGCGGACGAACTATGCGCTCGGATCCGTGCTGAACCACGTCTGCCTCCACCAGACGGTTATCGGTCAGGAGGCGCTCGCGCAGATGGAGCTGGCCGGTGACGAGCCGGACGTGGTCGTGGGCTGCGTTGGCGGCGGCTCGAACTTCGCAGGGATGAGCTTCCCCTTCCTCCGGCGCGTGCTGCGGGGCCAGGCGAACACGCGGTTCGTGGCGGCGGAGCCGGCCGCCTGCCCCACGCTCACCCGCGGCGTCTACCGCTACGACTTCGGGGACACCGTGGGCCTGACGCCGCTGATGCCGATGTTCACGCTCGGGCACGACTTCGTGCCGCCGCCCGTCCACGCCGGCGGCCTGCGATACCACGGCGACTCGCCGATCGTGTGCGGGCTCGTCAAGCGCGACCTGGTCGAGCCGCGCGCGTACAAGCAGAACGAGACGTTCGCCGCCGCGGTCATGTTCGCCCGCACCGAGGGGATCCTGCCGGCGCCCGAGCCGGCGCACGCGATCCGCGCCGTGATGGACGAGGCGGAGGCGGCGAAGAAGGCAGGCGAGGAGCGCGTGATCCTCTTCAACCTGTGCGGCCACGGCCACTTCGACATGTCGGCGTTCGACGCGTACCTGGCGGGAACGCTGGAGGATCCCGAGTTCTCCGAGGCCGACATGGAGGCGGCCCTCGAGCGCCTCCCGAGGGCGCCGGCGATCGCCTGAGCGCTACCCCCGCTTGCGCTTGCGCTTCCGCGAGGCCCGCCGCTCGCGCGCCGCGTCCGCGTCCTCGCTGACCGAGGCCGTCTCGGGCTCCGGTGCCTCGGCCGGCGGCGCCTCCGACGAGGTCACGCGCCGCCGGTCGGCCGCACTCGGCCACGGCTCGGCCCGCCCCGTCTCCCACGCCGGGCCGCGCCCGCCGGGCCAGTTCCCGAGGTACAGCGCGCCGATCGCTCCGAGCCAGAACGCCTGAATGATCGTGGGGACGAGTGGCACGAGCTGGAGCACCAGCAGCGCTCCGACCACGACGCCGAGGATGCCGAGGAAGGGACTGAGCAGGCCGGCCCGGCGAGCCCTCAGCGGGATCATCACGAACAGGAACGCCACGGCGATGGACCCGGCGAAGCCAAGTGCAAAGGCCAGCGCGTTCGGGTTGTCCTCGACGAGCCGGTCGGCGCGGTCCTCGCCCCGCTGACCCTCGATCGGGGTGCCATCGGCGAAGTCGTTCGCCAGATCCACCTGGTCGATCGACGCGAGCACCCTGGCGAGCGCGAAGATGACCGGGCCGGCGTAGATGAGGTAGACGAACCACCTCGGTATGGCGGCCTCCCGGGCCACCGTCGCGCGGAACAGATAGAGGAAGACCGGCACGAGCAGCAGGGCGCCGACGGCCTGCACGGTCGCCGAGCCGACGAATAGCGCGGGTCTCTCGTCGACCGAGAGCAGGTAGTCCGGCAGCGGCTCGACGCGGCGTCGGTCGTCCAGCACCGCCTGGAACATCACCACCTGGGCGAGGAAAGCCAGCCCCGCCGCGAACGCGGCGAACGCGGCGGGACGGGCCCAGCGAGCCTCCCACTGGAGCTGCGCCTCGTTGGTCACGACGTCGGGGGCGGAGGCTCTTCGCGCTGGACGCGCGGCGGGTAGTACTCGTCATCTCGCTCGACCATCCGCGAGACGCGATCTCCCACCGCGAGCATCAGGTCCAGTGCCGGCGCCATCACCCGGATGATGCTCTCGATCCGCCGCCGGGTGCGCAGCTGGTCTGGCGACAGCGGGGCCATACCTACCCCCCGCGCTGGTGGAAGTAGAACTCGGGCAGTGCCGCCTTGGCCACCTCGGCGGTGATCCGCTGTGCCTGGTGGAGGTCGCCGGCGCGGACCGCCAGGTCGTCGATCGTGACGATGCCGACCAGATCCTCGCCTGCCGTCACGGGCAGACGGCGGATGTGGTGCTGGACCATCAGGGCGACCGCCTCCTCGATGTCCATCTCCACCTCTCCGGTGACGAGCGGCCGGGAGGCATGCTCGCCGGCCGGAGCATCGGCGTCCACGGCGTCCGCCACGACGGCCAGCGCCAGGTCGCGATCGGTGATGACCCCCACAGGGCGCCCGGCCTCGCACACCACGACAGAGCCCACGTTGCGGTCGCGCATCAACTCGCCCACCCGGCGGAGGTCGTCGTCGGTCTCGGCCGTCACGACGCCCTCGGTCATCACCTCGCTGATGCGCACTGGGCGACTGTATCGTCCCGGCGGTGACGATCGTGCTGTACGGCGCCACCGGCTACACGGGTCGGCTGGTGGCGGAGGAGCTCGACCGCCGCGGCCTCGACCACGTGCTGAGCGGGCGCGACGAGGCGAAGCTCGCCGCAGTCGCCCGCGAGCGCGGCGCCCCCGTGCGCGCCGCTCCGCTCGACGACGAGCGGCGCCTGCGCGAACTGCTCGCCGACGCGACCGTCGTGATTAGCTGCGCCGGCCCGTTCATGTTGGCGGGCGAGGCGCTCGTGCGGGCCGCGATCGACACCGGTACGCACTACGTCGACTCGACCGGCGAGCAGGCGTTCATCAAGCTGGTGTTCGACCGCCACGGCCCCGCCGCGGAGAAGGCCGGCGTGGCGCTCGTGCCCGCGCTCGGGTTCGACTACGCGCCGGGAGACTTCATCGCCCGCCTCACGGCCCGTGGCCGCGAGCCGCTCGACGAGCTCGTGCTCGCCTACGCGGTCAAGGGGTTCGGCATGAGCCGCGGCACGATGCGCTCCGGCCTCGAGATCATGAAGGGCGGCGACGTCGTGTACGAGGACGGCGGCTGGCGTCCCGCGCCTCTCGGGGTCTTCCGCGGCAGCTTCGACTTCCCGGAGCCGATCGGCCGCCAGGCGATGTCCCGTTATCCGTCGGGCGAGGTCATAACGGTCCCGCGCCACACGCGCACGAGACGCGTCGTGTCGATGATGACGGCACAGACCATGGCGCCGCACCCGGCGCTCGCCCCCTTCCTCCCGTACACGCTGCCATGGCTTGCCATGACCCTCCGCACGCCGCTGCGCGGGCTGCTGGGCCGGGCGATCGACGCGCTGCCGGAGGGGCCCAGCACGGCCGAGCGCCGGGCGGCGAAGTTCACGATTGTGGCGGACGCTCACGGCGAGGACGGCTCGAGCGGGAGGGGCATCGTCCGCGGGGGGGACGTCTATGGGCTGACATCGGTCATCCTCGTACACGGGGCCGAGCTGATGAGCTCCCCGGGCTACGACCGCGCCGGCGCGGTCGGCGCGGCGGCGGCGTACGACCCGGAGGCGTTCCTCAACTTCCTCGGCCACCACGGGGTCTCCTGGGAGCTGTCGGCCGGCGCCGCCGCGCCGGCGCCGCGGTAGCCCTACCCGGCCGGGTAGACCTT
The DNA here is from genome assembly GCA_014534235.1 of Thermoleophilaceae bacterium. Taxonomy (GTDB): domain Bacteria; phylum Actinomycetota; class Thermoleophilia; order Solirubrobacterales; family Thermoleophilaceae; genus JACVRW01. Next base: position 16,105 of record JACVRW010000014.1, on the reverse strand, counting down.
CCCGGCCACCCTCAGCAGCAGCCCGCGCGGTGCGTGCTGGCCCCCCAACGCGGACGCCCGGTTGAGCGGACCCGGCACCACCACGCGGCGCCCCCTCTCCATCCCCGTCACGCCCTCCTCCGCCACACGCGCGGAGTCGGTCCAGATGAAGCCGGGCATGTCGTCCCAGCGCAGTCCCGCGGTGGATATGAACTCGGTCTTGACCGGCCCTGGGCAGAGCGTGGTCGCCGTGACGCCGGTCCCCGCGAGGTCCTCGTGGAGCGCGTCCGTGAACGCGAGCACGAACGCCTTGCTGGCGGCGTAGGTAGCCTGGCGCGGAAGCGGCTGGAACGCGGCCGTGGATGCGACGTTGAGGACGGCGCCGCGACCGCGCCGGGCCATCTCTGGCACGTACCGCCCGCAGAGGTCCACCACGGCCTCGACGTTCACCCGGACCATCTCGATCTCACGCGCCGGGTCCAGCTCCTGGAAGCGTCCCGCGCTGCCGAAGCCGGCGTTGTTGACGAGCACCTCCACGGTGAGCCCGCGCTCCTCGACCTCGGCGCTCATCCGCTGCCGGGCGTCGGCGTCGCCCAGGTCGCACGCCACGGTCTCGACCCGGACGCGCCTTGGGGCGCGCAGCTCGCGCGCCAGCGCCTCGAGCCGCTCCGCCCGCCGCGCCACGAGCGTGACCCCATACCCACGCGCGCCGAGCGAGCGGGCGATGTCGGCCCCGATCCCGGAGGACGCGCCGGTCACGAGGCAGGTGGAGGTCGGAGCCGGCGGCGGCAGGGCCATGAATCGATGGAGCCTATCCCGTGTACCGCGGACGGCTGGCGCGGGAGATCGCCGCCGCCGTGACCGACCCGCCCGTCGCCCCGAACGCGAACCACACGTGGCGCCCGGGACTCAAGACGCGCCGAGATCTGCGCTCATACGAGGCCGGCGAGCGGTTCGCGTGGCGTCTAGACTCGGAGCATGTCCTCGGAAGATCCCTTCGGCGGCCTCTTCGGCGATCCAGAAGAGCTACGCAAGCGAATGGCGGAGTTCGCCGAGCAGATGCAGGGCGCCCAGAAGGTGGCCTGGGCCGACAATGCGATCAAGCTCGCGGTCGACATGACCGTGGCCGGGATCACGCGGCTGAACCTGCAGGGCAACGCGGAGCAGCAATCGCAGGACCTGCTGCAGGCCATGCGCCTCATCTTCCCCGAGGCGGTGATCCTCGTGCGCGAGGCGCGCGAGGGCTTCGGGACCTAGCCTCCGCCCGCGGCTTCGTCGCTGACCCCCGCCTTCGCTCGGCGCCCGGTCTCCTCGGCGCGGTCCTCGCGGCCCCGGCGGATGATCTCCTTGAAGCTCCTCACCCGGAAGATGAACACGAGCGCAGCGAAGCCGACGCCGAAGGTGAGCGCGCCGATGGCGATCTGCTGGCCGACGGAGTAGGCCGCGACGGTCGAGGCACCCGCCGTCCCGGCGAAGACCTTGACGAGCAGCGCCTGCTGCACGCCCGCGCCCTGCGGGGTGAACGGCACCGCCGCTGAGACCGCGTTGACGCCGAGGACCAGCAGCACGTTCTTGACGGAGCCGCCCACCTTGAACGCCTCCAGCAGCATCCAGAAGGCGGCGAAGCGGAAGCACCAGCCGGCGAACTGCACGCCGAAGACCTCGCGGAGATAGCGGCGGCGATCCCGCAGGATCGTGAAGCCCTGACGCACCCGCTCCCAGAAGGCCTTCACCCGCACGCTCAGCAGCGCGAAAGCCAGCAGGCTCCCGACCACCAGCGCCGTCAGCAAAAAGAGGGTGAACCGCGGGTGCTGGGCGAAGTACGACAGATCGAACGCGTCGAGGCGGGCGAAGTCGGGCGGCTTTGGGAACACGCCCTGGGTGAATGCGAACACCAGGATCAGCGAGCCCATAGCGATGTCGAAGCCGAGCTCGACGACGAAGCTGGCAGCGACCGCCGGGTAGCTCGAACGCGGGATCGACGTCTTCGTCAGGAACAGCCGGACGATGTCGCCACCACGGGCGGGGATCACCGCGTTGAATCCGTAGCCGGCGAAGTAGGCGCCCCAGATCTCGCGGAAGCGGAAGCGCTCGGTCGGGTAGGCGGCGCGGAGGATGTTGAAGCTCGCCCGCGCCCTCAGCGTGAGGTACGCCGTGAAGAAGGCGAGCGCGAGCGCGAGCGGGCCGAACCGCACGGACGCCAGGTTCGAGACGAACTGGTCGACGGCGTCGAAGAACGACTGAAACGAATCGCCGAGGGTCGCCGAGGGCACGCCTGAAAGGTACGTTGCGTGCGTGCCCCGCGCGCACACTGACTCCGCCGGCCGCTACGCCGAGGACCTCGCGCACATCCACGCGGAGGACTTCACCGCGCTCGCGGCGATCGCCGGCCCCGTGATCGTCGCGCTGCCAATCTGAAGCATCGTCCGCTGAGCCGCTACTTAAGCAGCTTCGACAGCCGACGGTCCTTCAGCACCCGCCCGCCGGTCTGCTCCTCGGGGCAGTAGCACATGACGTAGTCCTTGAAGTGGATCGCCTCGATCCGGGCGCCGCAGCGGGGGCAGTCCTCCCCCGCTCGACGATGGACGCGCAGCGGCATCGGAAGCTTGTCCGGAACCGTGTCCCCGATCACCCGCTCGTAGTGCTCGAGGGCGCCGCCGAGAACCTCCCCGCAGGAGCTCCGAAGCGTCTCGACGTCCTCGGGGTCGAGGTCGGAGCCCCGCTGGAACGGCGAAAGCCGAGCGGTCCAGAGGATCTCGTCCACCCAGGAGCGCCCGATGCCCGCGATCGCTCGTTGGTCGCGCAGCAGTGGATGCAGGTGGCGCGGCTGGTCGAGCAGATCCGCGAACTCTTCGGGCGGCGGAGGGGGATATGCGTCCGGTCCGAGCGTCGCCACGGCCTCGTCCGCCGCCACCTCCTCCGCTCGCAGCAGCTTCGCCCAGGCGCGCTGCTGGGTTCCGAACTCCCGGAGCCGAAGCTCGCGCCCGTCGGCGATCCGCAGGAGGATGCGCGAGGTTCGGTCGCGCAGCGATGCCCGCTCGTCGAACAGCTGGAGCCGGCCGGCCGACATGAGGTGGACCAGCAGCGTCAGCCCGCCGGCGTCGACCGCGAGCATCTTCCCGATCCTGCGCACGCCGCCGACCCGGCCGCCGGCGAAGGCGTCGAGCGGCGGATCGAACGTCTTCAGGGCCACCAGCCCGGGGGCCAGCGCGGACTCGATCTCAGCGCCGCTCAGCGCGCGATCCAGCCGGCGCGCCGTGATCTCGACCTCTGGAAGCTCGGGCATGGCGCATCAAGACTAGGCTGGTGGACATGAGAATCTCCGTCGCAGCCGACGAGCGCACCGGTGTGGCCGAGGCAGTTGTCGACGAGCTCCGCCGCCGCGGGCACGAGCCGATCCTGCACGGCGCGCTCGCCGAGGGCGAGCGCGACGACTGGGCCTGGGCCAGCGAGGCCGCCGCGCGCGACGTCGCCGAGGGACGCGCCGACCAGGGGATCGTCTGCTGCTGGACCGGCACGGGGGCCTCGATCGCCGCCAACAAGGTGCCCGGCGTCCGCGCCGCGCTCTGCGCCGACGCGGAGACGGCCCGCGGCGCGCGGCGATGGAACGACGCCAATGTGCTGGCGCTCTCGCTGCGGGCGACGAGCGACGCGGTCCTCGAGGAGATCCTGGAAGGCTGGTTCGACGGCAAACGGAGCGCCGACGCCGAGGACGCGGCGAACATCCGCCACGTGGACGAGATCCGCTGAGCGCCCGGCCTCAGCGGATGGCGCCGGAGAACCCCGCGACCGACGGCTTGTCGAAGTCGTCGACGAAAGTCGCCGTGCCGCGATAGCGGCCTTCCCGCAGGCGGGCGAGCCTGATGCGGTGGCGACCCAGGCCGAGGCGCCGCCGCGTCACGGTCCGCCGGGTCGCTCCTCGCAGCTTCACCGTCACCATCGCCGGCTCCAGCAGCCGGAAGGAGAGGCTGAGGGAGCTCCCCCGCCCCGTCTGTCTGAAGCGGGAGTAGGAGCGCCGGAACTCGTCCTGGCCGACCTGGAGCACGCCCTCCATGAAGAACTGATGCGGTATGCAGATGTACTGGTAGCGGCCCGGGGTGTCGAAGGTATGGGCGAAGCTCGCGCCGGCGGGATTGAAGCCGGGATCCGGAGGATCGGAGTTCCAGCTCTCCGCCTGACCGCTCCTCGAAGTCGACGTGTGACCAGGAGCGAAGAAGTTCCAGATGACCCTGTCGCCGGGGTTGATCTCAAGCGACTTCGGCTGGAACGCAAAGTCGACGACGTTCACCTGATGGTCCTCCGCGGAGGCGGGAGCGGCCGCGGCAAAGAGGGCGAGGAGAGCCAGCGGCGCTACGAGGAGGCGGGGTCGCATCCGGGAAAGCTATACGAGCGCGGCCGCGGCCCGGTTCGGTTCCCTCGCCATAGGATTCCCGCCGCTGATGGCATCGCCCGACGTGGTCGAGACGCACCGCGACGCACGCGAGCTGGAGCGACCACCGCTCGTCGTGCGCGAGCCGCTCGAGCGGTTCCTCGACGTGCACGGAATCGGCTCCGGCCCCGTGGAGGTCGAGCGCATCGGGGAGGGGCATTCGAACGTGACGTACCTCGTCCGCCGCGGCGACGCCAGGGTCGTGCTGCGCCGCCCCCCGCGGCCGCCGCTGCCGCCGTCCGCGCACGACGTGCTCCGTGAGGCCCGCCTGCTGCGAGCCCTCGAGAGGACGCCGGTGCGAGCGCCCCGTGTGCTCGCCACCTGCGACGACGAGTCCGTGCTCGGCGCGCCCTTCTACCTCATGAACGAGCTCCACGGGAGCGTCGTCACCACCGACATCCCCGAGCCGCTCGACAACCCAAAAGGCCGCCGCAGGATCTCCGAGGAGGTCGTCGACGCGCTGGTGGAGCTCCACGAGGTCGACTGGCGCGCGTGCGGGCTCGAGAACTACGGGAAGCCAAGCGGCTACCTCGAGCGTCAGCTGCGGCGCTTCGCCGGCCTCTGGGAGCACAACAAGACGCGCGAGGTGCCGGTCGTGGAGGAGGTCGGCGAGTGGCTCCGGCGGAACGTGCCCGAGTCGCCGCCGTCGACGATCGTTCACGGGGACTACCGGCTCGGCAACGTGATGGTGGCGAGCGAGCCACCGGCCAGGGTGATCGCGATCTTCGACTGGGAGCTCTCCACGATCGGCGACCCGCTGGCGGACGTCGGCTACCTCACCGTGACCTGGGCGGAGGCGGACGACCCCGCCGACATCTCCTTCTACAGGCTGTCCGCGGCCACCCGCCGCGAGGGCTTCCTCACCCGGGATCAGCTCGTGGCGCGCTACGAGGCGCGCAGCGGTCGCCCCGTGTCGGGCCTCGGGTGGTACCAGGCGCTCGCGCTCTGGAAGGCTGCGGTCTTCATGGAGGGCAACTACAAGCGCTTCACCGCGGGCGCCACCGATGATCCTTACCTCGCGCTCTTCGACGAGGGCGTCCCGGCGCTGGCGCGAAAGGCGCGCGCGGTGGCGCTCGGGGAATGAGGGGCCTGCTCGTCGACTTCGGCGGCGTCCTGACCACGAACGTCTTCGACTCGTTCCGCGCCTTCTGCACCGACGAGGGGCTCGACCGTGACGCGATCAAGCGGCTCTTCAAGGACGAGCCGGAAGCGCTGCGCCTCGTGCGCGCCCTCGAGACGGGCAGCATGAGCGAGGACGAGTTCGGGGAGCGCTTCGGAAAGCTGCTCGGCGTGGAGCGCCACGCCGGCCTCGTCGGCCGCATGTTTGCGCGCGTCCGGCCGGACGAGACGATGCTCGACGCGGTCAGGCGGGCACGGGCCCAGGGCGTCAGTACGGGCCTCGTCTCGAACTCGATGGGCGAGGGCCGCTACGAGCGGGCCACGTTCGCGGAGCTCTTCGACGGCGTCGTCATCTCAGGGGAGGAGGGCGTCCACAAGCCCCAGCCGGAGATCTTCCTGCTCGGCGCCGAGCGCGTCGGTCTCCCGCCCGAGGACTGCGTGTTCGTGGACGACCTGCGCGAGAACTGCGCGGGCGCGGAGGCCGTCGGGATGACCGCCGTCCTGCACCGCGGCGCCGATTCGACGCTCCCGCGGCTCGAGGAACTGTTCGGGGTCGCGTTGCGGTAGGGAGCTGCGCCGGCGCGTCTCGGTCGGCGCCGCAGGATCCTGGATAGGTGTTGTATACGACCCCCTAACCAGGACGGTGCTTCGTCGGGCCGCCAGGCGCGCGCTCAGATCCCCGGGACCTTCTTCAGCAGGTCCCTGAGACCGCCCAGCGCTTGCTCGAGGTTCTCGGCGGTGTCGTCGAGATCGGTCAGCTCCTTGTGCAGCGGTTGGAGCCACTCGTGGAGCGCCTGGACGTCGGTCCGCAGCTCCGCGATCCGCTGCGACAGGCTGTCTTCGATCTCGGGCAGCGCCCTGACCGCGTCGACAAGCTCGGACAGGTCGCCCTCGCGGTCGGACAGCCTGCGCACCCCCTCGGCGAGCGTGTGCAGGTCGTCGAAGGCGCGGGCGATGAGGCGGGGCGGGACGGCAAGGGCGTCGAACATCGAGCGCAGTGTGGCAGGCTCAGGGCGGTGCTCCTAGTGCTCTGGGACATCGACGGAACGCTCGTGGACTCCGCGGGTCACGGCAAGCACGCCTTCGAGGAGGCATTCGAGGCGGTCATGGGCCGGCCGCCGGGACCGGTGGAGTTCGCCGGCCGAACCGACCATCAGATCGCGCTGGCGATGCTGGACCACGAGCGCGAGGCCCTGCCGCGGTTGCTGGATCGGCTTGCAACGGCGCTCGAGGCGCGCAAGGAGGCAATGCGTCGCGACGGCCACGCCTACCCGGGGGTGCCGGAGACACTGGCGGCGTTACACGGCCGGGAGGGCATAGTGCAGTCGCTACTCACCGGCAACATCCAAACCAACGCGGCCCTCAAGATCAGCGCCTTCGGGCTCGAGCCCTGGCTCGACTTCGACGTGGGCGCCTACGGCTCGGACCCGCACGAGGAGCGCTCGGAGCTCGTGGCCGTGGCTCGCGAGCGGGTCAGGGCGAAGTACGGCGAGCCGACCGACGCCGTGCTGGTCGGCGACACGCCCCACGACGTCCGAGCCGCCCACGAAGCCGGCGCCAGAGCCGTGGCGGTGGCCACCGGCTTCAGCGACGTCAACGCCCTGCGAGCCGCGCGGCCTGACGCTTTGCTGGCGGACCTGCGCGACACCCCCGCGGCCGTCGAGGCGATCGCGAGGGTTGCGCGTAGCGCCGCAAGCGACTGACCACGCCCGCCGGGACAGAGCGCGGTCCGCTGCAACTTCGGCCGCTTCTGCAACGCCTCGTGACCCAGCTAGGACGGAAGCAACGGAAGCGGTGTGGATCCGGCCTCGATTCCGGGCAACCTGACCAAGAACACCAGCGGCTCCCATCCCGTCAGCGGCACGGTCAAGGACCACGCCGGGAACGAGTCCGCCTCCGCCACGCGCACCGTCAAGGTCGATGCCACCGCTCCGGCCGTCGATATCACCGGGTGCCCAAGCGCGGTCGTTGCGAGGAACAGCACCCACGCCGTCAACGTCACGGCAAGCGATGCGCACTCGGGCCTCGCTACTGATCCCAGCGGCACCGTGTCACTCGACACGAGCGCTGCGGGCCAGCACACCAAGACCGTCACCGCGGTCGACAACGTCGGTCATGAGCAGTCGGCGAGCTGCACGTACAGGGTCAACAGCCCACCCGGTGCGCCTGGCAAGCCGTCGGCCTCGAGCTCGCTCAACAACGACGGCGTCTTCGGCCTCAACTGGGCCGCGGCTACCGATCCTGACGACAATGTGGACCACTACCTGCTCCAGCACAAGGACGCCAACGACGCCGGCTACACAGACGTAAGCGGCGCGGGCAACCTGAGCAGCAGCTCCTTCGCGTTCACTTCCGGATCTCCGGAGGGCGAGGGGACCTGGACGTACAGGGCCAAGGCCCTTCGATGCGCTCGGCGAGGAGGGCCCGTTCTCGGCCGCCTCGGATGAGGTCAAGGTCGACAAGAGCGGCCCGACCACGCCCACGGCTAGCTTCGACAGGAGCCCCGAGGACGCGGCCGGCAACTGGTTCAAGGACTCCGTGACGGTCAGCTACGGCAGCAGCACAGATCCAAAGCTGGCCGACGGCAGCGACGGAAGCGGTGTCGCCGGCTATACGGCCGCCCAAACATTCAGCACCTCGGGCTCCCACGCTTACTCCGGGAAGGCGACCGACAACGCGGGTAACGAGTCGGCGTCGGCGACCGGGACGGTCAAGGTGGACGCCACCGCACCGGTCGTGAGCCTGACCTGCCCCAGCGAGCTAAAGCTCGGCAGCACCGCGTCGGCGAGTTGGACGGCCCAAGACGCCCACTCCGGGCTCGCCGGGGCCGCCGGCGGCGCAGTTTCGCTCGACACGACCGCGGTCGGCGAGAAGACTGCGTCCGTGCCGGCCGGCACCGCTCAGGACAAGGTCGGACACGGGTCAGCTGCGGCGAGCTGCCAGTACCGCGTGATCTACGATTTCCACGGGTTCTTCGAGCCGGTCAACAACCCGAGCTGGCTGAACTCGATGAAGGCGGGACAGGCCGTCCCGGTCAAGTTCGACTTGAGCGGCTACCAGGGGATGAGCATCTTTGCGGCCGGCTATCCGAGCTCGAAGCCCATCGCGTGCCCGTCGTCGGCTCCGCCCGACACGGTCGAGGAGGCGTTTGACTACGCCGGCCAGAGCAGCCTGTCGTATGACCAGACGACGCAGCGCTATAGCTTTGTCTGGAAGACAGACAAGGCATGGGCAGGAAAGTGCCGCCAGCTGATGGTGCGGTTCAGCGACGGGAGGGAGTACGTGGCAAACTTCCAGTTCACGAAGTAGGTCCACGCGAACCGCGAGCGGACGTGGCGAGGGGCGGGTGTTCCCCCGCCCCTCGCTAGAGCGCCGGGGACCCGTCATGAGGCAACCGATCGATCCAGACCTCGCCGCCCTCCGGACCACGATCTACTCGCTGTTCAAAGGGGGCGACGAGGAGTCGCCTGCCGGTGACGCGGCGCGGACAGTCGAGGCTGTGGATGAGGCTGCGCTGCACCTGAGGGCGCGTTCCGAGCAGCTTCTGGCAAGGGATCCCGGCCCCTCTAGGCTGGCGGTCGAGGACCTGCTGACAGAGAGCTGCACCCTCGGTTGCACGCTCGAAGCGCGCCGCCTTCGCACGAAGCGGCGGATTGTGAGCGTCCTGGCGGACACCTCACAGGGGCCGGCTGCTGAGGACGCCCGCGGCGAAATGCGGGAGCTTCTAACGGGATACTCCTCGATCACACGCGAGCTGGAGCGGGTGGCGGTGGTGATCGCTCGGCTAAAGAGCGCGCTTGGAGAAGGTGCAACCAATCTAGCGTCGAGCCGTGGATCCTCGCCGGCGAGCGCGGCGGACCACGTGCTTGTCATGGCCCGCCCTACGGCCTCACTGCCTCCACTTCACGCTGCACCCCACCGGCTCCGTCTCCGCGCGCTCCGGGTCTTCGCCGGCCAGGACCGCGTCGAGCGCGGCGCGCAGCCATGCCGCGTTCTGGCCGGGGTCGCGGTAGTCGGCGTCGGGCGCGCCCGCGTAGCGGACCGTGCGTTCCGCGTCGACCACGAACACGTGCGGGGTGGTCCTCGCGCCGTACGCGCGCGCCACCTCCTGCGACTCGTCGCGCAGGTAGGGCAGAGGCCATCCGCCGTCGCGCTCAACGCGCTCGCGCATCGCCTCCGCCGAGTCGGCCGGGTAGCGCTCCGCGTCGTTTGGGTTGATCGCGAAGAAGCTCACGTCCTCGTAGTCGCGGGCGACGTCCACGATGCGGTCGTGCCAGGCGAGCGCGTATGGGCAGTGGTTGCAGGTAAAGACGACCACTGCCGGCCGGCCCTTCGGGAGCGAGTGTCCCCGCCCGTAGGTGTCCGGGAGGGTGAAGTCGGCGGCCTCTTGTCCGACGGCTAGCGTCATTGCTTCTCCTTTGCTCTTCGGATGGCCGCCCGCACGTCCGCGGGGTCCGGCGTGGGCGAGAAGCGGCCGTCCCTCAGACGGTAGACACGACAGGTCAGCGCGTAGGGCTCGTCCTCCGCCGGCGGCAGCACGTCCTCGCCGTCGATCCTGATGGTGGGCGAGCCCGGGAAGCGCTCGCGCGCGGCCTCCTCGTCGGTCTCAACCTCGCGGAGCTCGAGCCCGTCCGGATCCACGCCCTCCTCGGACAGCGCTTCGCGCACCTCCGCGATCGTCTCCGGGAAGGACGAGCAGCCCTCCCACCACAGGAGCTCAACCCTCATGGACCTCCACGCGCTCGATCCGCGCGTCCTCCACCGGCCGGTCCTGTGGCCCGGTCTCCAGGCCCTCGATGGCGTCGACCGCCACGATGCCGCCGGCCACCCGCCCGAATACGGTGTGCTTGCCGTCCAGCCAGGGCGCGGCGACGGCGGTGACGATGAAGAACTGGCTGCCGTTCGTGTTCGGGCCGCGGTTGGCCATCGCGAGCGCGCCGCGAACGACCTTGTGCCGGTTGATCTCGTCCTCGAATTCGTAGCCCGGCCCGCCGGTGCCCGTGCCGTGCGGGCAGCCGCCCTGGATCATGAAGCCCTTGATCACGCGGTGGAAGATGAGGCCGTCGTAGAAGCCGTCGCCGGAGAGCTTCAGGAAGTTCTCGACGGTCTTCGGCGCGTCGTCGTCGAGCAGCTCCAGCTCGATCGGTCCGTGGTTCGTGTGCATCGTCGCCCTCGTCATGGCCTGTTCGTCACCTCCGCCCGGAGCCGCGTGCCCCGAATTCGCTTGCCGCTCATCTTCTCCGCCACCTCGCGCGCACGGGGCTCGGGGACCTCCACGAAGCTGAAGCGCTCGAGCACGCGCACGTGGCGGACGTCGTCGTTCTCGAGGTGGGTGTGGTCGACCACGGCTCCCACGACGTCGGCGGGCTCGAGGCCGTCCGTCCGGCCCGCTCCGAGGATCAGCTTCGCGTACGGGACGCCGTCGCGGCTGTGAGGCTTCGTGTGCCGCGGCCGCCATGCCTCCCGCTCGGCACGCTCGCGCTGCGTGCGCCGCTCCCCCGGCGCCCACGGCTCGATCTGCGTCCTGGCGTGGCGCTCGATCGCGGCGAGCTCGCGCCGCTGGCGCGGCGTGATCAGCGTGATCGCCCGCCCGCTCTCGCCGGCGCGTCCCGTGCGCCCGATGCGGTGCACGTAGATGTCCGGCGAGTTCGGGATGTCGTAGTTGACGACATGGCTCACGCCGGTGATGTCGAGGCCGCGGGCGGCCACGTCGGTCGCGACGAGCAGCCGCTCGCGGCCTTCCTTGAACGCAATCATCACGCCGTCGCGCTGGCCCTGCGGCATGTCGCCGTGGAGCGTCTTCACGCGCACGCCGGCGTCGGTCAGCCGGCGGCCGAGACGATCGACGCCCACCTTCGTCCGGACGAATACGATCGCCTGCTCCGGGCGCTCCTCCTTCAGGACGCGCACCAGGGCGTCGGGCTTCTCGCGGTCGGGCACCTCGACGTAGTGGTGGTCGACGGTGTCGATCGTCAGCGTCGCCGAACGAACCCTGATCGTCACCGGGTCGTGCATGAAGGTGTCGGCGAGCCGCTGTATCTCCGGCGGGACGGTCGCACTGAAGAGCGCGGTCTGGCGCCCCATCGGGCACCGGCGCAGGATCGCCTCCACGTCCTCGAGGAAGCCGAGGTCCAGCATCTCGTCGGCCTCGTCCAGCACCACGTATCGAGCCTGCTCGAGGAACAGGTGGTGGCGGTCGATCATGTCCATCACGCGACCCACGGTCCCCACCACGACCTGGGCGTCCTTGAGCCGCACCGCCTGGTCGCGGATCGGGGCCCCGCCGAACACGGCGACGACGTCCACCCGGTGGCGCTGCCCGTAGGCCCGCAGCGCCTGGGTCACCTGGATGCACAGCTCTCGTGTCGGCGTGAGGACGAGCGCCTGGACCTCGGGGTCGTCCGGGTCGGCGTACTCGATCATCGGCAGCCCGAACGCGGCGGTCTTGCCCGTCCCGGTCTGGGCCTGACCGACCACGTCCCGGCCCTCGAGCAGCGGTGGGATGGCCTGCTCCTGGATCGGGGTCGGGTGCTCGTAGCCCAGGTGGGCGAGCGCCTCCAGGGTGGGCGCGGACAGACCAAGCTCGGCGAACGTCATCCCCGAACGAGCCTAGCCATAGGGCACGATTGGAGCGTGCGTCCCGGGGGACAGCGCTCGCTCGCCTCCGGCGCGCTCGTCGCCGCGTACATCTTCATGGGCCAGCCGCGCCCTCGCCGAGGAATACGCCGCTTCGACGAATCTCTCCCAGAGCCGCTGATCCAGCGGCTGCCGGGAGTGGGCGTGCGAATGTCGATTTTCCGGGCGCTCGCTCGACGCTTGTATAGAGAGAGTCGAGGCCCGACCGTCGCCTCGAAAGCACAACCCGACACAAGGAGGAACGACGAATGCGCGTCATGGTCCTGATCAAGGCCACCGAGCGGAGCGAGGCCGGGGAGATGCCGAGCGAGGAGCTCCTCTCGCAGATGATGGCGTTCAACGAAGAGCTCGTTAAGGCCGGCGTGATGCTTGCTGGTGACGGGCTCCATCCGAGCTCGAAGGGCGTCCGGGTGACCCTCCCCGAGCGCAAGGTGATCGACGGCCCCTTCACCGAGACGAAGGAGCTCCTGGCCGGCTACTGGCTGTGGGAGGTCAAGTCGCTCGACGAGGCGATCGAGTGGGTCAAGCGCCTCCCGGACGATCCCGTCGGGGACGAATCCGTGGTGGAGATCCGTCCGGTATTCGAGGCCGACGACTTCGGCGAGGAATTCACACCCGAGCTCCGCGAGAAGGAGCAGCGCCTGCGCCAGCAGGTCGAGGCGAACCAGTAGCTCGCGGCGCCGGCGGTTCGACGTGGGCACCCGCGACGTAAGCAGCACCATCGAGGCCGTGTGGCGGATCGAGTCCGCGCGGCTGATCGCCGGGCTGGCCAGGATGGTGCGCGACGTCGGCGTGGCCGAGGACCTCGCGCAGGAGGCGCTCGTCGCCGCGCTCGAGCAGTGGCCCGAGTCAGGCGTCCCGGACAAGCCGGGCGCCTGGCTCATGGGCACCGCCAGGCACCGGGCGATCGATCGCCTCCGCCGCGCGGAGGTCCACGAACGGAAGACCAGGGAGCTCGGCCGAGAGGCCGAGATCCGCGGCGGGATCGAGGCTCCCGACCTCGACGCGGAGATCGACGACCCGTTCGACGACGATCTCCTCCGCCTCATCTTCACCACGTGCCACCCCGTGCTCTCCACCGACGCACGGGTGGCGCTCACGCTCCGCCTCCTCGGCGGGCTCACCACGAAGGAGATCGCCCGCGCGTACCTGATCTCGGACTCGACCGTGGCGCAGCGGATCGTGCGTGCCAAGCGCACGCTGTCGGCGGCGCGGGTGCCCTTCGAGGTCCCCGCGCGCGACGAGCTCGACGGCCGACTCACGTCGGTGCTCGAGGTGATCTACCTCATCTTCAACGAGGGCTACGCGGCCACCGCCGGCGACGACTGGATCCGCCCGGAGCTGGTGGGGGAGGCCCTCCGGCTCGGCCGCATCCTCGCGGAGCTACTGCAATCCGAGCCGGAGGTGCAGGGGCTCCTGGCGCTGATGGAGCTGCAGGCCTCGCGCCTGCGCGCGCGAACCGGCCCGGCCGGCGAGCCGGTGCTGCTGCTCGACCAAGACCGCTCGCGCTGGGACTGGCTGCTCGTGAGGCGCGGTCTCGCCGCGCTCGAGCGGGCCGAGAGCACGGGCCGCGCGATCGGCCCCTACACGCTCCAGGCGGCCATCGCCGCCTGCCACGCGCGCGCCCGGGTGGCCGAGGACACGGACTGGGCGCGCATCGTCGCGCTCTACGACGCGCTGGCCCAGGTCGCGCCCTCGCCCGTCGTCGAGCTGAACCGGGCCGTAGCGGTTGGGATGGCGTTCGGGCCCGACGCGGCGCTCGAGCTCGTGGATGCCCTGGACTTGGAGCCCGCTCTGCGCGGCTACCACCTGCTGCCGACCGTTCGGGGCGATCTGCTCGCCAAGCTCGGACGCACCGACGAGGCGCGGGCGGAGTTCGAGCGTGCGGCGTCGCTCACCCAGAACTCGCGCGAGCGCGCGGTACTGCTCGAGCGGATCGCGGCCTGCGGGTCCCGGGATGGCGTGCGGGACGGCGGCTAGGCGCGCGGGTCGAGCAGCAGCTTCCCGATGGTGCGGCGGCCCTGCAGCTCCTCGTGGGCCCGGCGCACCTCGGACAGCGGGTAGGTCGCGCCCACCTGCGGCCGTAGCCCGCCCCTGACGGCCCGCTCGAAGAGGTCGGCCAGGGGCTCCTCGATCATGTCCCGCCGGCCGAGGCAGTGCATGAGCCAGAAGCCGACGACCGAACGGCTCTTCCGCATGAGGCGCCCGGTCTCGACCGTGTTCGGCTCGCGGCTCGCGATGCCGTACGCCACGATCCGGCCGAAGGGAGCGAGCGCCTCGGCGGACTGCTCGAAGATGCGACCTCCCGACATCTCGAGCACGACGTCGACTCGCCGGCCGTCGTTGGCCTCGATGAGCGCCTCGGTCAGGTCATCCCTCGAGGGGTCCATCGCGACGTCCGCGCCCAGCTCGAGCGTGAGCGCGCGCTTCTGCTCGCTGCTCGCCGTAGCGATCACGCGGCCGGCGCCGAACGGCTTCGCCAGCTGGACCGTGAGGCTGCCGACACCGCCGGCACCGGAGACGACGACGACGCTCTCCCCGGGCGCCACCCGCCCGCACGTCCTCAGCAGATGCCAGGCCGTCAGCCCCTGAATCAACAGCGCTAGCGCGACGCCGTCGTCGAGCCCGTCGGGGATGGGGTAGACCGCGGATTCGTGCGCGACCGCGTACTCCGCGTACCCGCCGCGCGGCACGAGCGCGATCACGCGCCGCCCGTTCTCGGTGGTACCGGCGACCTCGCCGCCGAGTATCAGCGGCAGCTCATAGCGGGCAAGGTAGGAGTTCTCCCGCTGGTGGGTGTCGGCGAAGTTCATCCCTGACCGCGACACCTCGATCAGCACCTCGCCTTCGCCGGGCTTTGGCTTCGGCACGTCCACGACCTGCAGGACCTCCGGGCCGCCGAACTTCTCGATCTGCACCGCGCGCATGGGGTGGGCAGCCTATGCTGTCGCGCCGCATGTCGCTTGTGGTGGTCGGATCGATCGCCTTCGACGCGGTCAAGACGCCGTTCGGGGAGCGCGATCGCATGCTCGGCGGCTCCGCCGTGCACTTCTCGCTGGCCGCGAGCTTCTTCAGCGACGTGCGAGTGGTCGGCTCGGTCGGCGACGACTTCGGCGAGCAGGAGTACGCCGTCCTGCGGGATCGGGGCGTGAACACCGACGACATCGAGCACGTGCCGGGCGGCAAGACCTTCTTCTGGGCCGGCGAGTACGAATGGAACCTCAACATCCGCCACACGCTCGACACCCAGTTGAACGTGTTCGGCGACTTCGCGCCAAAGCTGTCCGAGGCTTCGAAGCAGGCGGACACCCTCTTCCTGGCCAACATCCAGCCCGAGCTCCAGCGGGAGGTGCGAGCGCAGTGCCCCGGCGCACGGCTCGCCGCGCTCGACTCGATGAACCTCTGGATCGAGACGGCGCGCGACTCGCTGCTGCGCACGATCGCGACCGTCGACATGGTGCTCATGAACGACGACGAGGTCCGCATGCTCACCGAGCAGCCCACGCTGGTGCGCGGTGCCCGTGAGCTCATGGAGCTCGGCCCACGCATGGTGGTCGTCAAGCAGGGGGAGTATGGGGCCTCTCTCTTCACCGAGGAGAGCTTCTTCTCGCTGCCCGCCTACCCGCTCGAGACGGTCCTCGACCCGACGGGCGCCGGCGACGCCTTCGCCGGCGGGCTGCTCGGCTACATCGACGCGCAGGGCGGCGCCGACGACGAGACCACGCTGCGGCGGGCGACGACGTATGGCTCCGCCGTGGCGTCGTTCTGGGTCGAGGAGTTCGGTTGCGAGCGCGCGGAGCGGCTCACCCGCGAGGAGATCGAGGAGCGCTTCGAGGCGTTCCGGCGGATGACCTCCGTCGAGGGCGTGCCCACCGCGTAGGTGGCGCGCCCGCTGCTTAGAAATTTCCTGCCCCGGGTAGACGGCGAGCGGCTTTCGCGGGG
>JACVRW010000103.1 GCA_014534235.1 Thermoleophilaceae bacterium | reverse complement strand
GGCCACAGCGTATGCCACTCGATCTCCGGGTCGCAATGGGCGACGATGCGCTCGTCGTCCCGGGACTCGAACGCGTCGAAGATCGGTCGCCAGGCCGGCGTACCGCCCTCCTCCATTACTCAAGTATCGCGATATCCGAGCTCGTCGACGTGACGCGTGCGTTGCCTCCCGCCGCGTACCGTCCTCACATGGCGAAGCTCGAGAGCTACAGCTTCGGGCGGATCCTCGTCGACGGTGAGGAGCACACGAACGACCTGATCGTCCTACCGGATCGCGTGGTGGCCGACTGGTGGCGCAAGGAGGGACACTCGCTCGCCCCGGAGGACCTCGAGGAGGTGCAGGACGAGCTTCCCGAACGGCTCATACTGGGCTGCAGCGCACACGGGCGCCTCGAGCCCGACCCGGGTGTGATTCACGCCCTGCAAGAGCGCGGGATCGAGGTGGAGACGCACCGAACCGACGAGGCGGTCCGCCGCTACGGTGAATCGGACGCGCGGCGCACGGCCGCGGCCCTGCACCTTACCTGCTGACGCGGGTCGGCCGGCCCGGAGGGCCCACTAGCGTTCGCCTGGTGATCCTCTACGACCATCCCGCGTCCGGAAACTGCATGAAGGCGCGCATCCTGCTGCGCCTGCTCGAGATTCCCTACGAGCGCGCCACGCTCGACCTCTTCAAGGGCGAGACCCGCAGCCCGGAGCACTTCGCCCGCAACCCCGACGGCCGCATCCCGGTGCTCGAGCTCGACTCGGGCGAGACGATCCCGGAATCCGGAGCGATCCTCCTGTACCTCGCCGAGGGGACCGACCTTCTGCCGCCGGCGGGGCTCACGCGGGCGCGCGTGCATCTAGTGGATGCTGTTCGAGCAGGGCCGGATCGAGGCCGAGCTCGGATACGCGCGGTTCCTGCGGCTGTCCGGCCGAGCCGACGAGCTGCCGGAGGTCTTCGCCAACCGCGTCGAGCGCGGCCGGGACGCGCTCGCCGCGCTCGACCGCGGCCTGTCGGACGGACGCGCGTTCGTCACCGGCGACGCCTTCGCGGTCGCGGACATCGCCCTCTACGCCTACGTCCACTGCGCACACGACGCCGGAGTCGACGAGCGGGACCACGGAGCGATCGCGGCCTGGCTCGACCGGGTCCAGGCGCAGCCGCGCTTCGAGAACGACCTCGAGCCCATCCCCGCACACGCGCGGCAGCGCCCGCTCTGAGGGTCCGAGCCACGGGCAGCCCTGTCCCAACCGCCGGCGATAAGCCGGTGACGTTCGAGGGCATCCAGCGGCTCCCGAGACAGCGGGGATGGAAACATCCCCCGCCGTGACACCGTCTCGGAGGGGGCGTTCGGGCGAGGATGAACATCACGACCGTCGGCAGAGGAAACATCGGAGGCGGGCTTGCCCGCCTCTGGAAGCGGGCCGGACACAACGTCACGATGCTGGGCCGGGAGGGAGGTGATGCCTCTCACGCGGCCAAGCTGCCTGTACGCGGCCGACGGGGAGGCGGTGCAGGTCACGGAGCAGCTCATCCGGGATGCCGGGTACGAGCCGGTGAGCGTAGGCGGACTCGAGAACGCGCGTGCGCTCGAGGACTTCGTGCCCGGCGTGTTCGCGCAGATCGGCCAGGTCTTCTACCGCTTCGCGCCCCCCGGCGAGCTGTAGACCGGACGGTTCGCCGGCCGATCGAGCGCGCTCGGCGATGACTTTCGCCTCCCGGCGAGTCTGCACATGCAGTGACGTGCCGCGAGGAAGTCATGCAGGCAGGGAAGGGAGCTACGGGTTCTCCTCGGCCGCGCTGCTCGCGCTGCACGCGGCCGTGACCGGGCTCCCATCGACAAGCTCGCGCTCTTCGAGCCGCCGGTGCGCGGCGAGGGCGAGCCGCCGGACACCGGTTCACAGCGGAGATCGCCGAGCTCGTGTCGTCGGGTCGCCGCGCGCCGGGTCGACCGGCTCCTGACTTCGATCGGCGTGCCGCCCGAGGCCATCGCCGAAACGAAGCCGGTGCGAGATCCGACGAGGACCTTGCGCCGGTGCTGAGCGAGTTCTTCGGGGGTGACGGACGCGCCTAGCGCCGGCGCTCGACGGTGCGCAACGGCGCCTCCGCCTGGTCTCCGCCCGGAGCGGCGGCTGCTACGCGGACCGTCAGCGCGTGCGGCTCTGCCGCTTTTCCTCCCCGCCGATCCCAAGCGACTCCTTGGCGCCCTCGATCACGCCCTCGGTTGCGGCCTTGGCGACGCGTGAGGGCGCCGACTCCATCAGTTCGGGGAGCCCCTCCGAGGTCTCGGCGAGGTCTAGGCGGTTTACCGCCTCCGCGAACCGCAGGTACGTATCGACGCTGGCGATCACAATGCGCGCGTCGATCGCCAAGAGCTCGATCCCGACCAGCGACACGCGCACGTAGGCATCGATCACGAGGCCCTTGTCGAGGATGATGTCGACGACGTCGGCCAGGGTGCCGCCGCCGGGTCGCGATAGATATCCCGAACCCCCTGGGGTTGCCGATGCGACCGTCACGTCCTTCTCCTTCCGCCGCTACTCCAGGCGGTGGTTTCAGCTCGGGGCACCGCTTCGGTTCGCTACGCCGGCACGGCCGGAGGCGGCAGCTCGAGACCCCAGCGCGCCACCAGACGCTGCACCCGCTGCATCATCGGGATGCTCGGGTAGATGTCGCCCTCGATGCGGTCCATCAGGTGCAGGGTGTACTCGACCAGCACGCGGGGCGTGGCGATCTCCTCGAGCATGTTCATGTGGGTGATGCTGGGGTATCTGTCGGCGCGGATGTGGTCCAGCAGGAGCTCCGCGTACCGCTCTTGCAGCGGGTTTTCCATGGCCTCCTCCCCTAACGATTAGCGTCCGCCTACCCCGTTGGGCTCGGCTCACACATCCTACGGGCGCGGACCTCAGCGGGCGGCCGCCCGCAGGCCGAACTTCATGCCGTCCCCGGCGGCGAGACGCAGGCCGATCGCCCGCACGAGTGCATATGCCAACCTTCGGGTGCAAGTGGACGACCTCTCGCCCCGCTCATCCAGCCGTCTCTCCCGGCGCCAGCGTGAGCAGCGCGCCTACCGCTTGACGCTTGCGACCGGCGGGGCCGCCGTCGCGACCATCGTCGTGATCGTGCTCTCGGTGGTCGGCGTCACCTCGTTTGCGCTAGCTGCGCTGCTCGCCGTGATCACGGCCGTACTCGGCTACGCACTCAAGCGCACGCTCGGTCGCTGAGCGGGGGCGGACGTGGGCGGCTGGAGGTGGCCGGCTCGCAGTCACGCCGGCCCCTCGCACCGGTTCGCCAGCACCGCGATCGCCCGGCCGAAATCGCCGCGTGGTTCGCGGCCCCCCAGCGCGAGCTGGGCGGCCAGGCGAGCCTCGGGCAGCCGCACGACCTCGGCCTTCTCGGGGGTGTGGGTACCGCGCGCCGCGCCGCCCCCCGCACCGGCGCCGAGATCGTCGTCCGGTCGGCCTCGATTCACGACGACTATCGAGTCGGCACCCAACCGCGCGAGGCACTCGGCGGCGACCCGCGCGAGGGCCGGCTCCACTTCCGGCGTGGCGACGAGCACTGCGCGGTCAGCCATCGCGGCGGCTGCGCCGCCGATCGACGCCGAACCGGCATCGAGCACGAGCGGCGCCAGGTGCCGGGAGCTATCCGCCAGCGCCAGCCGATCGACCCCCTCGACCAAACACAGCCGGCCCACGGCCTTGGTAGTCGCGCCCGGGAGATCCTCGAGCGCGCGGGCCAGTCGCGAGGCGGCCTGCGTGGCGAGCGGTATGCCCGACGCAGACGCCCCGCACTCAACGGCGGCCGCCCCCGTCGGGTCTCGTGCGGCAAGCTCCACGGCCAGCGCTCGTGCGACCACGGTGGCGCCACATGCCCGGGCGAGCCCGAACACGGCGACCACGCATCGCGGCACGGTCGGGGAGCGTGGGGACGTCTCTGCGCCGGGTTGTTCGGCCTCGGCGGGCTCCACCAGCCAGGCTCCGGCCGAGGCGATCGCCGCGGAAAGCAGGCCACGTGTACGCGCTCCGCCTTCGCCGGTGTTAGCGCACCCCTGCCCCGCGCGTTCGCCGACTTGAGCGCGCGCAGGGCGGGCGCCGTTGTTGATACCAGCGCGGGCCGCACCGGAGCTCCCGCCGTGGATCACCCGCAGACGGCTCTGCGGGAAGCCTCCCGCGGCTCCTCGCCCCTGTATCAGCCGCAACTCGGTCCGCGGAGGCGATTGGAGGCCTCGAGCCGGTCTGGTCATGAGTCCTCCACCGCCGCATGAGCGGTCACCTCGAGCCGCTCCTCGAGCGCGGCCAGGAGCGACGGCGGCCGCAACCGCACCGCGACCCGCCCGTCGTCGACGTTCACCCGGGCACGCGCGCGCGACCAGGCGGGGAGCGCCTCGCGAACCGCCGCATGCGCGTCGGCACCGCCGGCGAGCGCCAGGGCGCCGGCCTCGGCGGCGCTACCCGCCAGGACGCTCGCGTACCCGACCGCGAGCAGCTGGAACGCGGCAAGCCCGAGCACGAGGACGACCGGGAGCAGCCCGAGCAGCTCCACGGTGGCCTGGCCGCGTGCCGACGCGCCACCCGTCCCGCCGACCTTGGACAAACCAGGCGCGAGACGGCCCGTGGAGACGCTCGCGGGCCCGCCGCTCATTCCCTCCCTCCGAGCGATGCGCTCGCGGATACACGCAGTGGGGTGCTCCAGCGCTGCAGTACGAGCGGCACTCGAATCGATACCCGCACCCCTCCCCGGCTGAGGCGCTCGACCGCGAGATCACGCTCGAGCGACTTGGGAAGCGCGCTGCGGGCCGCGCCCTCGGCGCTCCGGCCGACGGCGTCCGCACGGGCCGCCGCGCGTGCGGCGCTCGCCGAGAGCCACAGGCTGTGCCCGGCGAGCAGGAGTTGCCAGGCCACGAGCCCGGTGAGCACGACGAACGGGAGCACAGCGACGAGCTCGACCGCGGCTTGGCCCACCTCGGGGGCGTGCCGCGAGGAGCGGCGGCGGAGCGGAGCGCGCTGGATCGAGGCCTCGCCTCGTCCGGGAGCATGTAGCGAGGAGTGGCGGCGGAGCGCCGGGCGGCGCCTGCGATCCGCCGAGGACCGGCGGAAAGGGGTGCGAGCCGAGGATCTACGGAATCGGGCCACCACGCGGGGAGCGTGGCGCGCGGCGCGTGACGAAACAACGCGTCCGGGTTACGCAGGCGTCGCGTGAGAGTGAAAAATGCGCGCTACTGGTACCGGCGGTACCTCATCCACACCCAAAAGAGCCCGTACGAGGCTAGGGCGAGCAGCGCGAACCAGACGAGGACGCCGGCGCCGCCGGCGTCGAAGAGGCGATCCGTGGCCGTGAAAGTCAGCACCGCCACGCCGAGCGAGCCGTACAGGGCGAGCCGGAGCGCGTCGTCGAGGCTGTCCAGCTCCATCCGGTACTGGCGGTAGACCCGGTACACGAGCAGGGCGATCGCAGCGAAGAACGCGATCGTCAGAAGAGTCAGGACGACGTCGAGAGCGTTGCCGCCGCCCGGCAGCACGACGAGGCCGAGAGCGATGAGCGCAATGACAGCGAACTTCCAGGCGAACTGCACGACCTGAAGGCTAGACGGCCGGCCCGGCAGCCGCCATAGGTTCGGCCGCGCGCGAGGGCCCCGCGGCCGGCCACGCGACGAGCCGCTCCGCCGGGCGGCCCGCGGATCGAGGACCTCGCCCCCTTACTCGATCGCCCCGGCAGTCACGAGCGCAAGCACGAGCGTCCCGAGCGCCACTCGATAGAGGACGAAGATCCCCGTCGAGTGGCTCGTGAGGTAGCGCAGCAGGAACGCGATCGAGGCGTAGCCACTGACGAACGCCAGCCCGGTGGCGACCACCAGTCCGAATGCCGAGGTCGTCTCGCCCTCCTCCCCGCTCAGTATCGACCCGAGCTCGAGCAGCCCGCTCAGCACGACCGCGGGGACCGACAGCAGGAAGGAGAAGCGTGCCGCCGCCGTGCGGTCGAGGCCCATGAACAGACCGGCTGTGATCGTCGCGCCGGATCGCGAGACGCCGGGCACGAGAGCGAGCGCCTGAGCCAGGCCGATCGCGAAGCCGTCCTTCGTCCGGATTTGGTCGATCGAGCGATCCCGCCTCCCCACCTTCTCGGCGAGCAGCAGCACGAGGCCGAGGACGATCAGGGCTACACCGATCAGGTACAGGTCCCGCGCGCCGGTCTCGATCTGGTCCTTGAACAGCACGCCGAAGATGCCGATCGGCACCGTGCCCAGCACGATGTACCACCCGAGACGCGCATCGAGCTCCCGGCGGACGAGCGGGTCGCGCAGCGACCGGAGCCACGCGCGTCCGATGCGTGTCAGGTCCTCCCGGAAGTAGAGGAGGACGGCGGCCATCGTCCCGAGCTGGGTCACGGCGGTGAACGCCGCGCCGGGGTCCGGCCATCCGGCGAAGGCAGGCACGATGCGCAGGTGTGCGGTGCTCGAGATCGGCAGGAACTCGGTCAACCCCTGCGTGATCCCGAGGACGATTGCCTCGAGCAGCGACACGGCCGCTGAACCCTAGTGGTGAGGGCTCCGGCGGCCGGCCCGTTGCCGTAAGGCAGGGCCTCCAGGCGCAAGAGACGGACGCGAGCGACCGGGACCTCGCGGGACGGGGTATCGTACGCCCCGTATGCGCCTGCTGGGAGAGATCGTCCTCCTCGCGAGCGACAACGGCGAGGGCCTCGTCGGCGAGACCAACGACAGGATCATTACGTTCTTCTCGCTCGGCGTCGTCGTGTTCTTCACCGTGGCGGTGATCGCGCTGTCCGCGCTCCAGAGCTGGCTCGAGAGGCGCAAGGAGCAGCGCAAGGCGGCCGAGCTGCGGCGGCGCGTCGGCTGGTAGCGCGCCATAAATGCACGCGGCCCCGGGGAGGGACCGAGGCCACGCGCGCGGGGGAGGGGTCTGCTCCGGGAATGCTTGCGGTCGGCGGCCACGTCGATGTGAACAGATGGAGAAGCCGGAGAGTGCTCGCGTGGAACCCGTGACGTATGAGCGCCGCGGCGCCGCCGCGGTGGTGACGATCGACCGCCACGAGCGGCGCAACGCCATCGACGGGCGCACCGCCGAGCTGCTGTTCGAGGCGCATGAGCGGTTCGAGGCCGACGATGACGCACGCGTGATGGTGCTCACCGGCGCGGGCGGCGTCGCGTTCAGCGCCGGGGCCGACCTCAAGGCGATCGAGAGCCTGGGTCCGCGCCTGGACGACCCGGGCGGACCGCTTGGCTTCAGCCGCATTGTCTCGTCGAAGCCCACGATCGCCGCGATCTCCGGCTGGTGCCTGGCCGGTGGGCTCGAGCTCGCGCTCTGGTGTGACCTGCGGATCGCGACCGAGGAGTCGTCGCTCGGCTTTCCGGAACGCCGCTGGGGAGTGCCGCTGATCGACGGCGGGACGCAGCGACTCCCGCGCATCATCGGGCTCGGCCGCGCCCTCGACCTGATCCTGAGCGGGCGTATCGTCGCCGCCCGGGAGGCGCTCGACATGGGGCTCGTCACCGAGGTGGCCCCGCCGGGCGGCCACGTCGAGCGGGCGCTCGAGATCGCAGAAGCGCTCGCCCAGTTCCCGCAGGACACGCTGCTCGCCGACCGCCGCGCGGCGCTCGCCGGCGTCGGTCTCTCGCTGGAGGAGGGCCTGGAGCTCGAGGCCCGAAACGGCCCGGCCACGCTCGAGACGGCAGCGCGGGGTGCCGCCCGGTTTGCCGCCGGCGAGGGCCGCGGCGGTGCGGGTGCCGGCGTCTAACTTGCCATAGTCACCGGCGTGAGCGAGCTCGCGATCGAGGTCTCGAACCTGCACAAGTCGTACGGCTCCCTCGAGGCGGTGCGGGGAGTCTCCTTCGACGTCCGGCGCGGCGAGGTGTTCGGCCTGCTCGGACCGAACGGCGCCGGAAAGACCACGACCGTCGAGATCCTCGAGGGGTACCGCCGACGCTCGGCGGGCGAGGTGTGGGTCCTCGGCCACGACCCCGAGGTGCGGGATCGGGGGCAGCAGCAGCGGGTGGGCATCGTGCTCCAGAGCTGTGGCTTCTACCCGCGGGTGACCGTCCGCGAGGCGGTCGAGCACTTCGCCAAGGCGTACCCCCGGGCGCGCGACCCGGCCGGCACCATCGCGCTCGTCGGGCTCGAGGAGAAGGCCGAGGCACGCACCAAGGACCTGTCCGGCGGCCAGCGACGGCGTCTCGACCTGGCGCTGGCCCTGATCGGCGACCCGGAGCTCGTGTTCCTGGACGAGCCGACCACCGGGTTCGACCCGGCGGCGCGACGGACGGCCTGGGGCGTCGTGCGCCGATTGAAGGACCTCGGTAAGACCGTCCTCCTTACGACCCACTACCTCGACGAGGCCCAGGCGCTCGCCGACCGGGTGGCGATCGTCAAGGACGGCCGGATCGTCGCGGAGGGGCCGCCGGACCAGCTCGGTCACGGGCGGTCGCGCTACCGGGTGGCCTACTTCTCGAACGGTCGCAGAGTGGAGCACCAGACCGACGACCCGACCGAACTGCTCCATCGCCTGACCCGGGACGCCCTCGCCCGGGGCGAGCGCCTCGATGGGCTGGAGGTCACGAGGCCGACCCTGGAGGAGGTCTACCTGCACCTGACCGCGGACGCGGACTCCGTATGAGCCCCCTCGCGCTCGCGTGGCAGCAGTTCCGCTTCGAGCGGCGACTGTTCTGGCGGAACCCCAGCGCGGCGTTCTTCAACTTCGCCCTGCCGCTCCTCTTCCTCGTCCTGATCGCCTCGGCGTTCGGGAGTGACGACGACGAGCTCGACATCCTGTTGCCGGGCATCGCCGGGATGAGCGTGCTCGCCACGACCTTTACGGCGCTCGCCTTCGGCCTCACCGTGCTGCGCGAGGACGGGATCCTCAAGCGGATCCGCGGAACGCCGATTCCGACTTGGTCCTACCTGACGGGCCTGCTCGCGTCGGCGGTGCTCAACGCCTTCCTTCAGGTGGTGCTCATCGTGCTGATTGGCCACCTCGTCTACGGGGTGGCGTGGCCGGTGGATCCGCCGCTCTTGCTTGCGTTCACCGTCCTAGGCGTGGCCTGCTTCGCCTCGCTCGGGGTCGCCTTCTCGCACGCGATACCGAACGAGGACGCCGCGCCGGCCTACACCAACGCGGTCTTCCTCCCGCTGATCTTCATCTCGGGCGTCTTCTACTCGGAGGATGACCTGCCGGCCGTGCTGCGCGCGATCGCCGATGCACTGCCGCTGAAGCACCTGATCGATGGCCTCTCCCAGGCGATCGTGGGCGGCGGCGGCGACGCCGGCACCGCCGCCGCGGTGGTGGGCGCCTGGGCACTCGCCGGAATCCTCCTCGCGGTGCGCTTCTTCCGCTGGGAGTGAATCCGGCAGCACGGCCGGCCGGGTCACAGCCGCAGGGCCTGCCCGTGGCGCCGGAGCCAGTCCTCGCGCTCGCGCCACCGTGGGCAGCGGGAGGCGAGGAGGGCCCAGAACCGCGGCGAGTGGTCACGCACCTCCAGGTGGGCGACCTCGTGCTCCACGACGTAGTCGAGGATCTCCGCCGGCGCCAGCAGCAGGCAGTAGTTGAAGCTCATCGCGCCGTTCGAGGAGCAGGACGCCCAGCGAGTGCGCTGGCCCCGGATCGAGAGCGTTGTGTAGCCGGTGCCGGCGCGGGCGGTGGCGGCGTCGAGCCGCACGCCGATCTCTCGCCGGGCCTGGCGACGGTACCAGGACTCTACGGCGTCGCGAAGCGCCTCCCCGCCGAGGACGACCTGCAGCGTGCCGTCTCGCCGCGTCACGCGGCAGAGGCGGCGCGCGGGCTCGGCCCGGACGTCGAGCGCCAGCCGCTCGCCAAGGTACGGTAGCTCGCCGCCGGGCTCGAGCCGGGGCGGCGGGAACTCCTCCCGGGCGGCTTCGATCCGCCGCAGCGTGCGCTCGATCCAACCCCGCTTGTCGCGGACGAGCGGCTCAACCTCGCGCAGCGGGAATCGGCGCGGCACCACCACCTCCACGCCCTCGCCGTCGACGAGGATGCGGGCCCGGCGGGCGCGTGGCGAGCGGCGGATGCGGTAGGGGATTGCGCTCATTCGGCCTCCACCAGCGTATGGACGCCGGCGGACGCCGGCCGGCCCGCGACCACGTCGTCGTAGACATGCGCGAGCCCACGTGCGAGCGCCGGCCACGCGTAGTGGGAGCGCGCGACCTCGTACGCGCGCTCGCCCCGCCGCCGACGCTCGGCGTCCCTGTTCACCGCCTCGACGAGGGCGTCGGCCATCGCCTCCTCGTCGTCCGGAAGCACGAGCCACCCGGTCTCGCCGGCGTCGACTATCTCGCGCGGGCCGTGGGCGTCCACCGCGATCGCGGGCAGCCCGCAGGCCATCGCCTCGACTATCACCGCCCCGAACTGCTCCCGAACCGACGGCAGCACGAGCAGGTCCGAGGCGTTCAGCCCGTCGGGCAGCTCTTCGTGTCCACGCCAGCCGGCAAGGAACACGTCCGGATCGCCGGTCTCCCGCACCATCCGAAGGGGATGCTCCCCCTCCCACTCCCCGGGGAACCCGCCGAGCAGGACGAGAGGGGCGGGACGCTCGAAGCGCTCGCGCGCCCGGGCGTGGGCGCGGATCAGCAGCGGGATCCGCTTCACCTCGGTGTAGCGGCCCACGTAGAGCAGGACCGGCCCGCCGGCGCGGAACGGCTCCAGGTCGACGTCGCTGTAGGCGACGCTTCCGGGCACCGCCGACTCATCCCAGCCGCGGGGCTCCTCGACCAGCCAGCGCCGCCAGTGGGCGACGCGCTCCGCGGCTGACACCGGCCGCCGGTCGAAGCCCTCGGGATCGAAGCCGTTCGGCGCCCAGACCACCCGCTCCGGCTCCACGCCGAGCAGATCGGGCACCCGGCGGACTGCGTCGGGCGAGAGCACGAACAGGCGCTCACAGCCGCGTGCCCAGCGGCGCATGCGCTCGGCCCACGCGGCGGCGTGCTCCCACCCGGGCGGCGGGCCGTGATCGATCTCCCCGAGCATCAAGAGCTCCGTGCCGTGCAGATGCCCGACCCGCGGGACCTGCGGAAACGCCCGCTCGGCCGCCTCGTTCAGCGGAGTCAGGTGGTGCAGATGGAGGACGTCGGACCGGTCCGCCCCGGCCGCGCGGAGCTGCGCGACCCAGGCGGCTACGAGGCGCTCGTACGCCGAGTCGTCGACGCGGCCGAACACCGGATCCGGCGCGTCGGCCCGATCCTCGTACGAGGGGTGAAAT
>JACVRW010000155.1 GCA_014534235.1 Thermoleophilaceae bacterium | reverse complement strand
GGCTGGAGGAGGTCAACGAGGGCGCCATCCGGATCAACGATCGGGACGTCACCGACCTGCCGCCGAAGGCGCGGGACATCGCGATGGTGTTCCAGAACTACGCGCTGTACCCGCACATGAGCGTCCGGGACAACATGGGCTTCGCGCTCAAGCTCCGCGGCGTGGACAAGGCCGAGATCGACCGAAAGGTCGAGGAGGCGGCCCGCATCCTCGACCTGGAGCAGCACCTCGACCGGAAGCCGTCGCAGCTCTCGGGCGGTCAGCGCCAGCGCGTGGCGATGGGCCGCGCGATCGTGCGCGACCCGGCGGCGTTCCTTATGGACGAGCCGCTCTCGAACCTCGACGCGAAGCTGCGCGTCCAGATGCGGACCGAGGTCTCGCGCATCCAGCAGCGGCTCGGCACGACGACCGTCTACGTGACGCACGACCAGACCGAGGCGATGACGCTCGGCGACCGGGTGGCGGTCATGCGCACGGGCGTGCTCCAGCAGGTGGGCACCCCGATGGAGCTCTACAACCAGCCCGTCAACCTGTTCGTGGCGGGCTTCATCGGGTCACCCGCGATGAACTTCATGCCCGCCACGCTCGAGGGCGACACCGTGAAGCTCCCCATCGGCAACATCAGCTTGCCGCAGGACCTGCGGGAGCGCGTCGGGCGGGTGGACGGCAAGACGCTGATCGCCGGTATCCGGCCCGAGAACTTCGAGGACGCTGCACTGACCGGCGACGCGCGCGACCGCGGCTGCACGTTCCGGGCCAGGATCGAGGTGCTCGAGTCGATGGGCTCCGAGCTCTATGCGCACTTCTCGGTCGCCTCCGACCAGAGCATCGAGTCACAGGAGCTCCGGGAGCTGGCCGAGGACGCCGGCGGCGGCGAGGTGCCGTCGGCGGGCGAGGAGGGCCAGATCGTGGCGCGCTTCGACCCCCAGAGCCAGGTGAGGGTCGGCCAGGAGGCCGAGATCTGGGTCGACAGCACTCGGCTCCACCTGTTCGACCCCGATGACGGGCGCAACCTCACGACCGACAAGCGCGGCCCGGCCGCCACCGGCGACGGCCAGAGCCCGGCCGGGTATGACCCGGAGGCCCGACCGCAGGAGGGCGAGCCCCGCCCGGACGTGGTGAGTTAGGTCAACGCCCCCGGCGCGCTGCTCGGCGTAGGCGCGCAGCGCCTCGGCGGTCCGGCGGGGGCTCTCGCCGCCATTCGACGTCGGCTAGGCGCGGCTAGCGGAGCTCCTTCCGCAGTCTGCGCACCATCGTGTCGTCGCCGACGCCGGGTTCCTCGACGTCGTGCCTGATGGCCTCGATCACGTGGTCGTCCCACTCGTGCGTGCGCAGGATCAGGTAGCGCAGAGCGGCGACTCGCATGTAGGCCTCGGTCTCCGTCCCCCGGCGGATCAGGTCGGCCTCGCGGAGCATCTCGACGACCGGCTCGTACTCCTCCTCGAACCAGGCCTCCGCGACCTGCCCGCGGCTCACCAGCTCGCCGTGCTGCTGCATGGTGCGGAAGCCCCACGCCTCCACGGCTTCGGCCAGCGCCGCGTAGCGCCACTCGTCCGAGAGCTGGATGCGATCGCGCGCCTCCGGGGGCAGCGGCACCCGCTCGTGAAAGAGGCGCTGATGGCTCTTCAGCGGCAGGTCGCGCAGAGTGATCGCGCGGTCGGCGCCGACCTCGGTCAGCACCTCCGTCACGTAGGCGTTGATGTCCTTGTGCCCGAGGGCGCGGGCGACCGACACCCGGTGGTGTCCGTCCTTGACGAAGTGGAGGTCGCCGATCCTGTAGACGTCGATGGGCGGCATCGGATCGCCGCGTCGCTGGGCGACGTTGATCCGCTCCCAGCGCGGGCGCACCCGGGCGGAGGTCGGCCGGAAGCGCCGGTCGAACTCCCGCCGGCGGTCGACGGTTCCGACGATCGAGTCGAGGTCGATGGTCTCGAGGCCGAGGCGACGCTCGCCGCGCCGGCCGAGGGCGGCGACCACCTCCTCGAACGGGAGGATCACGTTGACGTCGCCCGGCTGGCGCCGCATCCGTGCGGTCAGGCTCGACAGCACTCGTCGGCGCCGGGCGCGGCCGAAGTCGAACTGCGCGTCGGCGCTCGGAAGACCGGTGTCCCTGGCCATGTCTCCGAGAGTACCGCCGAAAACCTCAGCCCGTCACCAGCTCGAACGCGGCGGGCTGGACCGCGAACCGGGCACCGCTACAGGGCACGATCTCGCCGTCGATGTTGAGCTCGCCGCCCGAGGGTAGCCGCACCGCCGCCCGCCGGCAGCGCGCATGCGCGGCGCGGCGGTGGCCGCTCAGGGCACCGGTCCGCAGGCGGTATGCGAGCCAGACGAGTCCGGGCCGCGGACCGGCCGCGACCGCCACCACGTCGAGGGCGCCGTCGGCGGGGTCGGCCTCCTCGATGTGAGATCCGGCGCCGAAGGCGCCGGACGACGCTACGGTGGCCTGCCACGCCTCGCCCCTGAACAGGAGACGATCGTCGCACTCGACGGTGCATGGGACCGGGCTCGCCGTCACCCCGGCCACCACGGCGCCGGCGGCGTACGCGAGCGGACCGAGCCGCGGCTTCCAGGGTTTCGCCCTGCCCGCTGCCGGGGCGGGGAGACCGGCGCTCGCGACGTTGACGAACGGGCGCCGGGCGGCGCGGCCGGCTTCCGCCGCCTGCGCCTCGGGCAGCGGCTCCATCCACCCGAGCTCCAGGGCGCGGAGGCTACGACCCTCGGCAGCGAGCCGGCAGGCGGCGGCGACCTCGAGCGGCAGGCCGAGCCGCCGCGCGAAGTCGTTCGCCGTGCCGCACGGGATGAGCGCAAGCGACACGCCCGCGTCGCCCGCGGCGGCGGCGACCGGGGCGATGCTCCCGTCGCCGCCGGCCAGGACCACCCGGTCCGCGCCGGCCTCGACCGCGGCCCCGATCTCGTCAATGCCGAAGACCTCCACCTCCACGCCGAGGGCCTGCAGGCTCGCGGCACAGACGTCCGGCTCGCATGCGCGCGCCTCCACGTTGGCGATCAGGGCGACGGTGCGGATCTTGGTTTCGGTCTCCGCGGGCATGGTGGGGCCTCTCGCAAAGCATCGTAGGAGCCGCACGTAACCGTTCGGTAAGGGACCCTGGCGGCGCGCGCGGTGGTGACGCGGTGACTGCCCGCACGCGCGCGCCATGCCATGCTGCCCGCCGCATGGGGGTCTCGGGACTTGACGTCGCGATCGTCGGAGCGGGGCATAATGGACTGGTCGCCGCCGGCTACCTCGCCCGTGGCGGCCTGAGCGTCGAGGCGTTCGAGCGGCGCGAGATCGTGGGCGGCGCCTGCGTCACCGAGGAGCTCTGGCCGGGCGTGAGCGGGTCGCCGGCCGCCTACACGCTGTCGCTCTTGCGCTCCGAGATCGTCCGCGAGCTCGAGCTCCACCGGCACGGGCTCCATGTCGAGGTCCACGATCCCTACCTGTTTGCGCCGTTCCCCGACGGCCGGCGGGTGGTCACCTGGTCGCAGCCGGAGCGAACGTACGCTCAGCTCGCCGAGGACTGGTCACGGGCGGACGCGGACGCCTACCTGTCGTGGGCTCGCGGCCGGGAGGCTGCGGCGGCGCGGGCCCGGCCGCTGATGCTCGACCCGCCGGATCGCGAGCGCTGGCTCGAGGCGATCGGGGAGCAGCTGCTCGACGGCGCCATCGCCGACGAGCTGGCGGCCATCCCGTCGGAGCCGGTGCGGGTGCCGTTCACGCTTCAGGGCCTGATCGGCACGCTCGCCGGACCGGGCGATCCCGGCACCTCGTTCGTCGGCTTCTATCACGACCTCGGGGAGGCGGCCGGGGCGCCGGCCGCGTGGGGGTTCGTGCGCGGCGGGATGGGAGCGGCCACGCGAGCGCTGCGCTCGGCGGCCGAGGCTTCGGGCGCACGGGTAAGGGTCTCGGCGCCGGTCGAGCGCGTGCGCGTCGACGACGGCCGCGCCACCGGCGTGGTCTTGGAGGGTGGCGAGGAGGTCGAGGCGCGGGCCGTCATCTCGAACGCCGATCCGCTTCGCACCGCCGCGCTAGCCGGCGTCGAGGCGCCGCCCGGCTGGAGGCAGCAGGGGCCGGTGGTGAAGGTGATGGTCCTGCTCGACGGCCTGCCAGACTTCCCCGCCTGGCCCGGCGAGCAGGCCTGGCGCGGCGCGATCGACATCGGCTACACGCTCGAAGAGCTCGACCGCGCGGCGCAGGACGCCCGCGCCGGGCGGCCCGCCGAGGCGCCGTGGATCGAGGCGGCGAGCCAGACGTCGGTCGACCCGACGCTCGCACCGGAGGGTCGGCACGTGCTGTCCATGTTCTGCCAGTGCTTCCCGCCGGATGCCGACGCGGAGGACGCCGCGGACGCGGCGATCGCGCGGTTCGCGCTGGCCTGCCCCGGCCTGCCCGACCGCATCGTGGACCGCCTGGCCCTCGGCCCGCGCGAGCTCGAGGCTCGCTTCGGCATCACCGGCGGCCACATCTTCCACGGCGAGATGCTCCCCGGACAGGTGCTCGAGGACCGCATCGACCGACGCGCCTTCGGGGGCGTCGAGCGGCTCTACCTCGGCGGCTCCGGGGCCCATCCCGGCGGAGCGGTGACCGGCGCGCCCGGGTACCTGGCGGCCAGCGCGGTCATGGAAGACCTACGGTGAAGGTGTTCTGCACGCGGCGGCTCCCGGGCCGCGCCCTCGAGCGGCTATCGGCGGTGCACGACCTCGAGACATGGGACGAGCGCCTCCCGCCGCCACCAGAGGAGTTGCTCGCGCGGGCGCCGGAGCTCCACGGCCTGCTGACGCTGCTGACCGAGAAGGTGGACGCGGACCTGCTGGCCGCGGCGCCGTCGCTGCGGGCGGTCTCGAACTACGCGGTCGGTGTCGA
Source organism: Thermoleophilaceae bacterium (assembly GCA_014534235.1). Lineage (GTDB taxonomy): Bacteria > Actinomycetota > Thermoleophilia > Solirubrobacterales > Thermoleophilaceae > JACVRW01. The sequence goes on along the minus strand of JACVRW010000155.1, from coordinate 1,243 downwards.
CAACGTCGACGTGGAGGCGGCTACCGCGCGCGGCATCCCGGTGGGGAACACCCCGGAGGTGCTGACCGAGTCGACCGCCGACCTGGCGGTCGGGCTGATGCTGGCCATCGGCCGGCGGATCGTCGAGGGGGATGCGTACGTGCGGCGCGGTGAGTGGCGAACCTGGGAGCCCGATCTGCTGCTCGGCCACGACCTCCACGACGCCACGGTTGGGATCGTGGGATTTGGCCGCATCGGCCGGGCGGTCGCGCGGCGCTGCAAGGGATTTGGGTGCGAGGTGCTCCACACCGGGCGCGGCGGCGGAACGCCGCTCGACGAGCTGCTCGAGCGCTCGGATTTCGTGACGCTGCACGCGCCGCTCACGCCGGCGACCCGCGGCCTGATCGACGCCGACGCGCTCGGTCACATGAAGCCGACCGCATACCTGATCAACACGGCACGCGGGCCCATGGTGGACTCAGACGCGCTGGCCCGGGCGCTGCACGAGGGGCAGATTGCGGGCGCGGCGCTCGACGTGACGGATCCGGAGCCGCTCCCCGCCGACCACGCCCTTCTCGAGGCGCCGGCGCTGGTCGTCGTCCCTCACATCGGCTCCGCCGCCCGCGCCACCCGTGAGCGGATGGCGGACATGGCCGTGGACAACCTGATAGCCGGCCTCGCGGGCGAGCGCATGCCCAACTGCGCCAACCCGGAGGCCTACGGCGCGAGCTAGTCGCCGATCACCTTGATGATCATCCGCTTGCGCCGCCGGCCGTCGAACTCGCAGTAGAAGACCTGCTGCCAGGGGCCCAGGTCGAGCCGGCCGTCCGTCACCGGAACGATCACCTGATGGTGGACGAGCAGGTTCTTCAGGTGGGCATCGCCATTGTCCTCGCCGCCGCGGTGGTGGCGGTAGTCGCCGGGGTCGGGCAGCAGCTCGGCCGCCACCGCGTTCGCCGGCGGCTTCCAGCTCGGCGGGGCGACCTTGTCGAGCCACTCGAGGGTGTCCTCGTGGAGCCCGGGCTCGTCGTCGTTGATCCAGACCGCGGCGGTGATGTGCATCGCGGCGACGAGCGCGAGCCCCTCCGCCACGTCGGCCGCGTCGACCGCGGCCTGCACGTCCTCCGTGATGCGGACGAACTCCCGGCGCTCCGGGGTGTTGAACGTCCGGTAGACAGTGTGCGACTTCATTCGGCGATCATCTCCTCATGGACCTGGGTCTGGACGGCAGGATCTGCGTTGTGACCGGCGCGACACGGGGAAT
>JACVRW010000150.1 GCA_014534235.1 Thermoleophilaceae bacterium | reverse complement strand
CGAGCACGCGCGACGCGCCGGCCGGGAGCTCACGCTCCCCTGCGAACACCGGTCCGGCCGCCTTGAGCGCGATCGTGGCGGCCCCCACCACGAGCACGGCGAGCCAGGCGGCGCTCACGGCGATGCCTCCTGGGGCCGGCAACCGGGCGACCGCGCCTCGTGGGAGGGGCCCGAGCAGCCACGGGCGTCGCCGGGCGCCGGACGCGGATCGCGCCCACGGCCCTCGCCGGCCGCCGCGCGACCGTCGCGTCCGGTGGCCTCGCCGGCCTCCTCGGCCGCGGGGACGGAACGCGCTCGCGTCAAGCCGACGAGGCAGGCGGCGGTGGCGGCGATCACCGGTACGCCGGCGGGGGTCAGCGGCGTCAAGGCGAGCGCGATCCCGGCGCCGAGCAGCGCCGCGGCTGCGGCGGTCCGGGAGCGAAGCAGCGGAACAAGAAGCGCCATGAACAGGGCGGGAAACGCGGCGTCGAGGCCAAGGCTGGCGGGATCGGCGAGGCTGTCGCCGGCGAGGACGCCGACGGCCGTCCCGGCGTTCCAGCCGAGGTATAGGAGCGCGCCCGCTCCGAGGAGCACGCGCCGGTCGAAGCGACCGTCCCGGTTCGACAGGGCCCAGCTCTCGTCGACGAGCAGCTGCGCCTCGAGGAGGCGGCGCAGGGGCCCGCCCTTGAAGGCATCGGCAGCCGCCAGCGCCATCGGCCCGTAGCGGGCGTTCAGGAGCACCGCGGCGACGATAGCGGCGGCGACGGTGCCGCCCGCACCGAGGACCGATACGACCGCGAACTGCGCCGAGCCGGCGAACGTGGTGGCCGACATCGCGAGCGAGGCCGCCGCACCCATGCCGGCCGCCTGCGCGAGCACGCCGAATGAGGCGCCGAACGCGACCACGGCCGGGATCAGCGGCAGGACGGCGCGGGCCCCCTCGCGGTAGCCCGCGCCCGGCGCGGTCCGCCGGCTTGCCCGCTCTCTTGTCCTTGCGATGTCCGATTCCGGCATGGAGGCGAGTACGCTACTTGCGGTGTGGAGAAAGGCGCCCCTCATCGAAGGATGATTGGCCAATGGCTGGCTCGGGCGAATTCGATTCGGTAACTATCGCCCTGTTGCGGGAGCTCCAGAAGGATGCGCGCCAGACGAACAAGGCGCTTGCCGAGACGGTCGGAGTCGCCCCCTCCACGTGCCTCGAGCGCGTGCGGGAGCTGCAGGCGCGAGGCGTGATTCGGGGCTTCCGGGCGGACGTCGACCCCGCTGCGGTCGGCCGCCCGATGGAGGCGGTCCTCTCGATCCAGCAGCGCGCCGCGCACCGCGAGGCGATCGAAGCCCTGCTCGAGGAGACCGCCCGTCTCCCGGAGACGGTGCGGGTCATGGCGCTCACGGGCACGACCGACTTCATCGTCCACGTGGCGGTGCGGGACATGGCCCATCTGCGCGACATCGTCTGGCGCCTCACCGAGCGCCGGGAGGTCGCCCGCATCCAGAGCTCCCTCGTGTTCGCGCGCGTCGAGGGTCCGGCGATGCTGCCGCTCGACTGAGGTCGGCGCGCGGCCGTTTGCCTGATCGTGATCCACTCGGTCATCTCGGCTCCCTGCGATCGGGCCATAACCGTCTATACCCGGTCGCCGGTAGCTTAACACCGATAAATTCTTTTTGCTGGTTACGGAACCCGCTGGTTCGAATAAGCTCGAATGAGCCCATGGCGCCCGGCGAATCCACCCCCGAGAAGACCGCGCCCCAGCCGCTCTACCTCGTGCAGCGGTTGGTCAACAGCGTCGACCTCGAGACCGGCGAGGACGAGCTGGGCAGCCCGCCGGCGCTACACGACTGGCTCGTCGAGCGTGGTCTCCTGGCTGCTGGCGAGCCGGTGACCGAAGCCGACCTCGACCGCGTGCGTGACGTGCGCGAGGGACTGCGGGCGGTGCTGCTCGCCAACAACGGCCTGCCCTTCGACGACCAGAAGATCGAGCGCCTCGACCAAGCCGTAAGCCGCGCCGATGTCCGCGTCCGGTTCCGCCCCGGCGAGGACCCGAAGCTCGTCCCCGATGCCCGCGGCGTCGACGGCGCCGTCGCCCGGCTGATGGCGATCGTGGCCGCCGCGGTGCAGCAGGGGCACTGGGACCGACTCAAGGCCTGTCCCCGTGAGGAGTGCGAGTGGGCCTTCTACGATCGGTCGAAGAACCGTTCCGGACGGTGGTGCCAGATGGAGGTGTGCGGGAATCTGGAGAAGGCGCGCGCGTTTCGCGAGCGCCGCCGCGCGGCGACCGCCTAGCGCCTACTCGACCGTGTGGACCTTGAACAGATTCGTGCCGCCGGCGCGACCGGCGGGCAGCCCGGCGGTGATGCCGATCTTGTCGCCCTTCCGCGCGAATCCGGCGCGGCACGCCGCCTCTCCGCAGGACTCGATCAAATCGAGCGTGTCGAGCGGCTCGTCGTGGACCTGCGGGTGCACGCCCCACAGGAGCTGGCAGTGCCGCACCACGTCGCGGCGCGGCGACAGCGCCAGCACCGGCGCCTTCGGCCGGTACGCGGAGATGAGGCGCGCCGTCGTGCCCGTGTTCGTGGGCGACACGATGCACTTCAGCCCGAGCTGATAGACCGCCCCGACCGCGCCGAAGGCGATCGCGTGGTACTGGTTGCTCGCCTGCGGCCCGCGCTCGCCGAGCCAGCGCCCGTAGGGGAGCTCGCGCTCGGTGGTCTCCGCGATCGACGCCATCATCTCCACGGCGAGGATTGGGTGCCGGCCGACCGCCGTCTCCTGGGAGAGCATCACCGCGTCCGTGCCGTCGAAGATCGCGTTGGCGACGTCCGTCACCTCGGCCCGCGTCGGACGGCTCGAGTGCACCATCGACTCGAGCATCTGCGTGGCGGTGATCGTCGGCTTCGCCCGCCGGCCGGCCACCGCGAGCAGCCGCTTCTGGACTAGCGGCACCTCTTCGATGGGCAGCTCGATCCCGAGGTCGCCGCGAGCGATCATGATGCCGTCCGCGGCGTCGATGATCTCATCGCCGTTGGCGGCCGCCTGCGGCTTCTCGATCTTCGCGATCAGCGGCGCCTCGACGCCCCGCCCGCGCAGGTGCTCGCGGACGGGATCGAGATCCTCCCGCCGGCGCACGAACGAGAGCGCGAAGAGGTCGAGCCCCATGTCGAGGCCCGCGTCCATCAGGGCGATGTCCTCGTCGCTCACCGCGGGCAGCGACACCGTCACGTTGGGGAGGTTGAGGCCCTGTCGCGAGGCGACGCTGCCGCCGACCTCAACCTTCGTCACGACCTCGCCGTCCGTGACTCCGTCCACGCGCAGCCGCACCGCGCCGTCCGCGAGATAGCAGACGTCCCCCTCGTCGACGAGCTCCGGGAACCCACGCCATGCGACGGAGAGGCGCTCGGCCGTCCCCTCCACCTCGCGGGCGGTGAGGACCACCCGCGTCCCGCGGCCCAACTCGGCGACGCCCCCGGCAACGGGGCCGAGCCGCAGCTTCGGACCGGGGAGGTCGCCGAGGATGGCCACCTCGCGGCCGGCGCGCCCTGCGGCATCCCGAATCGCCTGCGCGGTCTCGGCATGCTGCTCCGGGGTCCCGTGGGCGAAGTTCAACCGGGCGACATCCATCCCCGCGGCGATCATCCGCTCGAGGACCTCCGGCTCGCGCGAGGCCGGGCCGATCGTGGCGACGATCTTCGTGGAGCGCATCGCCACCGGAACATACTCGTATAGGAGCGTCGGACAGGCTAAACGAGCAGCACCAGAAAAAGCACGCTCTTAGCGGGAGACCGGCCTGGGTCCCGGTTGACAGGCCCGCCGTGCAGGGGCTTTATTGGGGCACGGCCTCTAGGTGGTCGGAAGAGGTAGGAGCAGTGGGCGTCGATCGCCGGCGGGGTGCTCGCGTACGGTGCTGGTCCGTCCGTCTCGCTTCCGCCCGCCGGGGTAAGGCCGCCGGGGAACTGCAGTCGTAGAACGCACCGAAGTACGGGGAGGTCTGATGGGCGAGTCAGCCACGGCCAGTGCTGGCCAAGAGCAGCATCTTCGAGCTCTGGAGTACGCGAACCGGGTACGACTCGCCCGGGCGCGGATGAAGCGCAAGATCGCCTCCGGCGAGCTCGCGGTCTCCGAGGTGGTCCTCAGCTGCCCGTGGCAGGCATACAGCATGTCGATCAGCGATCTCCTCATGAGCCAGAAGCGCTGGGGCCGCACGCGCTGCCGGCGGCTGCTTCTGTCGCTCAGCATCCCCGAGAACAAGCAGGTCGGCACGCTCACCGAGCGCCAGCGGGTCGCGCTGGCCGCGGTGCTGAGTGCAAAGAACGGCGCGACCGAGCCCAAGGCGACGGCGCCTGTGCCGCTCGCGGCGCACGACCGCGCCCTGACCGCCGCCTGACGCCGGGACTCAGACGGGCCTGCGGCCGACCTCCTCGAGCGGCTCGTCCGCGGTCACTCCCGGTCCGAGCGTGGCGAGCTCGACCAGGTGCCCGTCGGGGTCGCGGAGGTAGAGCGACTTGAAGTAGGTGCGGTCCATCACGTCGGTGCACGGGATCCCGCGCGAGCGCAGGTAGTCGCGCCAGGCGGACAGCTCCTCCTCCGACCCGACCGACAGCGCAAAGTGATGGGTGGAGCCCCGGCCGACCACGCCCTCGTCGAGCTCCGCGTACTCGAGGCAGGTGATCAGCGTTCCGGGCGTGCCCTCCTGGTCACCGAAGAACACGTGGCGCGCGGAGCGGTCGTCCTCGTTCACCGTCTGCTTGACGACCCGCATGCCGAGCAGGTTGCGGTAGAAGCCGACCGAGCGCGCCACGTCGGCGCAGATCACCGTGACGTGGTGAAGTCCCGCGATCCGCAGCCGCCGCTCGTTCACGCCCGGGGAACCTACCGGAAGCCGAGACCCCCGGACCGACGCTTGAACAGCTCGCGCATCGCGTAGAACGCGAGCCCGAACACGGCCCCACCGAGGATGACGAGCAGCCAGACCCGCACGGGCCCGAGGCCCAGCGCGACGGCGGTCACCACTACGAAGGCGGCCACGCCGGCGAGGAGGGCCGAGTGCGAGCGGTACCCGGCCAGGTGCTCCCGCAGCGCCAGCTCGCCGCCGCCGAGGGAGGCGATCGCGAGCCCCGCCACGAGCCGCTCCTCCCCGTCGCGGCCGCTGATCACCCCCCAGACGATGAGCACGATCCCGATGAGGATCACGAGCTCGCTCAGCGGGAACCTTCCCCAGGGCGCCGGCGGCAGCGCGCCCGGCGGGCGGCGGCTCGCGGCGGTTCCGCGGGCGGCCGGTCGCCGGCGGGCGGCGTCCCGCTCGGCGCGCGTCGAGGCCGCCGCCCGCTTGCGGCTCCTAGTGCCCATGGGCGCCGGTCATCTCGCGCGCGCGGCCGATAAGGGGCAGCCGGAGCTGATCACGACCCGCCACCAGCCCATCAGCATCCCGAGGAGGCCGAAGCGCGGGCGCACGTGCCAGTTGCGGCACCCCGGCTCGCCGATGTCCTCGCTCGACACCCGCGCCCACTTGTGGCGCTCCGGCTCGAGCATCATCTCCTCGATCAGGCGCCGCTTCGAGTCCTCGGCGTAGGTGCGGTCCGACATCGTTCGACGGCAGTGCTGTACTCGATCGACGAGGTCGTCGCGGAGCGCCTCGAGCTCGCCCAGCGAGAGCACGCGGGGGCCGCCGCGGCCGGCAATGCGCCAGTCGAAGTCCTTGCGGGGCCACGTGGAGCAGAACAGCTGCGAGAGCTCCGCTTCGAGCTGCGCCACCTGGTCGAGCAGGGTCCGGCGGGCCGCGCGCTCGTCCGGCAGCGTCCGCGGCGCGAGGTGCGGCGGGCTCGGTGTCACGGCTCCCGGCACCGCGCAAAAGTCTAAACCAGCACCTCGGCCGCGATCCACAGCGCCTCCTCCACGGCGATGCGCGGTACTCCCTTCACCGAGAGCGCGCAGAGCACCATTCGCTCGGTCGCGGGCGTCACGCCGGCGTCCTCGGCGACCTCGCCCAGCACCACCGCCACCGGGCGAGCCCCGTCGGCGACGACGATCTGCCCCGCCGACAGCGGGCGGACGCCGCCGAGCGTCTCGCCGGCCCGCGCCAGCCGGAGCCCAAGGTCGCCGTCCAGGCGGTCGTCGTCGAGTGCGATCAGCGGCACGCCGGTATCGGCGATCGCGATCGTGAGCGCGTCGTCCAAGAGGTTCTCGCTGCGGATTCCCCCGCGCTTCAGCCGCTCGAGGCCGATCGCCTCGATCGGGGTCGGGTCGGTGTCGGGGTCGATCCCGACCTGGCGCGAGAAGACCCGATACGCCCAGGGGACCGGATCCTGGCGCATGTGGATCACCCGTCCGCCGGTGTATCGGTCAGCCAGCGCCCGGAGGCGCTGCTTCACGTGGGGCGGGCTGCCGGAGGCGCGCGCGTCGATGCGGGCATGGACGAGGCCGAGCTCCGGGAACTCGTCCGCCAGCTCTGCCTCGACCCAGCCGTGGCGCAGGTGGAGCTCGGGCTCCGTCACCCGCGAGCGGCGGCGGCGCCCCGATCGGCGGACGTGGCAAGGCGCCGCGCCCAGCGCCGCACCTCGGACTCGGTGAGGTTGCCGAGCTCGGTGCTCGCCACCCGGCCGCCGGGGTACGCGAACACGGTGGTCGGGCAGCCTCCGACCCCATAGAGGTTTGCCACCGCGCCGTCCTCGTCCACCGCCACCGGCTGGCGCCAGCGGCGCGCCTTCACGAGCGCGCGGACCTCGGCGCGCTCCTTGCTCGTGAAGAAGACCGTCGCAAACCGAACGCCGTCGACGTGATGCATCACGCGCTCGGTGCGGTCCACCTGCGGATAGCAGTCGGCGCCGCGGTCGAAGATGAACGTGAGCACGAGCGGT
>JACVRW010000121.1 GCA_014534235.1 Thermoleophilaceae bacterium | reverse complement strand
GCGCTTAGCCGTGCGGCCCGTAGCCGCTTCCAGCTCGCCGCGTAGGGGCCGCGCCAGCGCTGCAACGCGGCCGCGCCGGCGATCGCGGAATGGATCGATGCGGATGGCGAGCGCCTCGAACACCGCATCGGCAAGCGCCGACGTCGGGCGAACATGGCGCAGAGCGAAGTGCAGTGCCCATCAGCCACAACAGGGGGCCGACGAGTAACCAGCCAAACGCGGCGAAAGGTTCCTCCCGGCAGACCATCTGCCGCCCCGCGTGTGAGCCCAAGCAACACGTGCTGATCAAAGGTCCGCCCTGGAAAGGAGGACGCCGCCCACGCGGCACGCACTAGGCGTCGCGGTGCCGCTCGCGCAGGGCGGTGATCGTTTACGACAAAGTGCAGGCCGAGCGCGAGCGCGAAGAAGACGAGTGTCCGTGTCGTTTGCTCCTCCCGGTGCACCACGAGGTAGCCGACGATCGCGTTGTTAGACGGTAAACGAGGACATGCTCAGCCAGAACAGCCAGAACGCCGCTTTGGCGATCGAGCCCTCGACTCGGACTGTGTGACGCGAGCTCCACGCCATAGAAGACGGCCAGCCCTAGCAGGGCGACGATGTACACGTGGTCTTCGAGGAAGCCGATCGCCCCCGGCGGCTTCGACCGACTCCTGTCCCTCGGCGAGCTCCTGGAGCAGGTGGACGACGACGTAGGCGACGGAGATGCCGCCGGCGGCCGACAGCCAGCGGCTGCGTGGCCCGACGTCGAGAAAGCGCAACCGCCCCGCGATGAGATGCAGGAACGCCAGGAATGCGAGCGCCGCGGCCTGCGCCACGAGCCCTACAGTTGCCGCCCCGAAGGAGCGCCCGCGGCCGTATCCGCCAGCGCGGCACGCTCGCGCCGCTCGTCGACCAGGAAGGACCCAATCACCCCGGCGAGCGAGGCAACCAGGATGACCCCGACCGCGAACCCGGCGATCATCGCGATGCGACCACCGACGCTGTTCGGCACGGGATCCCCCTGCAAGGCGACCACGGTTGCAGCGCTCCAGAGCATGGCGTCGCCGAGCGAGTGGAAGATCGACCCGTCCACGTCGCGTTCGAACACCCACGCCAGCTCGGCGATAGCCACGGCGCTGACCGTGCTCAGCGCGCCGAGGTAGGCCAGGCGAGAGCGCAGCAGGTAACGGGCCGTTCCCGCCGCCCGATAGGAGGACGAGATCACCCGCGACGCCGGCAGCGCGCGCCCCGCGCGCGCCAGCCGCAGGAAGCCTAGAACCCGCAGGAACGGCAGCAGAAGCAGCAGCGGCTGCCACCAGTGCCTGCGGAGGTAGATCAACCGTCGCGGCGCGAGCCACAGCTTGGCCCCAAACTCAAGCGCGAACACGCCCCAGATGATCCACCCCGCGACCTCTAGGACGAGCGAGGACGTCCCGCTTAGGTCGACGGCGAGGTCGTAGCCGACGAGCAGCGCGAACAGCACCCCGAGCCACGCCATCAGCGGGTCGAGCCGCTCGGTCGCGGCGGCCGCCCAGTCGTCGAATTCGGTTTCGGTTCGCTGCCACCTCGGCGGCAGAGAACGGATGCCAGCTGGTTGGCGAGCGCCGTCAGCCGCGTTGGACCTCACTGGTGGCCGTCCCCCCTACGTCCGTCGAACGAAGACCAGACGCGGAGAGAAGCGCGATCTGCCGCTACGGCTCGGGGTTAGCGTCACTAGACGGGTGGGCGATCCGCGTCGCGCCCGGCCAGATGAGTGCGCATGGCCGGGCCGTCGGGCCGCCGCCGCGCGCAGGTATCGCACTGGCTAGGTGCGCTCGACGATCTCGCATCGGATTAGCCGCTCGGCGTCGTCGGCGAACACCCTGTCGCGGCCGCGCCCGCAATCGACGGTCTCCCTGCGCCCATCGACAGCGATGATGCGGTCGTTGCCGGGGCCGCCGGAGAAGCGGTCGGTTCCGAACCCCCCGTCGATGCGGTCTACCCCGCCGCCGCCGGAGAGGCGGTCGTTGCCGAGACCGCCCTCGAGCGTGTCCCGGCCGGCTCCGCCCACGAGCCGATCCGTCAGATCGCCTCCCGACAGGCGGTCGCGGCCAACGCCGCCCGAGAGTCGGTCGGATCCGCGGCCGCCGGCGAGGTCGTCGGGATCGGCCTGCCCGGACAGGCGGTCGTCGCCGAGGCCGCCCTCGAGGAAGTCGACGCCGTCGGCGCCGAGCAGCCGGTCGTTCCCCCGGCCGCCACCGATGTCATCCGGGCCTGCGTCGCCGAAGAGTTCGTCCGCACCGAAGCCGCCGGCCAGGAAGTCGAAGCCTTCACCGCCGCGGACCACGTCGTCGTCGTGGCCGCCAGAGAGGTCGTCCGCGGTGTCGCCACCGTCGATCGTGTCGCGGCCACGGCCTCCGTTGATCAGGTCGAAGCCGGCCTCTCCGGCCAGCACGTCTGCGCCGCCTCCCCCGCTGACCTCGTCGTCGCCGTTGCCGCCGTTGCCGCAGTCATCCCCCTGGAGCGCGGCGATGGTGTCGTTCCCGTCCAGGCCGTTGATCGTCTCCGGCGCGGAGCTCCCGTTCAGGGTGTCGTCGCCGGCACCGCCTGACACGACCGTCGGCGGACACGGCGCCTGTGCCTTAGCACCGGGCGCCCCAAGCAGAGCGAGCGCGAGAAACCCAACGACCAAGGCTGACCTACGAACCGCTCTACGCATCTGGAGACTCCTCGCCACTCGGGATCGCATGCGCATGCCCTTGCCCGGCGCACCGGTCTTCATGGGGTGGCTGTCAGCTTTCTGACACTGCCGCTCTCACAGGAACTGCGCCTGCAACGGCCCGTGTCATTAGGGGGATCTCGCCTGCGCCGTCACCCGAGCTTCGCGGCACACTGGGATCGAGTTGCCTGTTTCAGCGACCGCCGGTCGGGTACGCCCAAGCCGCAGTTGTCGAGCCGAGGAGAACCATGGCGGTCGACCTGTATCGCGTCGCGACCGCAGCGTTTGTGGCTGCGTCGACGGGCAGCAAGCCGAAGCGCGGAAGTGGTTTCGCCAGCGTCCGCGCGGTCGCCGCCGGTGTCGCACTCGGAACCGTCGGACGAGTGGCCGCCGAGCGTGGCGTCAGGCTCGTCCGGCAGCGGATGCCTCACGCGCTGGCGCGTCGGGAGGCGGAGGGCGTCGATCCCCAGCGGCGCGAGCAGGAACGCGACGAGAGCTACGGGCAGGAGCCGGAACCCGAGGATGGTTTCGACCTGGAGGTCAAGGCTCACACGTCACCAGCCGAAGTCGAGCCCGCCGTACTGGCGCGCCCCCGTCGCAGGCAGCGGTCGCGGGCGCGCCCGGCCGCCGAGACGCACGAGGCCGACGATCTGGGTGCCGGCGCCAGCGAGAGCCCGTCGACCGGAGCGAGCGAGAAGGGCGCATCGTCCGAGAGCAGCAGGGTGGCGCGCGCCGGGGGTGCCCCGAGCAGCGACGACGCCATGACGCGGTCCGAGGAGGAGCTGCACGTGCGGACCGTTCGGCGTCAAAGCGCTCGAGTCCGAGTGCGCAAGTACGTCGTGACGGAGGAGGTGCAGCTCACGATCCCCGTTCGGCGCGAGGAGATCCGCGTGGAGGAGGAGCCGAGCTCCGGAGAGCCAGCCGGTCCCGGAGCCACGGACGTCGATGTCTCCGGCGAGCAGCACCAGATCGTGCTTCACGAAGAGGTCCCGGTGATCACGAAGCGCGTGGTCCCGAGGGAACTGGTGCGGATTGTGAAGGGCACTCGCCGCGAGGACGCGCAGGTCGTCGAGGAGGCCCGCCGCGAGCGAATCGACGTCGAGCGCGACCTCGAGCGCTGACTCCACCGGCGTTCGTCGCCGGGCGCGGTCCGGGGCTGCCTGGTGTCAGGTGTATGACAGCGAGCGGGGAGTGCATTTTCTCGCGATGAACCGCCGGGTAGGCGGACGGAAAGCCCCCGTACACCAAGCGACTAGGAGGACCGATGCGTGGGACAGATCAGAGCTTTGGCAGCGACACCGGAATGACGGCAGCCTACGGCTGGGAGGGCCGTGAGCTGGTCGACAAGGACGGCGAGAGGGTCGGCGTGGTGGCGGCCCTATACGGCCACGGGGAGAGCCAGATCCCAGCTTGGGCGGCGGTGAGAACCGGCCTCTTCGGCATGAGAGAGACCTTCGTGCCGATCACTTCCGCTCAGCCGAGCGGGGATCGGGTGCGCGTTCCGTTCGCAAAGGAACAGATCACGGACGCGCCCAGGATCGATCCGGATGGCGAGCTCACGCTCGAGCAGGAGGCGGCGCTCTACAGCCACTACGGCATTGACTACCCGAGCATGCGCCCCGAGGACGCGCCGCCAGCGGCGGAAGCAGCCGGCACGGCGCCAGCCACGACCGGGCACGGCGAGCAGGGCGCGCGCGGGCCCGCGAGCGACGAAGCCATGACGCGCTCCGAGGAGGAAATGCACGTCGGCACGGCGCGGCGTGAGCGCGGCCGAGTCCGCCTCCGCAAGTATGTGGTGACGGAGGAGATCCGGCAGCGCGTCCCCGTGGAGCGCGAGGAGGCCCGGATCGAGCGTGAGCCGATCACCGAAGAAAACGTCGACGCGGCGATGGCAGGCCCGGAGATCTCCACCGGCGAGCATGAGGTGGTGCTCGAGGAAGAGGTGCCCGTCGTCGAGAAGCGCGTGGTACCTAAGGAGCGGGTGCGCCTTGAGAAGGAGACGCGCACAGACGAGGAGGAGATCTCCGAGCAGGTCCGCAAGGAGCAGATCGAGGCCGAAGGGAAGCTCGACCGCTGACGTCCACTCGCCCCGGTGCCCCGGTCCCGCGAGACGCGCCCCGCTTCAAGCGGCGACCGGGCTTCGGGGTGCGATGAGACCGCTGCCCGCGGTGTGCTCCGCGCCGCGGCCCGTCCTGCTCGCCGCGGCGGTACAGCCCTAGGCGGCGGAGCCTTCCGCCGCGTCGTCTGGCGGCAGTCGCTCGACGCCCGCTGAAAGCGGCGCTCGACGCGCTTCTCCGGATTCTCTCGGGGGAGGGTCACCAGGACGGACACCAGCGGCGGAGCGCGGCGAGTGTCGCCGGTCAACCGGCAGCGGAGCCCTACGCCGCGGAAGGCAGTGCAACCAACTTAATTTCAGATTAGCTTTGGTCTCTGTGCGTCGTGCGATGTGGGAAGAGACGGGCGGCGAGCTCGATCGGCGACTCGTGCGCGTGCTCGACGTCGAGCCGGATCTGGGCGCCGATCTTGACCCGGAAACGTTGAGCTGCGCCAGGGAGGAGCTGCTAGCGCCGGCCATTCGGCTCCAGTGGGCAACGAACCGCGGCCGCTGGGGGCCGACCAAACCCCAGGGGCATCTGGGACTGCTAATCGTCACGGGCTTGCTGGTCCGGGAGGTGCGGTTGCTCGGCAGCGCATCGGCCGAGGTGCTCGGCGAGGGCGATCTGATCCGTCCCTGGGGCGTCGACGGCGAGTCGACCCTGCCCGTGCCTGCGGAGATCTTCTGGACCGTGCTCTTGCCGTGCGAGGTGGCGATCCTGAACCCGCCATTCGTGCGCCGGGCGGGGCGCTGGCCGGAGGTGCTGGCGCGCCTGACCGGCCGGGCCCTGACCCGGGCGCAGGCGCAGGGCCTCCATGACGCCGTCACGAATCTCAAGCATGTGGAGACCCGCCTCCTCGTCCAGTTCTGGCATCTGGCCGAGCGCTGGGGGCGCGTCGGTCCTGAAGGGATATCGATCGAGGTGCCGGTGACCCATGAAATGCTCGCCAAGCTGGTGGGCGCCACGCGCCCCAGCGTCACGACCGCACTAGGGCACCTCGCCGAGCGCGGCCTGTTGATCCGCGACAGTGCCGCAGTCTGGCGGCTGGCTCCCGACGCGCGCGAGTCGCTCGAGCCAATGCCCGTCCAGCCGGACACGAGGCTGGCGTCCTAAGGATGACCCTCGCGGCACTCAGAAGGCTGGTTACCCGCCCTGACCCGCCGTGGCACATCCTCGAGACAGTCCGTAACGACGGGCCCGGCGACACGACGGTGCCGTGGCGGATCCGGGTCAACCGCCGCCGATTGCGCACCTGCGAGCTGCCGCGCCGAGCGCTCCATCGCCGACGGGACGGCCGCCACTTTCGTCGGCGCGGTGGAGGAGAGCCGGTGATAGTTTCGACCGTGAAGCCCGCCAGCAACCGCACCGTCAGCTGCTGCAGCGCTTGCTGGCTGGCGTGGAGATGCAGGCGTGGCGCGCTCGCGGATCGTCGCCGCCGACGGCGACCGCAGCGGGCCGGGCATCGACGACATCCCACACCTCCGGTAGCGGGGTGGGGCACCCGCTCTGTTGACGATGACCCACGCACAAGGAGCGAAGCTTACGAGCGCGGATTCGCTCGGCGCTCACGGCGCGCCGGTCCCTCACCTGCCGTTGCGCTCCAGAGCGCGAGCGCAAAGACGATCGCGCCCATGATCCAGCTGTTCCACTGGGCCTCGCCCGAGTCGGCCAACCAGAACCCGCTGACGAACAGCTAGCCGCCGATGCCGGCGCTTATCCAGCTCAGCCGGGTCTCGCGATAGGCGCCGGCCATCCGTGCCGCCGCGATCGACCCTAGGATCGCTCCGAGTACGACCGGGTTCCAGACCGCGTCGCCCGGCGTGTAGTCGAGGGCAAACGGTGAGGTGATCAGCCAGACGGCGGCCAGGATGGTGAGGCCGCTGACGCCAATCACCTCGTCGCGCCACCCTCCCCGCCGCGCCGTGGACCGCCGCCCGGCCACGGGCGCGCCTCGTGCGTAGCTGTCGGCACTCGGGATGCTCGCGATCCGCGCGGCGCGGGCCTCAGCCTCGCGCTCGCGCATGGCCGCCTCGCGCTCGCGCACCTTGAGCTCTCGCTGACGTCGATCCTCATCGGTGCGCGACATGGACACGTCCTGTCTTGCGTCACCTGCGTCGTGCCCGTGCGTGGGAACGAGAAAGACGACGTTGTGAGCCAGCTGACCGCTCGGTCAGGCACTGGACCCGGACGATGTCGCCGTGCTTACACGGCCATTCGGACTTCGTTGCCGGGCTTCGGCGGACGGGTACGCGAGCGAGAGCAGGCGACGGAATGAGGTGAAGTAGATGGCGCTGATAGACGTGAGAAGCGGCGGCCCCGTGGGTCGCCCGGTTTTGGATCGCGAGGGGCGAAAGCTAGGGAAGCTCGAGCGGATCTACGGCGAAGAAGATCGGCCTCGCTGGGGGGCCGTCAAGCCCAGTCGCTTTGGCCAGAGCCACCTCGTTCCGCTCGGCGAGGCGCGGACCGAGGGGGAGCAGATCCGTCTCGCCACGACGAAGCAGCAGGTGAAGGACGCTCCGCGGGCGCCCCGGGGCCCCGTTCTGTCGCCGGAGCTTGAAGACCAGCTGCGACACCACTACTACGAACCAGCGGCCGCGACGCCACGACGGAGTGAAGTGGTGGCCCCGGCGGGGCGCCGCCGGACGATGGCCGTGCCGCGCGGCCGCGGCGCCGCCAGCGGGGCGCTGTTGCTGCTGCTTGGCCTCTGGGGCGGCTTCTCGCCACTCGTGGGCCCTTACTTCGGCTACGCCTTCGGGCAGTCCGACGCCTGGAGCCCGACGACCGACATGCTCTGGCTCAGCTTCCTGCCCGCGGCAGCCGTCGTGGTTGGTGCGCTGATCCTGATCGCCAGCGCGAATCGCGCCGGTGGCGCGTTGGGGGCCTGGCTTGCGCTGCTCGGTGGTGCGTGGTTCGCAATCGGACCGGTCGTCAGCCTGCTTTGGGACGCGGGCGGCCCTAGCGCGCCGATCGGGCGCCCGGTCGGCGACGAAGGTCTTCGCGTCATCGAGCTTCTCTGCTCCTTCTATGGTCTTGGGGCGCTGATGACCGCACTGGCAGCGTTTGCCCTGGGACGGCTCGCGACCGTCTCCGTGCGCGACCTCGAGGTCGCGCGCGAGCGCGAGCGGGAGTGACCGTCGGCGAGACGGCCCGTGGCTTCAGCGGGGCCCGTAGTCCGGCGTCGGTTGCCTGAGAGCGGCGCCCGCGTCTGGGTCAGCGGTCCGGGCTGCCGACAGCCGCAGCGACCGCGCTTCGAGCGGCGGGTATCCCCAGGGGATGGTGGCGCGCCGTACCGAGGCGCTGCGACCGCGGCCGGAGTAGGGCACGCGGCCTAAGGCTCTTCAGCGCCCGCCCCGACAAACCCGATTAGGAGGCTGAGCGGGTCCCGGCCCGACACCCCACGGTTGGCTGCCAACGAGAAGATGGCACCGCCCGGCAGAGGTCGTGGCGGGCTGCTTCGGGTCCGCGTGGGCCGCGACGCACGCTTGGAACTGCCGCCGCCACGGGGAGCGGCGCGCCGGGCGCCTCGCGGAGCCCGGGCGCGGCATCAAGGCACGGGAGTCGACCCGCTGGTCGCCAGGCGCACCGCCCCGACCCAGGCCGAGCCGCGTGGTAACTATCAGGCGCCCCACTCGATGAGCACGTCCCTCCGGGTTCCCGAGGCTGCGGCGGCGGACGTGGGCCACGAACGCTACCGCTCCCAATCCGTCCGCGGTGGCGGCTGCCACGCTGAGGCCGGGTCGCTAGCGTCTGAGCCGTCGAAGGTCACGGACGGGGCAGCTTGCGGGCTCCCGTGGCACCGCCCCAGGCCGCCGGCCGGCCCCGTGCGCTTCCTAGCATCTGCCACCATCAGCTGCGCCCGCTCGTCGTCCGCTAAGGCAATCGGGGTGGCCGCTGGTTCCCCCAACCTCGACCCTGCGAGGAACGCGTGCTCGCCTTCGGCTTGGCTCAGCACCTCGCGCAGCGGCGCGTAGGCGTGTCGCACGGGGGCTGTCTGGGTCCGCCGAGCGCGGCGACCAGCGGTCCGCCGGAGCGGGGGTCGCGTGCTCTACGCGAACGGCGGTCAGCGGCGCCCCGAGCGGCTTGGCGACTGCCGCCGCGAAGGCCGCCAGCCGGAGTGCCGCATCGCGACTACCGATGCGGCAGACGATGGAATCGCCGATCTCATCCTTTGCGACCCCCGCCAGCATCACCGGCGCACCGCGCGCGGGCATCTGCATGGTGGCAGGCGGGGTGGTCACGCGCCAGGCGAATACGACGCACCCTTCTCCACGGCTCAGCTTGAAACGTGCCCTCGGGCCTACGAACCTGCGCCGAGGAGCGCGAGCGCCGCGCCGAGCGACACGAGTACTGCCGCGTCTGCACGGAGGCGTGTCGCCGCTGCGGGGCAGCATGCGCGCAGCTCTGGGGGGATGACCAGCGTCCCGGACCGACGCTCGCCGGCGCGAGGCGGAGCAGCGGCCGTCGCTGCAGCCGCGACGTGGCCGGGCTGCCCGCTCCGGCCTCGCATACCGAAGCCGCGGCGATCCGGCTTCACGAGTCGAGCGAAGGGGGGAGCGCGAGCGCCGCGCGGAGATGACCACCGGCGAACTGGAGCCGCGGTCCGAGCGAGCCTGCACCCCCGTCGCCCGCCGCCGTGCATGCCGCTCCAGAGCAGCCATGGGTGGTTTTCTCCATACCGGAGCGCCGCTGGTGAGGCATAACTTCTACCCACTGCCTGTCCAACTAAGTGGACAAGTAAGCAAGGGGGTTCGACGATGGCGGAAGCAACAAGCGAGGCGCAAAGCTCGGCGGTGCGCGGTGCCAGCGCAAACCGCGGCGGCGACGAGCCGCTGCGCTCAGAGCGCGGCTCGACCAGCATCGCGGACGCAGTCGTCACGAAGGTTGCGGGGATCTCCGCCCGCGAGGTGCCGGGCGTACACGAGCTGGG
>JACVRW010000035.1 GCA_014534235.1 Thermoleophilaceae bacterium | reverse complement strand
GTAGGGCGGGGCTTTCGAGATCGCGCGGTAAGCGGGCGTCTCAACATTCCATGCCGAGGTGCTCGCCTTGGACGGAGGCTGTCGCATAAAGCCGCCTTGGGAGAGCAGCTGAGCGATCGCGGAGACGGCCATCAGAGCGGCCGGGTGTGACGACCTCGGGACGGATGCACGTCGCGTGACGGATGCGATGGCCGATTTCGGAACCCACCCTTAGAAACGATCTGACGGCCTCGCTGAGGGTTTGTGCGACACCCTCGACGAACTGCGGGCGTCTGGTGGGTCCGCGATCCGGGGCTCGCGCAGAGCTGCTCCTAAGCGCAAGTGACGCGCTTCGCGCGATTGGAGTCTCGTCGCACGGGCTGAAGAGGACGCAGACTTCTACGCAGCTCTTCGATAGGCGATCGCGAGGTCGTCCTTCCAGGTCGAGCCGTCGTTCGACAGCCGAAGTACGCAGGCCTCGGCGAGCGCGACGGGCAGGTGGACAATGTTCGAGTCGGGCAGCTCCGCGAGGCAGCTCGTCTGCTTCGACTCGGCGGAGAGCCGCTGGAGAGGACGGGGGAACGGCTCAACTATGCGGTGCTGGTCGAGGAGTAGAGCGCAGCGGTCAGCCCATCCTCGACCGTCGAGAGAGGACCCGAGCAGCAGTGGAGGATGGCCCCTCACCCTGGCGGCGGCCAGCAGCGCGACCGTCTTTTCCTTCTTGGTGGAAGCGGATGGTGTGAGCGCTTATGCGAGAGCGGCATCGAGCGGGCGCTCGGATCCGAATACTGCCTCAGTCGGACTTACACCGATCTGCTGCTGCTCCTCCAGTGGTTGCGCAGTTCGCTGTTTACGACCTCAGGTTGCTCCTGGTTTGCGTGATGGCCGGCCGACCGGATCACGACTAGGCGCGCCCCGGGGATCCCCTCTGCCAGAGCCTTTGACTGCTTGAGACCGGTGACCTCGTCGTCATCGCCCACGAGCACCAGGGTCCGCGCCCTGACTCTCTTCAGTTCGGGTCCGTAATCTGCACGCGCCAGGCTTTCGGCCGCCGACCGGAAGCCGCGCGCCCGCACCGATGCCAGCATGATCTCTTGCTCTTCCTTCACGAGAGCCGGCGAGGCATGGTCGGAGACGACTTCGGTCGCGCGGACACGCGCGTACGCCGCAACTCCGTTGCGCTCGATTCGCTCGGCTTGGGTCCGAAGTCCAGCGGCTGCCGCTGGATCCGTCGCTCGACCAGGGGTGGATCCGATCAGGGCCAGCGAGGCAACCCGGGCGGGGTGACCCAGGGCGACGCCCAGCGCCACTGCGCCACCCCATGAGACCCCGGTGACATGGGTGACATCAAGATCCAGGGCGTCCAGCACGTCCACCGCGGCTTGCGCGTACCCGTCCAGCGTGAGCGGCTGAGCGACGTCCGCCGAGCGCGCGTAGCCCGGCGCATCCCAGGCGACTAGATCGAACTCATCCGAGAGGTCGGCTAGCTGTCGACGAAAGGCGTCTGCGCTAGATCCGAGCCCGTGCAGGAGGAGTACCGGCTCGCCACGTCCCTGACGCAACATCCGCAGTTCACCCGCCCGCGTCTCGACGCTCCGCTCCTTTGGCCAGTTAGACGACAGTCTCGAGACCATCTCGGTGCACCTCGACTGTCAAAGCCATCGCGCATTGAGCTGGCAGAAAATACCCCGAGCATCACGCAGAGCTGTTCTCGCGTCGAGGCGCACGCCTACGCCCACGGCGGTCGCGCTCATGTCGCCACCCGGTCCGCCGCGAGCTGGCCGAGGACCTCGTCGAGCGCCACGACCTCGCCGAGGTAGTGATCCCAGACCGCGAGCGCCGCCTCGTGCCAGTCACGGCGTACGCCGGCGACGCACTCGCGCGGAATTACGACATCGAAGTCCCGCATGTAAGCGTCGCGCACCGTCGTCTCGACGCACGTGTTGGTCGCCATGCCGGTCACGATCAGAAGCCGCGTGCCGAAGATCTGGAGCAGGGCGTCGAGCGTCGCGTAGAACGCGCTAAACCGATGCTTCTCCAGCACGGGCGCGCCGTCAGGGAGGGCGTCCCGTCGGCCACCAGCTCCGCGTCCCAGGTGCCGGGTTGGCAGGCGACCCTGGCGCGCTTCGCTGTGTGCGGCTCGATCCGGTGCCGCGCGCGGCCGGCGTCCTCGAGGTGATTCGTGTTCTGGGTGCAGATCACGGGAATCTCACGGGCTTCGCAGGCGCGCATCAGCTCGACGATGCGCGGCACGACCGCGGCGAGCGGCGCGACGTCGATGCCGCTGCGCCCGAACGTGCCGTCCGGGTGGCGGAACGCGTTCTGCGGGTCGATCACCAGCAGGGCGGCCTCGGCAGGGATTAGCTCGATCACTTGGCCGCACCCGCGCTGTTGGCGGCATCGCCGACCATCACCTCGTCGGCCGAGCTTCCGACAAAGAGGATCGTGCCAGTCACCACCGTCCTAGCCGGCTCGCCGAAGCAGGTCGCAGTCGCCTGCGCCGATCCGTGCGTCGCGACGATGGCCGCGATCGCAAACATGAAAATCCGACCGCGGCCACGCGGCGGAGCCGACCGCTGGTGATGCCCTTAGACCTCAAGTGCGACCTTGCCCGGTCCATGCCCTCGAGTCCGTTGCCGAGACGAGCCTACATCGATTTCAGGACGCGGTCGAGCGGCGACCCGCTGTCGCCTTCGCGGCGAACGCGACACTCCGGCCGGATACGCGTCAGCTCCTGCTGTGGACGACGACCAGTAGCGGAGGCGGGCAGTTCTGCTTCTCGACGGAAGCGAGTGCGAGACCGGAGGGGATCCCGTGCCCGCAGACGCTTCCAATTCGTCCGCAGCGACGGTGATCGTCGGCCTGCCTAGAGTGCCGCAAGCACGCGAAAGCAGCGGCGCCGGCGTCAGCCGTCTTGCGACAGCCGCGACGCACGGCGCATCCGCAGCTTCATCGCCAGCGGTAGTCCGGCAAAGATGCCTCCCAGGGCGGTTGCAAGAAGCCCTTGCCGAGGCGATACACGCTCGGAGTGCGCCAGCCAGCGAGCCCCGGCCGCGGCGTGGGGAACCATCAGCACAGTGGCCGTCACAACGCCTGGGTTGTAGCGACGCTCCCGCATCGCCATGGCAGCGTGCATGAGCAGGTTGCCGGCTTCCATCACGAGCACGCCCGCGGCAACGACAGGCGTCCGCCGCCAGAGCGCGAGACCGGCGATGGCGCTGAGCCAGCCGGCAGTGACGTTGACGTGGAAGCCATCGCGTTCGCTCAAGGGCCAGTCCGGCCGGTCGCTGCCCAGCAGCCGCGTGTTGCAGAACGGCAAAAAACCGCCCGGCCACACCCACTCCTCGGACTGGTGGCTGACCAGGATCGGAAATGCCAGCCCCGCCACCCACACACCGTCCTCGCGCAGCTCGTTTCGGCGCGCGGCCGCCAACGACCATGCCGGTACGACCAGCCCGGCCGCAACCCAGGGCCACCGCCCGTGCGTGTCCAGACCCATCCCAGCGAAGCTATCGCTTCGCGCGAGATCCGATGGGCGGCGCCGGTGTCAGTCGGGTTTGAGCTGGTCGCCGACGCGGATGGTTCCGTCGCGGATGACGTCTGCGCGCAGTCCCCCGCGGTGTACGAGCGGTCGGAGGATGCCGCCGCCGTTGAGGCGGTCGAGGTGGGCGCATGGTTCGCACAGTCGGCGGCCGCGGCAGCGTGCTTCGCCGAGCGTGAACTCGTGGCCGACGAGTGCGTTGAGGTCGGTACCTCGGACAACGACGTTGCGGCGGTGGTCGAGGTCGCCGCCGAAGGTGTCCAGGACGGCGGCGTCGATCAGAGTGAGTGCGCTGCCTGGCCGTCCGGAGGCGAAGGTGCCGGTCCCGTCGGCATAGCGGTCGCCTTGCAGCCCCTGTCCCACGATGGCGACGGCCTCGTCTACGAGCACCACGGGCGCCTCGGCGGCTGGCGCGAGGACGAGCGCTTCGACCACGCCGATGCCGGCTTCGGCCGCGGTGTGCGGCGGCCATGCTGCGAGGTCCAGGGCCGCCAGGACGGAGCCGTCGAGGATCTCGTCGGTGGTGTCGGCGGGGTCCCAGATCGCGCCGGACGGCACGCCGAACATCACGACGGCGCGCGGGCCGCTGCCGTCGCGCGCTGGGCGCCGGGCGATCCATGGTCCAGGCCAGCTGAAGCTTGCCGCGTCCGTCACGGGCACGAGCCCGAGCCCGCGCTCGGCCAGCCACGCGCGCTGCTCCTCCGCGTCGAGGGGGACGTCGCTCGCAGGAGCGCCGGCGACGTGCGCGATGCAGGCGGCGAGCGTGGAGCGTTCGGTGTGGTCGGGGCTGGTGGGCGTCACGGCGTGAGGGCCTGTTCGAGGTCGCGCCAGAGGTCGCCGGGATGTTCGCAGCCGACGCTGAGCTGTAGCAGTCCGGGCGGCAGGTGGCTCTGGCCCGGAATGGCGGCTCGGCGCTCGATGGTCGACTCGACGCCGCGCAGGCTCGTGGCATGGCGGATGATCCGCACCGATCGGCAGACGGCACCGGCGCGCTCCGCCCCGCCCTCCACGTCAAAAGACACGACGGCGCGAAGCCGGACATGAAGCTGCACGCCGTCGCGTGGGTTGGATGGTCAGGGCGCCCGGGGTAGCGCACCACCGCCACACCGGCGTGCCGGGCGAGCCGCTCGGCGAGTTCGGCGGCCGATGCGCTCGCTTGTTGTAGCCGTAACGCGAGCGTACGCATGCCCCGGACGGCGAGGTAGGCCTCGAGCGCGCCGGGCGTGGCTCCGGCCAGCTCGCGCCGCTCGCGCAGCCGGCGCGCCCGCTCGTCGGACGCCGCGACCACCGCTCCGAGCAACAGGTCGGAATGGCCGCCCAGGTACTTCGTGGCCGAGTGCATGACCAGATCGGCGCCCAGCTCAAGCGGCCGTTGGACCAGCGGCGTGGCCAACGTGCTGTCGACGACCACCAACGCTTCCGGGTTCCGCCGTGCGGCGCAGACGGCGCGCAGGTCAGCGACCTCCAGCAGCGGATTGGACGGCGATTCCACCCATAACGGTCGGCGTCCGAGGCGAGCTCAACCCAGCGTGGCGTGCCCCGACGCGGACGCGTACCACCCGCCACCGGCCCTGCGCTGCACCGGCGGCGGCCAGACCGGCAACGCCCTGATAGCAGTCGTGGTGGTAGGTGCCGATGGCCCGCGTGCCCAACGACTCATGGCTGCGCTAGTTGGCCGGTTGGAATCCGTGCGCCGGCAGGCACGACACGGTCGGATGAACGCCGACCGGCAGCGCGGTCAGGAGCGCGCGCCGATGCGCTGGCTGACGGTCGCGGCCACGGCGACGATGTCGTTGGCCGCCTGCTCGACGGTGGCAGCGTCGAACAGCTTTACCGGACCGGCTACCGACACCCCACCTACGACGACCTCGTGGGCGTTAACGAGCGGGGCTGCGACCGAGACGCGTCCGGGCTGGAAGTCCAGGTTGATCACGTACCCGCGCCGGCGCGCGCGGGCCAGCTCCCGGCCGAGTCGCTCGAAGTCGGGGAGCGGGATGTGATCGGCGGCGCAGGTCTGGCGGACGCGGGACTCGACGTCGGCGTCAAGCAGGCGCGACAGGGCCGCCTTTCCACACCCGGTGCGATGGGCGGGCGCTCGCATCCCCACGCGGTTGTTCATCGGTGCGCCGTGACGGCTGGTGCGGCGCTCCAGGTAAACCACCCAGCCGCCGACGAGCTGCGCGAGGTGGGCCTCGGTGCCATCGCGTCGCACAGAGCGCTCAAGCACGCCGCGGGCGGCCTCGACCAGACCCGTGCGATCCATCACCTGCCCGCCCAGCGCGACGAGTGCCGAACCCAGCTGATAGCCGCGGTGGGGGACCTCCTCGAGCAGGCCCGCGTCGCAGAGCGTTACGCACAGCCCGTGCGCCGTTGATCGCGGGATGCCGGTGCGCCGGACGATTTGGCGCAGGCTCAGCACGCGCACCAGCGGCGTGAAGGTGCCGAGGATCGCGGTCGCCTTGGCGACCGAGCTGACTCTTCCGTCCCTGGTGCGATGCCCGGCGGAGCCGGACGCGGCCACGGACATGGACGCAATCTAGCGCGCGGCTCTGTCCGGCAGCGTCGGACGCGCGCGGCGGCTCCCACGCGCAGGGGGCTACCGTCGGCCCGATGCCTGACGGAGTAATCGCTGGCTTTCTCGCTCCCCACGCGCCCCACTTCCTCTACGGTGAGAACCCCCCGCAGAACGAGGCTCGTTCGCGCGGCGGCTGGGAGGTGATCCGGTGGGCGTACGAGGCCGCGCGCGCCGACCTCGAGCGTCTTCGCCCCGACGTGCTTGTCGTCCATTCCCCGCACTGGATCACGCCGGTCGGACACCACGTGCTAGCCGTGCCCCATCTGCGTGGCAAGTCGGTCGATCCGATTTTCCCCAACCTCTTCCGCTACCACTACGACATCACGGTCGACGCCCAGCTGGCCGAAGCGATCGTGGAGGAGGCAGGCGCGCACGGCCTCCTAGCCCGCGCCATGCGCAACCCCGCCTTCCGCGTCGACTACGGGACAATCGTCACGTTGCACATGCTCAGGCCCGACTGGGATCTGCCGGTCGTCGGCCTCTCGTCGCACAGCTGGCCCTACTGGGACGGGCCGACGCCGGACGAGGAGATTCGGGAGGTGGACGTGCTCGGCAAGGCGACACGGGCCGCGATCGAGCGGCTCGGCCGCCGCGCCGTCGTGCTCGCCTCGAACTCGCTCTCGCACCGCCACTTCTCGGAGGAGCCCGACCCGCCGGATGACATGAGCCAGGAGCATCACTACAACGACCTCGGCTACAGGTGGGACGTCAGGATGATCGAGCTGCTGCGCGCAGGGCGGACCCGCGAGGTCTTCGAGCTGATGCCGGAGTTCACGCGTGAGGCGCTTCCAGAGACGAAGTCGGGTTCGGTCACGTGGATGTTCTCGGCGATGGACTATCCTGAGGTGCCCGGCAAGCTGTACGGCTACGGCGCGGCGATCGGCACCGGGAATGCCGTCATGGGCTTCGACTTGACCGATTCGATCGTCGCGGGCCGGTAAGCCATGCCCGCGGTCAGCGCGTTCCTGGTCCCCGGCAGCCCGCTGCCGCTGCTCCGTGGCGACGAGCCGCCGTACCGCCCTTTGCGCAGGGCGCTGGACGAGGTCGCCGGCCGCCTGGCCGACAGTCGCCCCGACGTGCTGCTCGTATACTCGACCCGCTGGATCGCCGTGCTCGACGCCCTGTGGCAGACCCGTCCGCGTCTGGACGGCGTGCACGTCGACGAGGTCTGGCACGACCTTGGCGACCTGCCCCACGACCTGCGAGTCGACACCGATCTGGCGCATGCCTGTGTGGCGGCCACGAATGCGATGGGACTGCGCGCCAAGGGCGTCGACTTCGAGGCGTTCCCGGTGGACACCGGCGCTGTGGTGGCCAACGCGCTGCTGAACGCGGGCGAGCGCCCGATCCCGCTGGTCATCGCCGCGAACAACATCTACCACGACGGGCCGACCACCGAGCGTCTGGGCGCACTGGCGCTCAGCCAAGCGGAGCATCAGGGCAAGCGAGCCGCGGCGCTCGCGATCGGCGGCCTGTCCACCGAGTTCCATCGCGCCGAGATCGACCTCTCGGACGACCACATCTCCGACCCCGCCAAGGACGAGCTGAATCGCCGCCTGTTCGACCTGCTGGCCGGCGGCGACACCGACGCGATCCGTGCCTTCCTGCCCGAGTTCTCCGACCGCGCACGCGGCGACCAGCACATGAAGCACCTCTGGTGGCTGCTCGGCGCCAGCGGCGGAGTCCAGGGCGCGACCCTGCAGGCCTATGGTCCCGACTATGGCTCGGGCGCGGCAGTGATGGAATTCACGACGGTGTCCGAGCAGGCGGTCGAGACGCCTCGGCCCGGCGCGACCGCGGTCGCGCCGGGTGCGAACCGCGGAGCGCCCGTGTGGCAGGCCGCCATGCGCCCCGGCCGCCGTCGCGCAGCCGCGCGCTCCTGGTCGCGGCCGAGCCCGTGAGCTGACGCAGTGTCCTGCACGGCCGGACGACCGCCTCCAGGAATGCGCGTGCGGCGGTACGGTCGGGCCCGTGAACGAGGCAGCCGGGTTTATCGAGGCCGAGGGCTTCGTGCCGATCTTCGACGCGATCGACGCAATGGTGAAGGCGACGAACGTCACCGTTTGCGGCACGATGCGCCTGGGAGGCGGGCTGGTGGCGGTCGCGCTCACGGGCGAGCTCGCCGCGGTCGAGGAGGCCACGGAGATCGGGGAGGAAACTGCCCGTGCCGTGTCCGGCAGGCCGGTCAGCTCCATCATCTTCGCGAGCCCGAGCGAGCCGGTGGCCGCCATCGCCCAAAATCCGGCCCTCGTCGACGGATAGGACGACGGCAGTGGCAGCTCCACGCTCCATCGGCCTGATCGAGACGCGCGGGATCGTCGCGCTCACGGCCGGAATCGAAGCGATGATGAAGACCGCCGACGTCCAATGCACCGCCGTACAGCGCGTGAGCAGCGGCATCTTCGCCGCCGCCGTCGAAGGCTCGGTGGCCGCCGTGCGCCAGGCGCTGGAGTCGGGGACCCTCGCTGTCCGCCAGTACGGCGAGCTGCGGTCGGCCCAGATGTACCCGCGCCCGGACGAGGTGTCGGCCGGCCTGCTCGAGAACGGCACCCGCGAGACGCTCGCCCGCGGCCGAGCCCTCGGCCGGGGCCAGGAGTCCTAGCGCTTCGTCCGATGGTGCTCGGCGAGGTCGTCGGCCGCGTCTGGAATGACCGCGAGATACCGGGCCTCCAAGGTTCCCGCCTGGTGCTTGTGCGCGGGTTGGCGGGAGACGATCAGCTCGTTGCGGTGGACCTCGTCGAGGTCGCGGCCGGGGACGTCGTGCTCGTCGTCCAGGACGACGCAGCACAGGCCGCCACCGCTGCACCCGCGGACGCCGCTGTGGTGGCGCTGGTGGCCGGCGCCGACGAACTGCCCGGGCGGGGTCCGGGATCGTGAGCGTCATCCGCTGGATCGGCCCCGACGAGCCCCCGGACCCGACGCAGCTCGGCGGCAAGGGCGCCGGGCTCGCCCGCCTCGCGGCGGCCGGTCTACGGGCGCCGCCCGCGTTCGTGATCACGGTGGACGGCTACCGTGAGGCGGTCGGCCGGCGGCTCGCGGCCGAGCTCGAGCGCGCCGCCGCCACGATCCCCGCGGACGCGCCGTCCGCCGAGCTCGAGCGCGCCGCCGCTACGGTGCGAGCTCGAGTGGTCGAGGCGACCGCCCATCACCCGCTGCGCGAGGATTTGGCCGACGCCTACGCGCGACTGTCCGAGCGCGTGGGCGAGACCGCCGCGCCCGTCGCGGTGCGCTCCAGCGCCGTCGGCGAGGACGCCGCCGGGCGCAGCTTCGCGGGGGAGTACGACACTCAACTGTGGGTGCGCGGCGCCGACGACGTGGACGCCTGCGTGCGGGCGTGTTGGGCCAGCCTCTACACGGCGCGAGCGGTCGCCTACCGCGCCCGGGGCGAGCCGGCAGGCGAGGTCGCGATGGCGGTTTGCGTCCAGCAGATGGTCGACGCCCGCTCGGCCGGCGTGTTCATGACGCTCGACCCGGCCAACGGCGACCGCTCCACGGTCGTCGTGGAGTCGGTATGGGGGCTCGGCGGGCCGCTGGTGGGCGGAGAGGCGACGCCCGATCGCTTCGTGATCGACAAGGTCACCGGCGACATCGTGCGCCGCGAGGTGGTGTCGAAGCCGCACGAGCTGGGCCGCCATTCGTCCGGCCGCGGCACGGAGCGGCGGCCGGTGCCGACGCCGCGGTGCGACGACCCCTCGCTGAGCGACGCCGAGCTCGGCGAACTGGCTCGGATGGCCAAGCGGGTGGAAGAGCACGCCGGTGCGCCGCAGGACGGCGAGTTCGCCGTCGCCGCCGGGGAGCCGCCCGACAACGTCCACATCCTTCAGTGTCGCCCCGAGACGGCGTGGAGCCGGCGTGCTCAGCGCCCGGTCGCGGGCCGGCGCAGCGCACTGGAATCGGTAGTGAGCACGCTTACGAAGGAGTCGCGATGACCACGACGCCCACCAGTTTCGAGAGCCCGTACGAGGTCGCCACTCCCGAGGGCGCCGACGGGTGGGAGCAGATGTACAACTGGTACCACCTGCGCGGGGAGGAGCGCCGGGCCGACGACGAGCAGCGCTTCTGGTTCCACGACCGGTTGCATCACCCGCGCGTCCTGCAGCCGTACGACGAGATCCAGTGCGAGTGCTGGTGGCAGGCGCTGGGCGCCTTCAATACGCGCATCCTCGCCATGCCCCCCGCGTACGGGGTCGACCAGCGCATCATCAACGGCTACCTGTACGTCAGTCCGGTGCCCGCCGACCCTGCCCAGTTGCAGGCGCGCGCCGAGCTGTTCCAGCGCCGCGCCGGTCACTACTACGACAACTGGGACGCCATCTACGAGGAGTGGAAGCAGAAGGTCACCGCCCGCCTGCGGGAGATCCGGGCGATGGACTTCTCGCCGCTGCCCGACATCGAGGATGAGTCGGTCGTCTTTGACCACCGAGGCTACTCAAGCGGCTACCGGATGATCCAGGACTTCCACCGCCTGGTGGTGGTCATGTACGAGACGTACCAGTACCACTTCGAGATGCTGAACCTGGGTTACGCCGCTTATCTCACGCTCTTCCAGTTCTGCAAGCAGGCGTTCCCGAACATCACAGACCAGGCGATCTCGCGGATGGTTGGCGGCCTCCACGTGGACCTCTACCGCCCCGACGACGAGCTCAAGCGTCTCAGTAAGGAGGCGGTGCGGCTGGGCATCAACGACGAGGTCGCGAGCGCCGATTCGGCGGACGCGCTGTTCGCCCGCCTCCGCGAGAGCGACGCCGGCCGCGAGTGGGTGGCCGACTGGGAGCGCACCGCCGACCCGTGGTTCCTCTTCAGCACCGACCCCGGGCACCCGGGCGGCTACCACGATTCCAAGCCGTGGATCGAGGACCCCGACGTCCCGCTCGCGGCGGTCAGGGAGTACGTCGCCCGCCTGCGTGAGGGCGAGGAGATCGACCGGCCCACTGCGCAGGTGCTGGCCGAGCGCGAGCGCATCGCCGGCGAGTACCGCAAGCTGCTGCCGGACGAGGACCGCGAGGCGTTCGACGAGATGCTGGAGCTCGCCCGCACTGTGTTCGTGTACATCGAGGAGCACAACATCTACATCGAGCATTGGCTGTGGGCGACGTTCTGGCGCAAGAGCCGCGACCTGGCGGCGGCTCTGTCCGCGATGGGGGCGTTCGATGCGCCGGAGGACATGTTCCTCCTGCGCCGCAGCGAGGTGGCGGAGGCGATCTACGACATCGTCGCCGCCTGGTCGGTGGGCAGCCGACCGCGCGGGGCCGACTACTGGCGCCCGATCATCGCCGAGCGGCGGCGGATCTACGAGGCGCTCAAGGCGTGGGATCCGCCGCCCGCGCTCGGACCCCCGCCGGAGGAGGTCAACGAGCCGTTCACGGTGATGCTGTGGGGCATCACGACCGACCAGGTCGCGGCGTGGCTGAGCGGCGCCGGGGAGGACGGCAAGACCCTGCAGGGCCAGGCCGGCTCGCCCGGCGTGGTGGAGGGGCCGGCGCGCATCGTCAAGACGGTCGAGGAGCTCGACGACGTGCAGCACGGCGAGGTGCTCATCTGTCCGGCGACGTCACCGTCGTGGTCGCCGGTGTTCTCCCGGGTGGTCGCCACGGTCTCGGATGTCGGCGGGGTGATGAGCCACGCGGCGATCATCTGTCGCGAGTACGGGTTGCCGGCGGTGGTGGGCACCGGCGGCGCGGTCCGGTCGATCGCCACCGGCCAGCGCGTGCGCGTCGATGGCGACCGCGGCATCGTGACGATCCTCGAGTGACGCCGCGGGAACCGCCGACCGATCTCGACCCGCACGGGTGGGCCACCCGCCGGCGCCAGAGCGTGCGCCGAGCGGCCCTCGCGCGAGGCGCCGACGTGCGCGCCCCGCGCATCGCGGCCGTGCTGCTCGACATCGGCGGGGTGATCATCCCGCAGCTGTTCGAGTCCGTCCGTCGCCCCGGGTTCCCCCGCGGCCCGTTCGACGGCGACGAGCGCTACCGGGCCGTGCAGCGCGGCGAGCTGAGCGAGCGCGACTACTGGGCGGAGGTGGCGGCAGCGCACGGAGTCGACGTGGGAGCGCTGTGGCGCGAGCACACCCACGTGCGGGAGGACGTGCAGCACGCTCTCAGCGCTTTGGCGAGCCGCGTGCGTCTCGTCGCATTCACCAACGACATGAGTGACTGGTTCGGCGAGCGCTGGCCGACCCGCTACCCCGTGTTCGGCCTGTTCGATCGGCTGATCGAGGCCTCCCGCCTCGGCCCGCCCAAGCCCCACCCAGAGGCGTTCATCCGCGCGGCCGCCGCGATCGGCGAGCCGGTCGAACGATGCCTGTTCGTGGACGACCTGCGCGCCAACATCGAGGGCGCGCGGTCCGTTGGCATGGCTACGCGCTACTTCGATGTGCGGGACCCTGCCGGCTCGCTCGGCGCCCTGCTCGACGACCTCGGCCTGGCCGACCTGCCGCCCGAGCCCAGTTCCCGCGGCCGCGCTGTCCGCGCCGCGCGCGTGCCCCGTGGGCGCTGAGGCACGGCTTCGCGAGCTCGGCCTTCAGCTGCCGGCGCTGCGGCGGGCGGCTGGCAGCTACGTCGGCTGGGTGTGCTCAGGCGATCTGCTGTTCCTCTCCGGCCAGGGAGCGGACGGCTTCACCGGCCGGGTGGGCGCCGACATGAGCCTGGAGGAGGGCCGCGCCGCCGCGCGCGCCTGCGTGCTCAATCTGCTCGCCCAAACGCGCGACGCGCTCGGCTCGCTGGACCGCGTGGTGCGCGTGGTCAAGCTGCTGGGCTTCGTCGCCTGCACGGAGGACTTCACCGACGCGCCGGCGGTGATCGACGGCGCCTCGGACCTGCTCGGCGAGCTGTTCGGCGACCGCGCGCGCCACGCCCGCTCGGCGATCGGCGTCCAGGCACTGCCTCTAGGCTTCGCCGTCGAGATCGAGATGGTGCTCGAGGCGGGCGGGACGGGCGGCCGATGAGGCCGCGAGCGCTGCACCGCCAGTTCACCTCGCAGGCCGAGCTCGACGCCCAGTACGACACATCGCGCGCGACGCCCGATGCCGCACGCCAGCTTGAGCGCTTCCAGGCCGAGAGCGAGCGTGCGCGCTCGGAGCTCGACTGCCGGCTCGACGTTCCCTACGGTCCCACGCGGCCGGAGCGCCTCGACTACTTCCCGGCCGGCTCGGAAGCGCCACTCCTCGTTTTCATCCACGGCGGGTACTGGCGCGCGCGGAGCGCCCGGGATTTCTCGTTCGTCGCCCGTGGCCCGGTGCGCGCCGGCGTCAGCGTGGCGGTCGTCGAGTACGCGCTGTGCCCGCAGGTCAGCGTCTCGGAGATCGTGCGCCAATGCCGGGCGGCGGTGGCGTGGCTGCACCGCCGAGGACACGAGCAAATCAACGTGACCGGGCACTCGGCCGGCGGACACCTGGTGGGAATGCTTCTCGCCACCGACTGGGAGGCCGACTGGCGCGAGGTCCCCGGCGACGTGATCCGCAGCGCATGCACGATCAGCGGACTGTTCGACCTCGCGCCGTTCCCGTACACCTGGCTCCAGCCGGCGCTCCAGCTGACGTGGGAGGAGGTGGTGCGCCTGAGCCCGCTGTATCACCTGCCCGACCGCGCGGGGCCGCTGCTCGTTTCGTACGGCGGACGTGAGACCGCCGAGCTGCGGCGGCAGAGCGAGGACTTCCTGGCCGTGTGGCGGGCGCGGGGCCTGGACGGCGAGTTGCTCGTACAGCCCGAGGCGGACCACTACTCGGGGATCCGGGGGCTGAGCGATCCGGACAGTCCACTGTGCCGGGCGTTGCTTCGACAGGTGGCGACGGCCGCCTCGTCCCGCAGCGCCGGACGCCGCTGTTGACAGGCGCGTCGATTCCTAGGACGCATCAGGGAAACCACCGGCTTGGAGGACCCTCATGGCCGCCGATTACTCGATCCGCGTCCTGAACTACGCGCACACCGACCTGCCATTCGAGTTTTGCGGCGGCGTCCCGATCCACTCGGGAAAGGGACTTGCCACGCTGGCGATGCACTACACGCTGATCAGCTCGCGAGACGAGGACGGGAAGGTCCACCACCACCTTGTCGACGTCGGGTTCGATGAGCCCTGGATCCCACGCTTCGGCTTCTACGACTATGAGTCGCCAGAGACCGTCCTTGCGAAGGTCGGCGTCACGCCAGCGGAGATTGAGACCGTGCT
This sequence comes from Thermoleophilaceae bacterium, assembly GCA_014534235.1. GTDB lineage: Bacteria > Actinomycetota > Thermoleophilia > Solirubrobacterales > Thermoleophilaceae > JACVRW01. The sequence continues at coordinate 10,810 of JACVRW010000035.1, read as the reverse complement.
GGTCTCGCACATGCACTTCGACCACGTCAACAACATGTCGCGCTTCCCGAACGCCCATGTACATGTGCAGTGGGACGAATTTCAGGGCTGGTGCCAGGTGCTCGCTCTCCCGTCGCGATTCACGCCGCTGGGGCCGGAGAGCTGGATCACGTCATCGTTCGACCGCGGCGATCTCGCGGTCTTCGCCCGGCTCGCCGGCGAGGGGCGCCTGCACTTCATGGCCGATCTCGACGAGCCGGTCGAGGGCGTCGCCGGCCACCTCAGCGCAGGGGGCCACACGTTCGCGATCCAGTGGTTCACAGTACCGACGACCGCGGGCGAGTACGTCGTCGCCAGCGATACCGCGATGTGGTACTCGAACATCGAGGAAATGTGGCCGAGCGGCTACACCAATGGCGGCACGTACCAGATGCTCATGACCTACGGCGAGCTCCAGGAGCGCGTCGCGGGCGAGCTCGACCGGGTGCTCCCTGGGCACGACATGAAGATCTTCGAGCGCCATCCGAGCTGGCTCGCCGCCCCCAACCACGTTGCCGAAGTGCACTTAGCGGAATGGGATCGAAGCCGGCGCCCGCAGGGGGAAGCCGCTGGCCCCGCGGCCCGGGATGCGCCGGCCACCGCCTGAGACAGCGATGCCGCGCACGTTGATCCGAGGCGGGACGCTTCTCACCGCGGACGACGCCCGTCCGGTCCTCCACGACGGCTACCTGCTCGTCGCCGACGACACGATCGTGGATGTGGGCTCGGGCACACCTCCGACCGACGGCGTGGATGAAGTTCTCGACGCCTCGGGCATGCTGGTGACGCCGGGGTTCATCAACGCGCACACGTACCTGTGCATGATCCTCGGCCGGAACCTGGGCACTGATCGGAGCCTCCTGCACTGGCTGTCCGAGGCCCAGGTACCGCTTGCGCTCGAGCCCGAGGACTACGAGGTCAGCATGGAGCTCGGTGCGATCGAGAACCTGAAGGCCGGCAACACCACGATCTGCGAAGTGTTCTTCTCGCCGCACTACGACCAGGAGGTCGACGCCCTGGCGGCGCGGGTGCTCGATCGCACGGGCATCCGCACCGTTTTCTTCCGCTGCGCCAACGACGAGTCGTTTTTCGAGGGGTTCGTCGAGCGGCGTGATGAGATCGTCGTGCGGTCGGAGCGGCTTATCGCTGAGGTCGAGAACGCCGAGCGCACGGCGATCGGCGTGGGGCCGCTCGTGCCGTGGGGATCCAGCGCCGGGTCGTTCCGCGACGCGGTCGAGATCTCGCGCCGCCACGGTGCACGCATTCATCTGCACACCGCGGAGACGCCCGAGTACAACGCGCTCGTACGCGAGCGCACGGGCATGAGCAACGTCGAGATGCTCGCCGATGTCGGCGCGCTCGGCGACGCGGTGATGCTCAACCATTGCGTGCACCTCTCCGAGCAGGACATTGCGCTGATCGCGGACAGCGGGAGTCACGTGATCCATGACCCGACGAGCAACATGATCCTGGCCTCCGGGGTGTCGCCGGTCCCTCGGCTGCGCGAGGCGGGCATCAACGTGGGCCTGGCGTGCGACGGCCCTGCCTGCAACAACGCCCAGGACATGATCGAGGCTATGAAGGACGCCGCGCTGCTGCACAAGGTCACGTCGGGCGAGGCCGAGACGCTTGCCGCCCAAGACGTGTTCCTCATGGCGACCCGGAACGGCGCCCCCTCGATCGGCCTCGGCAGCGGTCTCGGCGCGCTCGCCGAGGGGCACCTAGCCGACATCGTGATGCTCGACGCACAGACGCCGCATCTCACTCCGATGCACGATCCGCTCGCGGCGCTGGCGTACTCGGCGCGCGGTGCGGACGTGCACACGGTGCTCGTCAACGGTCGCGTCGTCGTGCGACAAGGGGAGGTGACCACGCTCGATGAGCCGGCGATCCGGGCGCGCGCGAACGAGCGCGCCGCGCGCGCTCGTTCGATCTCCGGCGTCTGACCGAATGGCGCCGCCTCAGGCTCGTCTGGCCACGCCGGACGACTTGGTTGCGTGCCGGGCCCCGGTGCCGCAGGGTGGGGCGGGATGTCAGCTCCGACACGCAGCCCGGCATGATGGTCCCTGCCGAGGACTCGCACCTGGAAAGCGCCAGGCTCATGGCCGAGCGATGAGGGAGGCCAAGGTCCAATGAGCTCCACGGCAACGGCGGTGCCGGAAGTACACCATCTGATCGGCGGCGAGCGCGTTCCCGCCGCGGCGGGGACGACGTTCGAGACGCGCGACCCGCACGATGACTCGCTAGTGGCACGCGTAGCCCGCGGAGACGCAGAGGACGCCGCGCGCACGGTGGGGGCCGCACGACAGGCGTTCGACGAGGGACCCTGGCCGCGCATGAGTACTGCCGAGCGGCGCAGGCTGCTGCACGCGCTCGCCGACCTGATCGAGGCCCACGCGGACGAGCTCGCGCTGCTAGAGACGCGCGACTGCGGCAAGCCACTCCGCGAGAGTCGCGGCCACGACATGCCCCGCGCCGCGCGGAACTTTCGCTTCTTCGCCGACTACGCCGACCTGGCAGGCAACGAGGCCTACCCCACCGCCGAGTGGCACGCGTACACGCTGTATCCGCCCGCTGGCGTTGCGGTTGCCATCAGCCCGTGGAACTTTCCGCTGATGCTGGCGAGCTGGAAGGTCGCGCCGGCGTTGGCGTTCGGGAATACGGTCGTGCTAAAGCCCGCCGAGCAGAGCCCGATGACCGCCGGGCGGCTGGGCGAGCTTGCGCTGCAGGCCGGCTTCCCAGCAGGCGTGCTGAACATCGTGCACGGCTTCGGGCCGGGTGAGGTGGGCGAGGCGTTGACCCGCGACCCCCGGGTCCAGCGGATCACCTTCACGGGCGAGAGCGCGACCGGCAGGGCGATCATGGGGGCCGCCGCCGAGAACCTGATCCCGGTGAGCTGCGAGCTGGGCGGCAAGTCGGCGAACGTGGTGTTCGAGGACGCCGACATGGATACGGCGCTCGCCGGCGCCGTCCGCTCGATCTTCGGCAACAACGGCGAGATGTGCCTCGCGGGCTCGCGCCTGCTAGTTCAGCGCTCGATCGCGGAGGAGTTCACAGAACGGTTCGTCGACGCGGCGAGGAAGCTGCGGGTGGGAGACCCTAAGGACATCGAGACTGAGGTGGGACCGTTGGTCGAGCGAGCCCACTGGGAGAAGGTCGACGGCTACGTGAAGCTCGGACAGGAAGAGGGCGGCGAACTGCTCACGGGCGGCGGCCGGCCGGCCGGAACGCGTGGCCACTATTACGAGCCCACCGTCCTCGGCGGGATGCGCAACGACATGCGCACCGTGCAGGAGGAGATCTTCGGACCCGTGCAGGTCGTCGTGCCATTCGACGACGAGGCCGACGCGCTGCGCATGGCCAACGCCTCGAATTACGGGCTGGCCGGGATGCTCTGGACCCGCGACCTCGACCGGGCCCACCGGGTGGCCGCCCAATGGCGGACGGGGACGGTATGGGTGAACTGCTTCTTCGTGCGCGATCTGCGGCTGCCGTTCGGGGGTGAGCGCTGGAGCGGCGTGGGCCGCGAAGGAGGGCCGTACTCGCGAGAATTCTTCACGGAGCCACGCGCCGTAGTCATCCAGCATTCGACCTAGTCAGTATGGACGCCGGCGGCCGAGGGTCGGCCCTCGGTTCCGCAGGGGTCGCGGGTTAGCGTCCGCGGTGTTGAGGGCCGCTTCGGCCAGAGCCGCATAGGGAGGAGGACCGACCGATGCCGGACGTTAGCTCGACCGCGCCCGCCGAGATCACCACCTGGGTTGCGCTGGACGTGCACAAGCGCTCGATCGTCTGCGCGGTGCTGCCCGCCGCTGGCGGCGAGCCGAAGGTGGTGCAGATCGAGAACACAGAGCGCGCGCTGCGGCGGCTGGTCAAGCGCCTCGGCGGCCCAAGCGGCCTGGCGGTCTGCTACGAGGCGGGCCCATGCGGCTACGACCCGCTGCGGCTGCTGGCCTCGGTGGGGTGGCCTGCGATGTCGTGGCGCCGTCGCTCGTGCCGGTCAGGGCGGGTGACCGGATCAAGACCGATCGCCGCGACGCGAAGAAGCTGGTGCGTCTCTACCGCGCCGGCGAGCTGTCGTTCGTGGTGCCGCCGTCGCCCGAGCAGGAGGGCCTCAGGGACCTGGTGCGCTGCCGAGCGGACCTGGTCGCCGCCCGGCGCGCGGCGCGCCACCGCGTGCAGAAGCAGCTGCTGCGCTACGGGCGCGTGTTCGCCGGCAAGAAGAGCTGGACGCTGCAGCACCGCGCCTGGGTGCGCCGGCAGCGGCTCGACGACCCGCTCGCGCAGCGCGCGCTCGAGCACATGCTGTCCCACCTCGACGCCATCGACGCCCAGCTCGCCGCCGTCGACCACGAGCTCGCCGAGGTGGCCGAGCGCGAGCCCTGGTGCGACCCGGTGCGCTGGCTGTGCTGCTTCCGCGGCATCTCCACCCTGACCGCGCTCGGGCTCGTAGCGGAGATCGGCGACTTCCGCCGCTTCGCATCGGCCAGGGAGCTGATGAGCTTCCTCGGGCCCACCCCGTCGGAGTACTCCTCCGGCGAGCAGTGCCACCGCGGCCACATCACCAAGTGCGGCAACGCCCACGCCCGGCGCCTGCTGGTCGAAGCCGCCTGGCACTACCAGCACGCACCGCGGCTGTCGAAGCGCATCAGCCGAAACGAGCCGCACGTTCCACCCGATGTGTTCGCGCGCGCCTGGCAGGCGCAGGTCCGCCTCATCCACCGCCACCGCGCCCTGACCCGGAACGGCAAGCGCTCCACCGTCGCGAACGTCGCCGTCGCGCGCGAGTTCTGCGGCTTCATCTGGGCGGCCATGACCCATCAACCGCTGCGCGAGGAGGTGGCCGCCTGACGCGAAATCCTCACCCGCTGGGGCGGGGCGGCCGGCGCCGACCCGCTGGAGGAACCTCGACAGCTTCTATGCGATCCCGACTCGCGACCCTAGTGCGAGGCAGCTCACGACGCAGCACTGTCATGCGGTCCCGACCCGCGCATCTCAGAGTGACGTGTCGTCGTTGCCGTCGCGCCGGCCGCCCCGCCCCAGCACGAGGACCATCACCATGAGATTAGACGCGCCAAGAAATCAGCGGCCCCTTGACACGGGCGTCCATCTCAGAAGCGCCCGCCGTACAGGGGAACCACGGCCTTGAGAGCGGCCCTAATGTCCGCGACCGTGAGCGTCTTGAGTACCTCGCGATCGTCGTGGTCCGCTTAGCCGCGAGGCCTGGGTGGTCACCGCCTTGTCGAGAATCTGACGGAAAGAGCGCGCGTTCGCTTAACTCTAAGCCAGCGCATATCGGCCCCAACGCTGGACCCGTGGAAGCCCCTTTGTATGGCCCGTGTCGCCCGGGCTACCGCTCTAAGAGGCGGTCCGCGGTTTGGAAATACCGTCGAAAACCGGGCCACCGACCGCCCGAGTCTCCAAATCCGCTCATTGGGCGGCTGCAACCCGGACAGTCACCTAGTGGGCCTTCTCGAAACGTTGGACCGGAAATTCGCGTCCGCTGACGAACAGGGGATGCATGCACCCGACCCTGGAGGTGGTGATGCGTCGCCCGTCGGTGTTCGTGCGCGAGCTGTCGCCGCAGGAGGGCGAGCGGCTGCGGCGCATGTCCAAGCGCGCCAAGCACTTCTCGACCAGCCAGCGGGCGGCGATCCTGCTGGCCTCGGCGACCAGGCACACGGTTCCTCAGATCGCCTCGTTGTGGCAGACCGACGAGTCGCACGTGCGCAAGGTGATCCACGACTTCAACGAGCGCGGGTTTGGCTCGCTGCGCCCTGACTTTCGGGGCGGGCGTCCCCGCCGGATCACCGCCGAGGTCCGCAGGCGGATCGTGGCGGTGGCCGGTGCCCGTCCCGACGGCCTGGGGCAACCGTTCACGCGCTGGTCGCTGCCCAAGCTGGCGGCCTATCTGCGCGCACGCGGGGTCTGCGGGATCTCGCCCGCCCATCTCGGACGGGTGCTCGCCGCGGCCGGCCTGTCGTTCCAGCGCACCCGCTCCTGGAAGGCCTCGCCGGACCCCGACTACGAGGCCAAGGCCGCCCGCGTGCTGTCGCTCTACGAGCGGGCTCCCGAGGACGGAGCGGTGATCTCCTTCGACCAGCTGGGGCCGCTGTCGCTCAGGCCCACCCACGGCTCGGGCTGGGCCAGACGCCAGCGGCCCGAGCGCCACCGGGCCACCTTCAACCGCCGCCACGGCGTCCGCTACGGCTTCGGCGCGCTCGACGTCCACCAGGACCGCCTGCGGCTCAGGCTGATGCGCCGCCGCCGCGGCCGGGACACGCTGGCCTTCATGCGCCAGGTCCGCCTCTGCTACCCGCGCCGGGTCCGGCTCTACTGGATCCAGGACAACCTGTCGGCCAACTGGACGCCCGACATTCGCGAGTTCGCCGCCCACGACAACATCGAGCTCGTCCCGCTGCCCACCTACGCCAGCTACCTCAACCGGATCGAGGCGCACTTCCGCCCCATCACCGAGTTCGTCGTCAACAACGCCGACTACCTCGACTGGGACTCCTTCCAACACGCCCTCGCCGCCCACGTCCGCCACCGCAACGGACCCGACCGCGACCGCCGCATCGCGGAGCGCGAGCGCAAGCTCATGGTTGCCGCCTAAAGCGACGGAGTTTCAGGTGCGACGTTGCGAGAAGGCCCACTAGCGTTCCCCGAACCTCTCAGTCGGGGTCGTCCGGCTCTCCTGCTTCGACCCGAAGAAGCACCGAGCACCAGCAGCGCCGTCATCGGCTTCGTTCCGCTGCCGATGGGCTGGCGGTCGGCGGGCCGGACGACACGCCCCCTGCGCAGGTCGGCCCGGCCCGCGACGTAGGTGCGAGGCCGCCGACCCGGCAGATCGACGGTCAGCGCCGTCCCCGGGACGTAGAACGCCTGTTGACCGCCGAATAGCCCAGCGCCCACGAACACGTCCGACACAACCCCGTCGGCGACCGCCTGAAGGCGCTCATCGACCGTCGCCGCGCCCACCGGGGCCGAAGCGACTGCGGCAAGGACGAGCCCCGCTGCGACGGCGCGCCGACCCACCACGACACCCGCCGCAGCGTGGGCCAAGAGTCGATCGACCAGTTCGAGCTTCCCCCGAGACATCGGCGCAAGTATTGACCAGCAGAGGCGCGCCGGCATGCGATCTGCAGCGCCGCCGGTGCTGGCATTTCGACAAGCGAGCGTCCGGTCATGCTCCCGCCTTCGTCGAAAACCAGCACCGGTGGGTCGCCGCCGTGGCTGCCCACGAGCGTGTCGCAACCATGGGAGCCCCTTCGAGTGCCGGTCCCGAGCCGACGGTCATCGCGTTTGTCATCGTTCATCGCTCCGAAATCCATCGCAACCGCGCGATGCCGCCACGGCGCTCGCCAACAGACGGGGTGAATCTCATGCTGCCTTCTGAACGACTGCCCTTCTCGGGAGTGGACGAGCGGCCCGCGCTCGAGTTTCCCGACGGCGTGAGGCTCGTGCTCTGGCCGGTGCTGGCGCTGGAGCACTGGGATATCGCCCGGCCCATGGCGCGGATGGTGATTACGCCGCCGCAGGGCCAGCCCCAGCAGCCGGACCATCCGAATTGGAGCTGGCACGAGTACGGCATGCGGGTCGGGTTCTGGAGGTTGCGTCGAGTCTTCGAGCGCCTCGGCGTCCGTCCCACGGTGACGCTCAACGCGCGTTGCTGCGAGACCTATCCCGCGGCGATCCAGGCATGCGTGGACAGCGGGTGGGAGTTAAACGCACACAGCTACGACCAGCAGCCGATGCACACGCTGCCCGATGAGCGGGAGGTGATCGCCAGGGCCGTTGAGCTGATCGAGGAGTTCTCGGGCACGCGTCCCCGCGGGTGGTTCGGTCCCGGGCTGACGCAGACCTACGACACTGTTGACTATCTCTCGGAGGCGGGCATTGAGTACATCGGCGACTGGGCCTGCGACGATGAGCCCGTCACGCTAAGGACGACGCACGAGCCGATCGTCGCGCTCCCGTACAACTTCGAGTTGCACGACATCGTGGCGATGGCACTTCAGCACCATCGGTCGGAGGAGATGCAGCTCCGCGCGATCGACTTCTTCGAGTGTTTGTACGAGGAAGCGGCGGAGCGGGCGAAGATCATGTCTATCGCGCATCACCCGTACCTGTCGGGCTCACCGCACCGGATCCGGTACATCGAGCGCCTCTGGGCAGAGCTGCTGGCGAGACCCGGGGTCGTGTGCTGGGACGGCGCTCAGATCCTCGACTGGTACTTGGCGCAGGGCGCCGTCGACCGCGTTGAGGTTGCGTAGCTCCGTCCTCCAGCGCTCGGCCTTCGTCCCGCATGACCTGACCGAACCAATCAAGGGACGCTCGGACGGTCCGCTGGCAGGACTCACCGCGGCGGTCAAGGACATGTACGACATTGCCGGCTACCGCACGGGCGCCGGGAACCCGGAGTGGCTTGCCTCGCGTCGGCCCGCGGAAACCCATGCCGACGCGGTGCAGAAACTACTCGACGCCGGCGCCACGATCACCGGCAAGACCGTCTGCGACGAGTTCTTCTATTCGATCACAGGCGCAAATGCTCACTACGGCACGCCGGTCAACCCGCGGGCGCCCGGCCGTCTGCCGGGAGGATCCTCGAGCGGGTCGGCCGCTGCCTGCGCGGCAGGAGCGTGCGATCTGGCACTCGGCAGCGACACCGCCGGATCGGTGCGCGTTCCAGCCGCCCTGTGCGGCGTGTACGGCATCCGCGCCACCCAGGGACGATTCGATATGGGGGGCGCCACGGCGATGGCACCGTCATTCGATGCCGGTGGCTGGTTCTCGGCGAGCCCCGGTCTGCTTCGCCGCGCCGGGGCCGTTCTGCTCGAGTCGCCGCAGCGCGCGGCCCCCGTCACGCAGCTGACCATCCTCGACGACGCCTTCGAAACCGTGGACCCGCGGGTGGCGACCCTGGTGGACGCGATGGTCGCCGCCGCGCAGGATCGTATCTCCGCCGCCACACATGACCGCGCTGCCCCTAAGGGCCTCGACACTTGGCGTGAGGCCATGCGCATCGTTCAGGCCCACGAAGTCTGGGCGAGCTTCGGCGAATTCATCACCAAACATCGGCCGAATCTCGGCCCAGGGATCCGTGAACGCATGGAGATCGCGGCCAGGATCCCGAACGATCAGGTCGCCAGGGCGCACGTTGTGACGGCGCAAGCGACGCAGCGCATGGACGAGCTCGTCGTCCCCGGAACCGTGCTTGCGATGCCGACGGCACCCTCTATCGCGCCGCCGCTGGCAACTCCGGCTGACGAACTGGAGTCCTTCCGCGTCGGCGTCATGCGTCTGGTGTGCATGGCGAGTATCTCGGGGCTCCCGCAGCTAACGATTCCGGCCGGGACCGCCGATGGCGCCCCCGTCGGCCTGTCGTTCATCGGCTGGCGGGGCGGCGATGAGGCGCTCCTCTCTCTCGCCACCGCGATGGCACCGCTGGTCGGCACCGCGCTGTAGGCGGATTGAGCCTTCCGTCGCCGGCTGTGGATCACGGAGCGTGGTCTTGAGACCTACCCAAGGCAGCGAACCCTATGCTCCGCTTCCGTCTTGTCCGCCGTACAGCTTGCAGCTGGAGGACGGGCCCCCCTTGCGGCGGTTCCGAGCAGGCAAGGTCAACCAGCTCGTGTTGCATTCGAAGCTCTCCCGGAGTCGGCGACGTGACCTCGGATGGAGGGGCGTCAGACGAGCAACTCGCTATTCGTCTCGGCCTAGCTCGCGCCGCCGAGTTTTGGGAACCTCTGCGCAGCTCGCCGTCCAGCGAGCTACGACATCCGGGACGCTGCCAAAGACAGTTCCCGGACGGCGCCAGGCCGTCGTGCGCTGAGCGCAACGCCGCCCGAATGCCGTTCAAGTCACATCACAGAAGGAGGTAAGGGATGTCAGCAACTCCCACCGCGAGGAAGACCGCGATCAATCCCGACAACGTCTGGAAGCCCGAGGACTACTTCAATATCTACCTCCAGCCCGGAATGGAGAAGACGCCCCCCGAGAACGCGGGCTGGGCGCAGGGAGCCCGAAAGGGGCCGTTCGTCTTCATCTCCGGGCAGACACCTACCCTGCCCGACGGAACGACGATCTCGAAGGACATGCACGCCCAGCTTCGGCAGGCGCTCGTCAACTTCCGCAACGTCGTCGCGGCGGAGGGGGGGACGCTCGAGGATGTCGTCCAGATCCGCTACTACTTCTGCGCGGGGTACATGGAGGAGGGCCTCGCTGCGCTGCGCGACGTCGGTGCGGAGTTCTGGAGCTATCCCTACCCATCGACAACCTGCGTCGAGGTCGTCCGAGTGGCGTGGGCCGACCACCTGCTGGAGATCGAAGGTATGGCGATGCTCGACGGCTAAGTGACGGATGCGCCGCCAAGCCTCCGATCGAGTCGATCAACCAGATCAAGCAGCCGCGCGGCGTGCGCCACGACGGCGGCCCCGAGGGGGGCACGCGGTCCGCTCACCGCGCCGCGCTCACCGAGCACCCGCTACGACCGCCGCTCGCAGGAAGGGCAGCGGGCGCACCAGCCACTAGCCGTCACACCCCAACAGACAGCGACGATGGGACCCGTACGCTGTGCGACGCCCAGGGCGACGAGCGTCCCGGGTCCCATCAGCAGGGCGGCCGAACCACGCTCCCCCGCCAGGCCTGGTCTCGTCGAGAAGCAGCACTGTCCGGGTGCGCAGCTGCTGCTCGTCCTAGGCGGCGGTTCCGGGTCTCCAGGGCGAGACGCCCTCTTTCGTCCGCCGGCAGCATTGTGCGTCGTCGGGTCGGGCCACGCGGCGGCTCGCGACTT
>JACVRW010000163.1 GCA_014534235.1 Thermoleophilaceae bacterium | reverse complement strand
GTCGCCCTGACGTCGCTGCTCCGGACGATCTTCGACACTGAGCGGGAGCCGCGCAACGAGACGCCCGTCACTGTCAGAGTCGTTGGCCCTCGGGGCGGTGACGTCCGACCCGACCGGTAGGTCCCTCGGGCCGGCGGCGGGCTGACTCTCGACGCCTGTGTCGACCGCTTGGCCTGACCTACAAAGCTCGTGTCGCCCGTCGCCGCCCGAGGACCGCCGGCGTGACTTGATAGAAGCGTGGCTTTCGCCTTGCGTGACAGTTGTCCGCCGGAGATCCGCTTCATTCGGCGTCAACCAAACGAAGGGACGGTGCGCATGATCGTGATCGGGGCGGACACGCACAAGGCGTCACATGCGCTCGCCGCGGTCGACGAGGGGACCGGCAAGGTGTGCGGCAGCCGGGAGATCAGGGCTGACGATGCGGGGCATCTGGCCGCGGTCCGCTGGGCCAGGGGCCTGGACGACGAGCGGGTGTGGGCGATCGAGGACTGCCGCTCGGTCTCGCGGCGCCTTGAGCAGGCGCTGTTGGCCGCCGGCGAGCGGGTCGTCCGCGTCCCGCCGCAGCGGATGGGGGCCTCGCGCAGGGGCGAGCGCGAGCCGGGCAAGTCCGACGAAATCGACGCGCTCGCGGTCGCCAGAGCGGTCGTCAAGGACGGCGTCGAGCGGTTCCCGGTCGCGTATCTGAACGAGCGGGCGATTGAGATCCGCCTTCTGCTCGATCACCGAGACGATCTCGTCGCCGAGCGGACGCGGACGATCAATCGGCTGCGGTGGCACCTGCTCGAGCTGTGCCCGGAGCTCGAGCGCTCGCTCAAGCGCGGCGCGTTCAACCAGGCGCGCGTGCTGGACCGCGTCGACCGCCGGCTGCGCAAGCCGCCCGCCGCCGCGCGCGTGCGGGTCGCCCGCGACCAGATCGCGCATCTGCGCAGCCTCAACCGCCAGATCGATCAGCTCAAGGCAGAACTGGCGGAGCTGGTCGCCGCGCACCGCCCCAAGCTGCTGGCCGAGCAGGGGTGCGGCGCGCTGACCGCCGCCATCCTGATCGGCCACACCGCCGGCAACGAGCGCTTCCGCTCGGAGGCAAGCTTCGGGCTGCAGACCGGGACCGCCCCGATCCCCTGCTCTTCCGGCCAGCGCACCCAGCACCGGCTCAACCACGGCGGGGACCGGCAGCTCAACCACGCGCTACACATCATCGCCGTCACCCGCGCCCAGCGCGACCCGGCGACCAAGGAGTACCTGGCGCGCAAGGAGGCCGAGGGCAAGACCAGCAAAGGCGCGCTGCGCTCCCTCAAGCGCCACCTCGCCCGCCGCTTTCACAAGCTGCTCTCAGAGCCGCCCGCCGACCAGCAGCAAGCCAGCGACGGCAAGCCGATCATCGAGCCGCGGCCGGCAGCGATCGTCGGCAAGCTGCCGGAGATCCCCCGCCTCGCCACCCGCGAGCACCGGCCGACCCCAACAGCAAAGGCGAGGCGCCGTTCCCGATGGTCTGCATCAGCTAGATCGACCTCGCCTGACGACGATTACGGGCCGTTCTCCGGCCCGCTGCCGGCCGCGGTGATCACTCACCGCCGTCCTCGGCTCCCGCAAATCGCTGCGATCGGTCGCCACGACGCGCTCACCCTGTTCAACCGAGGCGTCCTAAGCCGATCTAAGGCCCGCCACGACCCGCCCACGACCTACAGCACCCCCAATTCCGGTCGCTGCCCAGCCTCACGGGCTACCGGCGAGTCCGCTCAGAAACCCGCAAACAGCGAATCGCCCTTGACATAGAAGTGAGCTTGGGACGGACGCTGTCGCGTAAAGGGGTCCGTCCGAGCCGGTCAATGGAATGCCGGAATGCCGCAGAACTTCATAGAAGGCCGTCGTGAGCAGGGCTTTTTGTTGCCGCCAGATGTGCGCGAGTGGCTGCCGGTCGATCACCTGGCGTGGTTTGTGATCGACGCGGTGGCGGAGATGGATCTGTCGGCGTTCTACGCGGCGTATCGGGCTGACGGCCACGGTCGCGCGGCGTACGAGCCGTCCGTGATGGTGGCGCTCGTCTTGTACGCCTTCGCGACCAAGGTGCGTTCGTCGCGGTCGATCGAGCGTCACTGTCGCCAGGATGTCGCCTACCGCGTGATCACCGGCAACCTGGTCCCCGATCACGCGACGATCGCGCGCTTCGTCTGCCGCCACGACCAAGCGCTGGCCGAGCTGTTCGCCGAGGTGCTGAAACTGTGTGATCGGGCGGGGTTCGTGAGGCCCGGGGTGGTGTCGATCGACGGCACCAGGATCGCGGGCAATGCCAGCCCGCAGGTCAACCACGAGTTCGAGCAGATCGCGCGCGAGATCGTGGCCGAGACGAGAGCGACCGACGAGGCCGAGGACGAAGAGTTCGGCGACGCGCGTGGTGATGAGCTGCCCGAGCGGCTGCGCAGTGCCGAGGGCCGGCGCGAGTTCTTCCGCCAGGCCCGCCAAGAGCTGCGGCGCGAGCACGAGAACCGCGAGCCGGCCGGCGAGCCCGAGGCGCAGGCAGCCGAGGGGGTGCCGCTCGAGCTCGACGCGAACGAGATCGTCGGACGCGGGCGCCAGGGGCGAGATGCCTGGTTGCGTGAGGGCAAGCGCCAGCTCGAGCGCCACCGCTGGCAGAACCCGGATCCGATCCCCCGCTCGCGGGACGAGCGGCTGCTGTTGGCGGCGGAGCGGCTGGAGGACGAGCTCGACGTCGATCGGCGCGCCAACGAAGCCTACGAGCACTACCGCGCGACGGCGCGCGACAGGCTCGGCAGGCGGCCGGGTGGCCGGGCGGAGCCGCACCGGCCGCCGGATGTTCCGGCTGGGAAGGTGAACACAACCGACCCGGACTCGCGCCCGATCCCGATCGGATTCGGGTTCGTGCAGGGCTACAACGCGCAGGCGGCGGTCAACGAGCAGCAGATCGTGCTCGCGGCCGAGATCACCAACAGCTCGACCGACTTCTCGCAGCTCGACCCGATGGTCACCGCCACGCTTGCGGAGCTCGAACGGGTCGGGGTCGGGGAGCGGCCCGAGGCGGTCGCCGCCGATGCCGGCTACTGGAACGAGCAGCAGATGGACGAAGTGGTAGCCAACAAGCACATCCCGGTGCTGGTCGCGCCCGACAAAGGCACCCGCGGCACCCCCAAACGCTGGTTTACCAGCGGCCGCGCCTCATGGATGCGCACCCTGCTCGCCACCGAGCACGGCCAGCAGCGCTACCGAAAACGCAAACAGACGGTCGAGCCCTTGTTCGGCGACACCAAACACAACAGCGGCTTCTACCGCTTCCACAGGCGAGGCAGGGTCAAGGTGCGCCTCGAGTGGCGATTACTGATGATGACCCACAATCTCACCAAGCTCCACCGCCACCGCCTCGCCACCGTCGGGGCCTAACAACGGCCCAGGGGCGCTCACAGAACCGCCCACCGCGGCCGTGCTCCCGACGACCCACGCATCGTCCGCCGCCGCGACCGACCCGCCGAGCCTTTGAGCGACAGCCTCGACGAAACGGAGCAGTGGGGTTCGGGCACCGCCGACGGCGAGCCGCCCTATCGCAATGCGCGAGTTGGAGCACTCACTGTGCCGGCGAATCTCACGTCGCGGCGCCACCGCATCAAGGCTGGTAGAACCGCGACCGAACTCAGCCGGACCGCCGAGTGAGACGAGGGCGCCAAGGCGTTTACGGCGGCCGCCGTCGCCGTGCAAGATGGAAGGGGTTGACCGGCGCGCGGCATCACGGCTGACATGGAGCATTCTGCGATCGACGAGCCGGTCCGTCGGTACTTCGAGCACGCGCTCGGCCGCAAGGCCGAGCCCGGCCGAAGAGTCCGGCTGGGCCTGCGAGGCCGGATCAAGGTCGGTGTGTGGCTGCGCTTCGACTCGGTGTGGGAGGCCGATGCCCGGTCGTTCTCGTGGCGGGCGCGCGCGGGACCTGGCCCGCTGCGGTTCCTCGATGTGCATGACCAGTTCGCCGACGGGCGTGGCTCGATGCGTGTCGCGATGCGGGGGCTCAAGCTCGTCGACGCGCATGACGAGGACACCGCACGCTCGGGCGCCGGGCGCGCCGCGCTGGAGGCAGTCTGGACACCGGGCGCCCTGCTACCCGAGCGGGGAGCCCAATGGCGCGCCGAGTCCGAGAGCGAGATCGTCGCCACATCGGACGTGCCGCCCGAGCGGCCCGAGGTCCACCTCGGCATCGGCCCGAAGGGGGAACTGCATTTCACGCGGGCGTTGCGCTGGCGCGACCGCGACACCGGCTACATGCCGTTCGGAGCGGACGTCCATGACGAGCGCGATGTCGGCGGCGTGACGATCCCGACCCGGCTGACGGCCGGCTGGGGACACGGAACCGCCGCGTGGTCACCGTTCTACGAAGCCGACGTGACCGGCCGTGAGCGCCTCGGTTGACCTGTACTGGCTTGCCCCTAGGGGCGGGCGGGCACTTCGTGCGCCTCAACGGGCGGCTCTACGAGGCGGGCGCCGCACTGCGCGCCCGACGCCGACCCTCCGCTCTCTACCACTCGGCGCTGGAGGTTCACCTCGACGGCGACCGGTACGTCATCGAGATGGCCCCCGTGTGGAACGAGCACACCCCCGGGCGTGGCGTCGTAGCCGAGGGCGCGGTCGGCAGCCGCCTCGCCGGGCGATGGCGGCTCTTCCGCTACGAGGTGCGCTGCTGGCGCGATGGACGTATCCCGGACGTGGCCGAGGCGATCGACAGCCCGCGCCGGCTGGCAGCCGACGCCGAGCGCGCACAGTGCGTGCTCGACATGGTGCGCGAGGTCCCTACGCCGGTCTGGGGGCGCGACGAGTTCCACACCGGCGACATGTGGAACTCCAACTCGGTCATCTCATGGCTCATCGTCCAGTGCGGACTGGACGGCGAGCCCGTTCTGCCCCCACCGGGCGGCCGCGCGCCGGGGTGGGACGCGGGGCTCGTGCTCGCCCGACGTGCTCGTCACGAGGGCGCCCCCGGTCCAGACGATTACGAGCGCTGAACACATCCAGGGCCGGCGCTCTCCCTTTGAGGCAGGAGCGGTGTCGCCGACCGCCGGATCGCGCGTGCTACGAAGGTGAAAGGAGCAGCAAGACGATGGCTGCGATGTCCGCCGCTCCGGAGAGCACGCTCTTGCGCGAAGCGATCGTCGGCGCCGCGCCGGCAGCGCACGAGCTTGTCGGGGTCGCGCTGGTCGTCATCGCGGGGCGCGGTCGCCATCGCCACGTACCCGCGGCGTTGGGCAGCCTACGATCCCGCCGCACTTTCCTCTCCTGCTCAGGAGCACTGAATGAAGTCGATCAGGCAGGACCGCTACGGCTCATCCGACGTCCTCAGGCTCGACGAGGTCGCGACGCCGGCGGCGGGAGCCGACGAGGTCCTTGTTCGCGTCCAGGCGGCCGGCGTCGGTCCCGAGGTGTGGCACATCATGAGCGGCCGGCCGTACTTCGTGCGTCTGATGGGGTTCGGCCTC
>JACVRW010000146.1 GCA_014534235.1 Thermoleophilaceae bacterium | reverse complement strand
CCGTCAGGAAGCTTTCGACGCCTCTCGTGGGTCTTCGATGAAGTGAGCACAAATGCCGCGTTCCAACGCTGGGCTCGCGCCGCGGTCCGTCCGTCGCGGACAAATCGCCCGCCGCCGTCGTCGCGCGTAGCCGCCCACGCTCCCATGCGCGCGGCGTCGTCCCAGACGGCTTGCGCGACAGCCTCGTCGACAAGCGAGAGCGAGGCCGAGGACCCGGATTCGTCGAGAACCTGGCACTGCCGAGCTGCGCTGTGCGAGCGCCCCCCGGAGGGATCGCGAGAGGCCTGCGTCTGGTCCAGGGCGCAACCGCGCTGCCTGCGTCGCTGCGGAGTCGGAACGCGGGGCCGAGCGGGAGCGCGGCGCACGGCGAAGCAGGTACCGGGAACCTGGCACTGTGATCGCTTCGGCCGGCCTGCGCACGCGGACACGGTCCGCGTCGCCTGAACGCCGCTTCCACGCTGACAGACTTGGCTTATGTGGCTTCCGGCAGCCCGTGGCTGCGTCCGCTCTACGCTCGCCCTCGCGGCGGTGTTAGGGGGAGCCGGCTGCGGCGATGGGGCGCGCCGCTTGAGCGATACGCCCGATCCCGAGCATGCCAGGGAGGTCGCGCGCAATCCGTATGCCCTTTCCTGCGGCGATCTGGCGAGGCAGTCGCACCCCGCGGGCGCGCGGCTGGTGATCAGAGCCCAGGCGGCGCTTGCCCGCGAACGCGCGCTCAAGGGCACGGTTGCGGAGCAGGGACTCCAGCGAGCCAACCAGAGCGTTTACCTTCGCTCTGACCGAGGTCTGCAAGGGTCGCGACCCGTCGTTCAGGCCGGCGCGGCTCGCGGTCGAGGGGGTGCGGTCGGGCAGCTACCGCTCGGACCTATGCATCGGCCCCGGCTGCTCGGAGGAGGTCCGCTGGCTCGCCGCGCGCGTGAGCGATGCCGGGGGAGTGGTCCAGCTCGTTACCGCTCACAGCAGCGGCGCCAGGCCCGCGGAGGTCGAGGTGCGGCTGGATGAGGCCGAGGTCGGTCTGGCGCTCCGCCTGCGAGTCCCCAAAGTGCGCTCCGAGCACCTGAGCCTCCACTGCGCTGAGGTCCACCTCGGTGAACCCATCGGCAAGCGGAAGATTGTGGACGACGGATCGGGCAAGTTCAACCCTTTCGACGTCCCGGTGGAGGCCGCGGAGAAGCGGCTTGCGCGGGAAAAGCTTCGCTGTGTGCGAGTCCCCAGCATCTCGGATTGAGCTTGCGGGTAAGGAGCCGCAGCCGCGGCTCGCCAACCACGATGGCGCCTCGCCGAGCACTCAGCGCTCATCTGCCTGGCCCTCGTACTGGTGATCGAGAGCGAATCACAGCGAGCGATCGCCAATGACTACCGGCGGTTCTGGCGAGAGGAGGCGCGCGGCAGTGTCGCCGCTCTACGCGGACCTGACCGAACACGCCGCGAGGACTCAGAGCTGCTGGCCTCTTGGCGGAGCGGCCTCCCCAAGCGCCAACCTAACCTCTTGCCCGGCGCGGTGCGCTATCTGTTTGGTACCCAGCCGACGAGCCAACCTTTAGGGCGGCAGTGCTCGACCACCAGGACGCGGTGGCCGAGGTACTGGAGCACCGCCGCACCCAAACGAACGGGCCGGGCCGGTGTGCAGTGCTGCTGCCGCTTCTCGTCCGGCTTCCCCAGCCGCTCGCGCTTCTCGAGGTCGGTACTGCCGCCGGCCCCCTGCCTCCTCCCCGACCGCTATGCCTATCGCTACGGAACCCATGGGGTCGGTGCCTCACATCCGGTGTTCGCGTGCACCGCTCACTGCCGAGTGCCTCTACCGCACCACCTTCCGGAGATTGTGTGGCGCGCGGGCATCGACGTGGATCCCATCGATGTGACAAACGACGACGCGGTCCGCTGGCTCGAAGCGTTCGTCTGGCCAGATCAACGCGACCGGGTGGTCCGCCTACGCCGCGCCGTTGAGATCGCTCGGCGCCGGCCGCCCCAGCTCGTTCGGGGCGATCTCGTCGATTGTCTCGAGGCCGTCGCCGGGCTAGCGCCACAGAATGCGACGCTGGTGATCTTCCACACCGCCGCGCTCGCCTACCTCGACCTGGAGTGACGCGAAGAGTTCGTCAAACAGGCCAGCGGGTTGGAGGCAGTGTGGCTCTCAAACGAGGAAACCGGGCGTAACGCTCGAGTCACTCACGGGATGCCGGCGGACCCTCATCGCGCGCCGCTCACTTTGTGCGCGCCGCCGACGCACACCCCATCGCGCTCTGCGATCCACACGGTTCCTTGGATCGAGTGGCTCCAATGCTGACCTGCACGTGCGCCCCCTCGACGCTCGGGCGCTCCAGCCGCCGGGGTGATTGACGACGGGTCCCGCTCGCGTCGAAAAGGAGGAGCGACCTTGCCGAGCCCGTTTTCCGCGAATGCCGCGCCTGTTCGTCCATGGGAAAAGTCGGCTCATGGGGACGAACGTGTCGCGAGAATCGCGACGCCGTCATGGCGGGATCTCATCCCATTGCGGGCGCGGCGCTCCGCGCGCCGCCCTGGCCGCGTCGCCGGGAAGGGCATCTCGGCCCGGGGACCACCGTGCTCCCTGAGGGCGTGGGAGGCACCGAGGCCGTGAAATATCTCGGCTGCGTGTTGCATGCGGGCGGATGCCGTCTTAAGGTTCGAGCGACTAGAGCCGGAGCGTGTCAGGCCGACGTAAGCCACACCTCGGTGAGCAGGCGGTCGTCCAAAGGCGTCCTCCGCCGCGGGCGCGGGTGACGGAGCGGCGTGGCACCAACGGGTTCCGTTGAGGAGAGGAGTTTGGATGGCTGTCGAGCTTCCATCGCTGGAGGAGCAGACGGCGCGCGAGCACGCGGCGTATCTCCAGGTCGAGCGCCACATCCTTGAGACCGACGTCAGGCCTCGCGTCACGCAAGCGATCATCGACGAGCACCGCGAGCGGCCGATCGGCAAGCACAGCGACGAGCTGGAACGGGTGCTCATCTACCTGCGCAAGCACCACATGGAGATGGAGGGCAAATACATACTGGTCTGCACCAGGCCACACGAGGAGTGGCGCATCGCGACGCTCGCTGGCATGCCGGGCGTGCCACCCGAGCTGCTGCCCGACAGTTTCCCTGACCGGTACGAGGCCGAGCATGGTCTGTTTCTGAAGCGGCTGGCGGACGCCGGGTTGCAGCCCGAGTAGTCCAAGGAGGCGAGATGAAGGTCATTGGGTACAGCGACGAGCTGAGTGCGTTCCCCGGCGACCAGGTGAACTTCTACGTGAGCTGCGATACGGAGCGGTACCGGGCGGACCTCGTCAAGCTCATCCACGGCGATACGAACCCCGACGGGCCGGGGTTCAAGATCGAGCCCGTAGCGTCAGTACGTCAGCGTCGCCGCCCGGGACGGGTGCAAGCGGTGTACGCGGGTTCTCACGTGTTGGTCGACGATCATCCCCGCCTGCGTCGCGGCGCCGAGTTCACTCTGCAGGTCCTGATCTGCCCGACGATGCCGACCAAGCCGGAGGGATACTGGAGGCCTGGGGCGCAGGGTCTTGTCACGAAGTGGGACGGCGCCCGCGAAGCGGGGTACGGGTTGTTCATCGGGGAGGACGGCTGCCTCGAGGCGTGGCTGGGCGACGGCCAAGGAAACGTCCAGCGGACCTCGTCCGGTAAGCCGCTGCTGGGCGGATGTTGGTATTTAGCGGCCATGTCGGTCGGCGGGGGGGACGTCACCCTCTACCAGGAGCCGATCGTCACCCACGCGAACGGCCGCTTCGCCCTCGCTAGCTCGCTCGAGTCGACGACCGCGGTCGTGACTGAGGAGGCGGGCGCGACCCCACCAGCCGACAACGCCGCGCCATTCGTGATGGCCGGCTTCGTCGAGCGGCTGACCGACGAGCCTGTGGGCGTCGTCGTCGCCGGCCACTACAACGGCAAGCTCGACCGGCCACGGGCGCATGGCGCCGCCCTGGGGCGCGAGCAGATCGGCCTCCAGATCGAACGGCCGCATGGTCCGACGCTGGTGGCCGCCTGGAACTTCCAGGAGGAGATCACGCGGCACGGCATCCGTGAGACCCGACGCATCACGGACGTCTCCGCGAACCGGCTGCACGGCCGCACCGTGAACGTCCCGACCCGCGCGGTCACCGGCTACAACTGGGGGGCGAGGGAGCAGAACTTCATCCACGCGCCGGAGCAGTACGGCGCCATCCACTTCCACGACGACGACCTCGACGATGTGCGCTGGGAGGTCGACTTCGCCCTGACGGTCCCGGACGACCTCCCCTCGGGGCTGTACGCGGGCCGCCTGCGAGCCGACGACGACACGGACTACGTGCCGTTCTACGTGCGCCCCCGCCGCGGCGAGGAGAAGCGCATCTGCTTTCTCGCCCCGACGGCCAGCTACATGGCCTATGCCAACGACCACGTGACGCTGTGGGCGCCGCTTGCCCAACTGTTCGTAGCGCGGGCACCGGTGCTGTGGGAGGGCAACATCGTGCTGTCGGGTCGCCGCGAGCTCGGGCTCTCAACGTATGACGTGCACAGCGACGGCTCGGGGGTGGCGTATTCGACGCGGCTGCGGCCGATCCTCAACATGCGGCCGGGCTTCCGGCACTGGCTGTCCCCGTCTCTGTGGCAGTTCAACGCCGACCTGCACCTCATCGATTGGTTGATCACGATGGGCTACGAGTTCGACGTCGTCACCGACCAGGACCTGCACCACGAGGGCGTCGAGGTGATCCGCCCCTACCGGGTGGTGTTGACCGGATCGCATCCCGAGTACTACTCGGAGCAGATGCTCGACCACCTGCACGCCTACGTCGAGGGCGGCGGGCGGCTCATGTACATGGGCGCCAATGGCTTCTACTGGGTCATCAACTACGACCCCGAGAACAAGAACGTCATCGAGGTGCGCAAGGGGCACGGCTCGAACGCCTGGCGCTGCGGGCCGGGGGAGTTCCACCTCTCGTTCACCGGCGAGTACGGCACGCTCTGGCGCCACCGCGGGCGAGCGCCCCAGCGGCTGGTCGGCGTCGGCTTCGGCTCGGAGGGCTTCGACGTGTCCTCGTACTACCGACGCACCGAGGACGGCGCGGACGGGTCGCTCGCCTGGATGTTCGAGGGCATCGGCGACGACGAGAAGATCGGCGACTTCGGTCTTGTCGGCGATGGGGCCGCCGGTCTCGAGCTCGACGTCTACGAGCCGAACCTGGGGACGCCGCCCGAAGCCGTGATCGCCGCCACGTCGGAGGACCACACGGACATCTACCTCGAGGTCCTTGAGGAGCTGTATTTCAACGTGCCGGGTACCGGCGGCAGCCAGAACGCGCGCGTCCGCGGCGACATCGTCTACTTCCCCACGCCGAACGGCGGCGCGGTCTGGTCGGCGAGCTCGATCGCCTACTGCGGTGCGCTATCGCACAACAACTACGACAACAACGTCTCGCAGCTGACGAAGAACGTGCTCGACCGGTTCGCCGCCGACGAGCCGGCGCCGCTCGCGGCCGAGCGAACCGCGGTTGGCGTTGGCGCGGAGGGCGCGCAGGAGCGTCGTGGAGGCGGCGCCTGAAGCTTCCACCGAGACAGAGGGCGTGCAGCTTCACGCGTGCACCGTTAGCGCTGGCGCGGCGTGTGCGGGGCGGGCGGGCGTTCGCTCCGCCGGGGTAGCTTTCCGACCACGACCCGAAGCGGCGCCCGCCCGCCACGCTGGCCCCGGTGAAGCACCCGCACGCGGGCTCGACGAACCCGCGCATGACGGGTGGTGCGGCTCGCGGACCTGATACCGCACCGGGACTCACCGTGCACGGTGAGCAGCTCGACGCGCCGCCCATACTCCAGCCCGACCTGTCCATCCAGCTGGACGGGCCAGGCGGGCGGCGAGCGGGCGACCATTGACCTGCTGGTAGAGGTCGACCGCACCGGCCGCGGCGCCTACAACGCGGGCAAGTTCGCCGCCTACGACCACTTCCTCGGCGGCTGGCGCCTACGCACCCGCCACTGGAGCAAGGAGCGCCGAATGCGCCCCGTCGTGATCTTCGTTGCCCACTCGCCCCGGGCGATGCTCGCCGTCCTACACGGCGCAGACCGCGCCATGCGGCTCGTGTTCGGCGGGCGTGGGCGCTACGAGTCCGCGCAATTCGAGTTTCCAGGCAGGGCCCACGCCGCCGCTGCCTCGACTGGCTGCTCGCCGGCAGGGCGCTCGCGCTCCGGCTGCCGCCCCTGCCGCCCGAGGTCCGCGGCCAGCACGACCGACCTGCGGCCGGAGCGTCGCGTCGCGCTGGTGCCCGATGAGTGGTGGCCCGCAGAGAGCCGCGGTAGTCCCGGCAGACACCCGACTCAGAGCGCCGCCTTCGTCGTGAGGCAGCACTGCCGAGCTGCGCTCCTGGTTGTCGTAAGCAGAAGCGCTGGCCCGGCCGAACGCCGCCCTCGCCTGCTAGGCCTGGTGGGTGTAGACGTAAACGAGCTGCGACGTCCCACCGCCAAGGGGACCGGCAGGTGGGCTCCGGGCCCCGGCGAAACCCCCGGCATGCCGTGGGTGTACCTGCTCCTCTGCGCGGACGGCAGCCTCTACTGCGGCTGGACGACCGACGTTCAGCCCCGTCTGGTCGCCCACCGCAAGGGAACGCCAACCGCTATACGCGCAGCCGCCGCCCGATCGAGCTGGCGGCGATCATTCCAGTCGCCGACCGCTCCGCTGCTCTTAGCGAGGAGGCCCGTATCAAGCGACTGCCGCGCTCGGCGAAGCTGCGGCTGACCGACCGGCGCGTCGACCCTGGCTAGGCGGGACCCCCCTCTCGCTTCTCGTTCCGCGATCGGCAGCCGCGCGCCCTACTCCGGCAGCCCCACGGCTTGGAGGGCTTCTTCCATTGTCTGGAACACCGTCAACCGTACGATCTTGCCTTCGCGGAAGGTCCAAACGTGAGCGGCGTTGGCCATCGTTTCGACTCCGCTTTGCCTGCCGACCCCAACCAGACGAACAGAAGCGACGACCTT
>JACVRW010000111.1 GCA_014534235.1 Thermoleophilaceae bacterium | reverse complement strand
CCGTGCGCCAGCCATCGCGCGCGCGGACCTCGAAGGCACCCTCGAGCACCTCGTAGTCCTCTCGCTGGTGGGGATGGATGTGCTTCGGAGGCGTCTCCGTCGACGGCGGCAGCCACCACTCCATCTCCAGGTACTCGCCGTTGGTATCGGCCGCCGCCTTCGTGATCCGAAACTCGCTGCCGTCAACGAATCTCAGGACGTCCCCGGAAGCCGCCATGACGTCGGACTGTAGCCGTGCGACCGAGCTAAGCCAGAGCGTCGAAAGCATCGGCTTCCCATGGAAGCGGGCGTCCAGCGAGCCTGGTTGCCGGCTCCCGCCTTGGACGAATCTGAGCAGCGGGCTGGAGCCCGGCCGCCGGCACGAGCGGCGCTTATCCTTTTGTGAGGAAGCGGTCGCCCGGGGCTTGACCCTTCGCGTGCCTCCTTGGCCACAGACCGATGGCGAGGCGGCAACCGGATGGTGGCCGAAGCGGTCGGACTAGCGGCTCGGCCAGGGTTGCGCTCACGCGGAGGGGAACAATCGAGGCGTCCCGTTCTCCAGGCGCCGGGGTCACCGCCGGGCGCGTCAGCTCCCGCGTGGGCTGACCGCTTCGATTCTTGCCAGAGCGGATCGAACCCTCTGCGCCTCCGACTCGACGTACTCGAGCCGTCCCTCCAACCGCTCGCGAATGGCCGCAAGCGTCTCCGACGCCCGATCGGAAGTTCCCTCCTCGAGATAGGACAGGTTCTCGCCCAGGAAGGCGAACAGCTCGAGCAGGGTGACCCCGGGGTCCGAGACGTCGTGGTCCGCCCACTCCGGCGCGTGGACGGGAATCCTCGCCAGCAGCGCATCACAGAGCTGCTCGAAGCTGCGGACGTCGGGGTTCGGCGCCGGCTCAGGCACGGCGCGATTCTCCCATACGCTGACACTGAGGAATTCCATCCGCGGTCGCGAGATGATGTGTCGGAGATCTCGGCCAGCGGCCCTCCCCCACGAGCCCGACATCGCTTCCCAGGAGCCGGACACGAGATCGTCGCACGCGTGCGCGCAGACGAGCTTCGCTTTGACGCTCAGCCCGCCGTGCAGGTTCGGTTCCCCGGGAGCGGGAGGCGCGATTCTCGCCAGGTCACGACTCGACAGAACATAGACAAGCCCGTCGAGCCGGGAAGAACCTACCGCCGCGTCTTCGTCGCAACTCGATAAGCAGCCGGCTCCTCGACGACGGCGGGTTCGGCTGATGGCTCCGGGCGAGGGCCTCCCTACTCCTCCGCCTGCGAGCGCGCCGGCTCACTGGCGTCACCGCCGCCCAGCCTCTGTTCGGCGGGCGCCTCGTCGCCGGCTCCGAGGGCTTGGCGCTCCAGGATCTCCTCGAGGGTGCCCCGAACTTCCTCGAGCCCTCCGCGGAGGGCTTCGTCGACCGTCTCGCCGACGTCTACCTCTACCCATGAGGGTGTAACGGATGGACGGCGTATTCGCCCCGCCTCCGTGGCGAGACGGAGTCTGCGAGAGCTTCCTCGCGAGGCCGGAAGAAGGCCCCTGATTCACCACCACCGCGGCCCACCAGGGTGGCGCGAAGACGGCCGGCTTCGAGTACCTCGAGGGCTGGTTCGACCCGCACCGAGCCACTCGACCTTGCGCTAGCTCTCACCCGCCGAATAGCGAGCTCCGGCACGCGGCGCCGTCACGCCGCTACGCCCAGCGCCTCGCGTTCAGTCCGCCTGACCAGGGGCACCCCAGCCCAGCGAGTGGTCTTCGGCGAGCCCGACCACTTGCCGGCCCCAGCCCGCCTCGGCCATCTGTCGAAGCGACCACGCCTCGAGAATGTGGTCGCGCGGCACACATGTAGCAGATGGTGACGCCTCGGGAGCAAGGCGAGTGCACGCCTGGTATGCGCTTGCCTGGCGCAGCGGCGACCCGGAGCCGCCTTGCTGCGGACGGTCAGGGTCTTTGGGAGGTGATCAGCTGGGACAGCCGGCGTTCGACCGCCGTGCCGGAGAGACCGAGCTGCTTCAGCACCCTCACGGCGGCCCCGTCCTCCTTCAGCAACCCCCGCAACAGGTACTCGACGTCGAGGCGGTCGCTCCCAGAGCGGACCGCCTCGCCGAGGGACTGCTCGAGCACACCGCGCGCTGTCGGCAGCAGCGTGTCGGCGTGCCCGTGGTCCGACGAGCGCGCGCGGCCGGGGTCGCCGCCGAGGCGCTCGACGTGGCTGCGCGCAACCGTGAGCGATACCCCCAGATCCTGAAGCGCATGCACCGCCACGCCCTCGCGACAGCGGAGGATCCCAAGGAGCAGGTGCTCGCTGCCGACGCCGGGGTGCCCGAGCGCCTCGCATTCCTCGCGCGCGAACCGGACGACGCGGCGGGCGCTGGCGCCGAGCATCATGACGGGCGTGCGGGCACGCCCCCGGCTAGGCGTCTCGGGCGGCGCGGGCCTCAGGCGCCGAGAGTGCCTCTTATGGGCGGCCTGGCGGCTGACACCGAGCGCCTGGGCGACCCGGCTCCAAGGCAGACCCGACCTGACCGCCTCGTCGACATAGTCGGCCTCGAGCCCCTCAAGCCCGCTACGCAGCTCGGAGACGGCCCGCAGCCCTTCGATCGGACTGTCGGGCCGTGTCGCCCGCTGCGCGAGGTCCAGCAGTCCCATCGTCCGCAGGATCCCGGGATCACCGGCGTGTCAAACATCGTTGACGGCCCGGGCGGGGCGCCCCCATAAAGCGGCCCCGAATCTCGTCAGGAGACGTTGACGGGCTTAGCGCGGGCCGCTACGCGTCGCCGCGCGGCGCGCCAACTCTAGAGGGACGCCAAGACAAACCAGCGGCGCCGGAGAGCCGCGGCTGTCAACTCGCGTTTACGAACCGCCCCGGCAGTCAACGCTGGCTGACGCACGGATTCCCGCTGCTAGAGCGGATTCTGCGGATTGGGCGGCAGGGATCGCCGCACTTCCTCGGGCAGCGTTCGTTTCACGGCCGACACTCCGGGGGAGCCAACCACGTGATGACGTTCGGGCCGCACGAGAGAGGGCGATGCGCAGCAGCACCGACCCGACCGAGCGGCCTGAGCGTCGATCAGCGACGAGTGTTGCAGGCCTTCTACGCCGGCCGCCTGACTGCCGGCAACCTGATGGAAGAACTACGCCGCGCTGCCGCGGCCGTCCCGTCAAACCCGCCTCAGGCCTCGGTCTCGAAAGCACCTCCGCTTGTGGTCGCGGAGCAACCTTCGGGCGGGCACGCGGTACCTCTAACCGGGGGGTAGCGCTGGCGCCGACCACGGCGCTACCGCGACTGGGCGGGTTAGGATCCGACACTGCGCGGCCGGTAGACCGCCGGCTGAGTCGCGGCAGAAGAGAGATCGACGTGGACGCGGAGACCGACGTGCTCGTCGTCGAGATCGGGACCGACCGGGGACGCCGGCCGAGTGGCCGGCAAGATCGCGCGGGCCGGGTCAACATCGGCCTCGCGTACGCGACGTTCGGCACACTGGTTGGCCACATCTTGCGCCACGAATACTTCGGAGGTCAAGAAGTCCTCGATCCGGGGGCGTATGGTGAGTCCGAGTTCCGCATCAGCGAGGGGAGGAGCTCGGTATGAGTGCTGGATTGATCGTCGCCATTGTCGTGGTCGCCTTGATCGTGCTCGCGGTAGTGCTACTGCTCGGCAGGAGGGGCCGTGCGAGGAGGCTCGATGCGCGGCGAGATCAAGCGCGCCGGATCCGCACCGAGGCGGATATGTCGCGGGTCCAGGCCGAGCGCGCGGGGGCGGAGGCCGAGGAACGTCGGCGGGAGGCGGAAATCTCGCGCGTGGAGGCTGAGCGCAGGCGGGCGGAGGCCGAGAAACGCGCCGCCCAGGCGCGCCGCGAGGAGGCCCAGGCGCAGGAACGGGTCGCCGCGGCGGAAGCCCGGAGGCGGGAGGCGCGCGAACGCCACGTCGAGGCCGCCCGCATGGATCCCGACGCGGACGAGCGCGAGGCCGCCGAGCGCTTCGACCGCGAGCGCGGCAGCGACCGCCCCGAGGGCGACACGGGGCGCGAACGAGGCTGAAGACCCTTCGGTAGCCGTTACTCGTCGTCGCCGGAGCCGCCGCCGGAGCGGGCGGCCAGGGCCGCCAGTCCCCCGCCAACGACCAGCAGCACGGCGCCCGCCAGGCCGAGCTTGACGCGGTTCTCGGCCATCGTCTGGCCCACCTTGCGCTTGACGACGCGCGAACCGACCTGCCAGACGAGCCAACCGAGAATCGTGTATCCGCGGCGACTAGTCATTGTGGTCCCCTACCCCGTTTCCCGGATTCCGTACACAGCCCGTCCTCTGCGGCGGCCGCTTTTCGAGGCGGTCGCGGAGCGCCAACGACGGATCAGGGAGCTCTCAGAGCGCCGCCACGGGCCGACTTCGATCGCCGATCGCCTGGCCTACCCGGGGGAACGGTCGCCACCGACCTGGGCAAGCGGCGCGCCCGCGGGGAGCTTGGGCCGGCCCGGCCCGACGGCTTCGACGCGTCGCGAGCGTGCGGAAGTCCCGCTCGGGGTCTGTCGGCGCCATCGCGGCGGCCCGCTCGTAGGCGGCCGCGGCTTCATTGCTTTGAGCCAGCCGACGAAACAGATCGGCTCGCCTGGCATGGATTGGGTGGTAGCTGTCCACTTCGAACTCGTCCACCAGCACCAGCGCAGCAGCGGGGTCCTGTACCTCGCTGGTGGCGACGGCACAACGCTCGCCCGCGTGTCGCGCCATCCGTGGCGTCAGTCATCCGCTACTCGGCGTTCGTGCAAACGTCATCGACGAGGCGGCGCAAACCGCACTACGAGCGGGATTGCGCGGCACGCCGGAGATCGTTCTGCACACCCAGCCGTCCCGGCGCCGCCGACCGCGCCGTGCGTCGGCTTTTCTGCCACGGCCGGCGGTGTGTTTCTACGGTGTGTGCGTTTCGCCACCGCCGACACCGAACTGTCCTACTCGGCCCCGGCACCATGGTCAAAGCCGGTCGCGGACCAACGGAGGGTCGGTTCGGGACTGCGGCCGCCGGGCAAGAAGCGACCATGCCGAGCGCGTTGCGGGTATGCCTGACCCTTTCGGGAGGGGCCTCGCTTGGCGCCTACGAGGCCGGCGCAAGCGCGGCGCTACTCGCGGCGCTCGAGTGCGTCCGAGATGAGCACGACGTCGACGTTCGAGTCGACGCCGTCGGGGGAGCATCGGCTGGGGCGATCGTCGGGCTGATGGTCGCGTATTCGCTGCTGGAGGGGGTCGACGGGCCGAGCGTGCTGCACGACGCTTGGGTGGAGCGGGTCTCGATCGACGCCCTGCTCCGGCGCGGGGCACGCGGGCCGCTGTCGCTCGAGGGCGTGCGGCAGGACCTCCCGGAGCTGCTCGAGGGCGGCGGGCGCGGGACCGCGCAACGGCATCCGCTGACCCTGCATGTCGCGCTGACCGGTCTGCGTGGCCTGACCTACGACATCCACGGGCTGCGCGGGAAGGAGCCGGCCACCGGCGTGACCTACGCGGACTGGAAGGACTTCCGGCTGGAGCCTGGTGGCGGCATCGAACAGCTCGCGCGGCCGAAGGGAAGCTCCCCGCTCGAGACGGTGCTCGCCTCCGCCTCCCACCCGGGCGCGTTCGCACCGAGGGTGCTCGACCGCCGCCGGGACACGGACGAGTATCGGCGGCAGGGCATCTCGAACCTGCCGCGATCGGGATGGCTGTGGTACTCGGACGGCGGGCTGGTCCAGTCGGAGCCGCTGGGCCGGGTGCTGGCCGCGGCGCGCGCCGTCGACCACGGGCGGCCCGAGGACGCCCACCGCTTGACGCTGCTAGTCGATCCGCGGTCCGAGGAACCCTCGGACGCCGAGGAGTGGAGCGACCACGACTACCACGCCACCTGGGCGCATGGC
Organism: Thermoleophilaceae bacterium; assembly: GCA_014534235.1. GTDB lineage: Bacteria > Actinomycetota > Thermoleophilia > Solirubrobacterales > Thermoleophilaceae > JACVRW01. The sequence continues at coordinate 4,710 of JACVRW010000111.1, read as the reverse complement.
CTCTCCCGCGCGCTGGCGCTCCTGCCCAAACAAGCCGTGTACGACGACCTGCGCAGGATCGAGCGCGACAACTACCGGCTTGACTGGGTCGCGCAGCTCGTGGAATCGGTCGGCCCCCACCTTGGCGACCCCGCCCGAGACGACTTGGCCGGGCTGCTCGAGCGGATCGCCGAGGACCGCCGCGGGCTGCGCGGCGGCGGACCCAGCGAGGCGGCCGACCTGCCCAGTGGCGAGTCGGGGGTAGGCGAGCTGTTGCGGCGGGCGGTGGAGGACATCGGCGGCCTAACCGGCAAGCAGCGCGTGGCCGTGGACGTGATCTCGCCCATGCTGCTCGCCGAGCGGGACCGCGGCGGCGTGGCCGACCTGCTCGCTGGAGAACTACTCGGCGACTTCGGGGGCTTCCTCGACCGAGACCTGCGCCGCAGCGACTTCGCCTTGGGCTACGAGAGCACGCGGGCCTGGTGCGGCGAAGGACTCGGCCGCTGCGACCTGCCGAACAAAGCGGTGGAGGCGGCGGTCGCCGCGATCGACCGGCGCCGCCCCGGGAGTTGGAACGACGTCGGCCGGGGACAGACCAGACACCGTGATCTGAGCTGGCGGGCCCGCCTCCGCCTGGCCCGCTTCCTGCTCCGTGCCGGGCGGGCACTGCTGCGGTAAATCGGTTCGGTCGTGGCCCGCTTGCCCCCCTCGGCGGCCGCTCGCGCCCGCGCTCCAGGCGGGTTGCGCCCAGGTCGAGCTGCGGCAGGGTGTGGTCGACCGGGGTTGGCTCGCGCTAAGCCGCGGTGTGAGCCTTCGTGGCCATGCGGGTCGTTCGGTTCGCCTGGCGCACCGCGGCGCTGTGGCGGGCGACGCGGCGGAGTAGGGCTGGGTCCGATCGCCAATCTCGTGTGCGGGCCGATATTGGGCATCCGGAGGGAACGAGGGAACGGTGTGGGCCGAGACGGACGCGCCGCGCGAGTCAAGTGCTGCGCGTGCAGGCGTGCAGCTTCCAGGTCGAGGACCACCGCTACCCGCTCGTCGAGCTCAACGAGCTTGAGCCGGGCGAGACCTACGACTATGGCGTCCGGCTGACCGGCGGACAGCTCTGGCCTCCGGCCGGCTCTGGGTTCATACCGAGCGCGATTCGCACTGCGACCGCCTCCGCATGAGCCTGATCTACGGTTCCTGCCGCCGCCCGCTTCCTCACGAGCGCCGCACGCGCTTCAAGAGTCCGCAACTACCGCCACGGCCGATTCGGGCGGTGAGGACCCGGATTGGCCTCGCCGCGCTCCCCGTCTCGCAAGGCATGTCGTTCGGGCGCTCTCGCGCTGCCCCTGTTAAACGAAGCCGGCAGCCGCGACGGAAACCGGACGAGACGGCCGACAACGTTGCTCCCTCCATGTAGGAGGAGCGGCTGGAGCACACGCCGCGCCGAACGGCCAATATCCAGCTTCGTGTCGGACCTCGTCCTCGGACCGCTGCTCCGCTACGCCGGCGACACCGAGGCGACCGTGTGGGTGGAGGCCGACTCCCCGTGCGAGGTCGAGGTGCTCGGCCACCGGGCGCGGACCTTTCACGTCGAGGGCCACCACTACGCGCTCGTGGTCATCGGCGGGCTGCGCCCGGGCGGCAGCACCGAGTACGCGGTCAGCCTGGACGGCGAGCGCCGCTGGCCGCCGGAGCGAAGCCGGTTTCCGCCGAGCGTCATCCGGACGGTGGCCCCCGAGCGGCCGCTACGCATCGCGTTCGGCTCCTGTCGCGTCAGCCTGCCTCACGAGGCCCCCTACACGCTCAGCCCCGACGAGGACCAGCGCGGGCGCGAGCACGATGCCCTGTACGCGCTGGCCCTGCAAATGCGACGTGAGCCGGTCGAGCGCTGGCCACACAAGCTGCTCATGCTGGGCGACCAGATCTACGTCGACGAGGGCTCCCCGCGGGTGCGCGAGCGCATCGCGCGGCGGCGCGACACCTCCCGCCCGCCCGGCCGCGAGGTCGCCGACTTCGAGGAATACACGTGGCTATACCACGAGTCTTGGGGCGACCCCGTGCTTCGCTGGCTGCTGTCCACGGTGTCAAGCGCGATGCTCTGGGACGACCACGACATGCACGACGATTGGAACATCAGCAGCGACTGGGTGCGGGAGATCCGCCGGAAGCCCTGGTGGGAGTCGCGCGTAATCGGCGGAATCATGAGCTACTGGATCTACCAGCACCTCGGCAACCTGGCGCCTCCGGAGTTGCGAGACCTGGAGCTGCTCGAGCGGGTGAGCGAAGCCGACGACGCCGGGCCGCTCCTGCGCGACTACGCCCGCCGCGCCGACCGCCAAGCCGAGGGCAGCCGCTGGAGCTACCACCGCGATATGGGCGGCGTCCGCCTGGTGGCCATGGACTCGCGCGGCGGACGGCTGCTCGGCGGCACCGGCCACGGCGTCCACGAGCACGCACGGGCCATGGTCGACGACCGCGAGTGGGCCTGGATCGAGGAGCGGGCCACCGGCGACGTCGAGCACCTCGTCCTTGCCACCTCGCTGCCGTTCGCGCTCGTGCCCGGGCTGCACTACCTGGAGGCGTGGAGCGAGGCGGTCTGCGACGGAGCCTGGGGCCGCCGCCTCAGCGCGCTCGGCGAGCGCGTCCGCCGCGCCGCCGACCTCGAGGGTTGGCCCGCGTTCCAGGACTCCTTCCACCGCCTCGCCCGGCTGATCGCCGACGTCGCCGCCGGCCGCCGCGGGCGCGCGCCGGCCAGCATCGTGATCGTCTCGGGCGACGTCCACCACGCCTACCTGGCGGAGATCGCCCTCGCCGCCGGCGGCGGTGCCGTCTGGCAGGCGGTCTGCTCGCCGTTCCGCAACACGCTGGCGCGCTCCGACCGGGCGCTGCTGCGCTTCGGCGGCTCCCGGGCGGGCCTGGCGATCGCCCGGACGCTGGCGCGCTCCGCGCGCGTGGAGCAGCCCGAGCTGCGCTGGCGGATCACCACCGGGCCCTGGTTCGACAACCAAGTCGCGACGCTCATCTTTATGCGCCGTGCCGCCGAGCTGACGCTCGCGAAGACCGTGCCCGGCGACCCCGACCCCGAGCTAGAGCTCGTCCACCGCGCGTGCCTGACCCCAACCCCAAGTCCGTGAGGCTACGCTGCTCGAGGCCCTGCCGGCGCGGAGCAGCTGCGGCCTCGTACGACCAGTGCCAAGCGGGCCTACTTTCCCATGCAGCAGTAGCCAGCACGGAGCTCGATTCTCATGGGAATGCGAGAGCAAGCCAGGCGTGACGGAGGACTGTCGCTGCTCGTCGAGGCTGTCGCATAAAGCCGTCTGAGAAAATGCGCGGCGCGCTCGCGGAAGTGCACTCCAGAGCCGACGTGCGGGACGACCTCGCGATGGACCGGCCGCTCGCGACGGACGAGATGGGCGATTTTCGAGCCCACGCTTAGAAACGATCCAGCGGCCTCGCCCGGCGTTTGTGCGACAGCCTCCGTCCACAGCAGGAGTCGACCGAGTCCCGGCGAGAGTGCCGAGTTCACGCGAAAGGAGAAGCGCCCATCTGGTACTCAAATCTGCCCGGCGGCGGTCAGCGAGAGGGGGTGCCCCCCTCGAGATGTCTTCGCAGCCCGAGACCAAGCGGCTCACGGCGCTTACCCGGACGATCCGTCGACCATAGGTGGTGCAGCGGTTGCGCGGGCACGTGGAGGAGGCAACTAGTGGAGCGCGCCCGCTAGCCGGCGCGGCCTCCACCACCGCCGGCGCCACCTTCAGCACCGCGGGCTCCCCCGCCCGAAGCAGGTTCGGGATCCTCCCACACGGCGGCGAGCAGCGCGGTCATTACGCCGGATGTTGACGCGGTGAACCCAATGGCGGCCGCTGCCCACCCGTTGGCGCTCGATGTCCACACGTCCTGGTTGAGGTAGCTGGTGAGGAGCGCGGTGATGGCGCCGACTATGAGGCTAATCACGGCTGCGACCGCCAACAGCAACCTGCTGACGCGCAGATTGTTTCCCTTGAAGAACCGCAGCGCGGCGAAGAGTCCGAAGCCGGCGACGGCGCCGAGCGCTCCCCACGCGATCGGCACCCAGAGGCGGTTCTCGGAACGACTGACCGTCACTGGCGATCGCACTGGGTTTAGGACCGGGGAGGCAATCTCGACCAGCCCGCCGTAGCTGCCCGGGGAGATCGAGCTGCTGGCGACCGTGAGCGACACCAGGTACCGCTTGCCCCCGTTCTCGATGCTCGGCGCCCGTTTGAGCTTGATTGCGCCGTCGGGAACTTGATCACCCGTCTTTAGTGGGTAGATCGGCAACGGCTCCGTCGGCTTCGGTGCCGTATCGGCGAGCAGGCAGCCGCTGATGTTGTACACGAGCGTCATACTCCGCGTGCCGGTCTTGCGCCCGAACGGTGCGTCGACCACCAACTCGTCGGCCTTGCCGGCCAGCGCCAGTGTCGCTTTGGCAGGAGACCACTGAAAAAGTCCGTCGGCTGGGCGCCCAGTTCCGTCCGGCCTGATCCGTAGCTTTTCCCTGCAAGTCAGCGGTTTCGGGAGGTGGAGGGGATGCTTGCGGTGGCGGATCGGCAGCGGGGCTTCTTCGATGCGGCGTGGTGTTCTGAGCTGCTGCCGGAGGATTCGATCTATTCGCTGCTGGCCGAGCATGGGGATCGGATCGTCCGTGACGAGGACTTCGCCGAGTGCTACTCGGAGCACCGGGGCCGCCCCTCGATTCCGCCGAGCCTGCTGGCGAAGGTGCTG
>JACVRW010000125.1 GCA_014534235.1 Thermoleophilaceae bacterium | reverse complement strand
GAGGTCCTCGAGCGACGACGCTCCGGTGGCGCCGTTGCCCTCGGCCTCCCGCACGGCGTCCTCGATGAAGTCGAAGACGACGCACTCGTGCTCGGAGTCGCGGTGGATCCGATGGACCATGTTGCCGCCCATCTTGCCGAGACCGATGAAGCCCAGCTGCATCAGATCAACCTCCTCGCCGCTTCCGCGGGATCCCCTTCCAGCCTGACCCTCCACACGGGCAGTCCGTGGTCGGACAGCGTCTGGAAGTCACCGATGGCCTGTGCGTTCTTCAGATGCCCGAACGAGTAGCCCGCCTCGGGGATCTCCACGTCCTCCTCGCCGTCGTGCACCAGCTGGAGGAACAGGCCCGTCGGCGGACCGCCCTTGTGGAACTGCCCGGTCGAGTGCAGGAACCGCGGCCCGTAGCCGAAGGTGGTGGTGGCCTTGGTGCGGGCCCGGATCTTCGTCCGCAGCTCGTCCATCGCCGCGTCGAACTCGTCCGACGGGGTCACGTAGCCCATGATCGCCACGTAATGCGGCGGCTCCGCCTTCGCCAGCAGCTCCTCGATGTCGTCCGTCTCGGGCACCTCCGGCAGCTGCGGCAGCGAGAGCACCTTGTTCGTGTTGTCCTTCGCCTCCTGGACGTTCGGCTGGTCGAACGGGTTGATGCCGAGCACCCAGCCGGCCACCGCCGTGGCGAACTCGGCGAAGAAGAAGATACGTCCGAGGTCGGCCGCCCCGTGCACGGCGAGCGTGACGGTCGGGTGCCCGGCGCGAGCGAGCGCCTCCACGCGGGCGTCGGCGTCGGCGTCGGGGTCGTCCGGATTGCGCAGGTATGCGAACAGCCGGTCGTGGCCGTAGTCGTCCGGCTCGCCGAGCGGCTCGCCGGCCACGGGGAGGATCCCCTTCCCGTGCTTGCCGGTCGACTCGGCTATCAGCTGCTCGACCCATAGCCCGAAGCTCTCGATCGGCGGCGAGACGACGAACGTGGCCTTGTCGCGCCCGAGCAGCGCGAGCTGCCCCATCGTCACGCCGAGCCAGAGGCCCGAGTTTCCGGCGCCGGTCGCGAAGCCCGTGCAGTTCTGCTCCGCGACCTGCGCCCGGTGGAGCATCGCCTCGATGTTGACGCCGGCCAGCGCCGCCGGCACAAGGCCGAAGTACGAGAGCACCGAGTAGCGGCCCCCGATCTTCGGGTCGTTCTCGAACACGTGGCGGAATCCCCGCTCACGGGCGAGGTCCACGAGCGGGCTGCCCGGGTCGGTGACAGCGACAAAGCGGTTCCCGTCGCGACCCGCCCGCTCGAAGAAGTACCGCATGTGCGACAGCGTCTCGACGGTGCCGCCCGACTTCGACGAGACGATGAACAGCGTCGTATCGAGGTCCACGGCCCGCTCGACTCCGAGCAGGGCGCCGGGGTCGGTCGAATCGAGCACGTGCAGCCGCATGCCGTCGGGGATCTGGCCGTAGCTGCGGCGGATGACCTCGGGGCCGAGCGACGACCCGCCCATGCCGAGCAGCACCGCGTCGGTCAGCCCGGACTGGCGGCAGTCGGCTACAAAGGCGTTCAGCTCGTCGGCGTGCTCCATCATCTTCTCGCTGATCGTGAGCCAGCCGAGGCGGTTGCCGATCTCGGGCACGCCCGGCCCGCCCCAGAGGGACTCGTCCCTGTGCCAGAGCCGCCTGGCCACGTCCTCGGCCTTAGCCTGGTTCACCCGCTCGATCAGCGGCGGCTCGAGGTCGTCGGGGATCGAGGACCGGATCGTCGGCGGCCGGCCGGTGACGATGCCCTCGCGGGTCAGCTCGATGCTCTCGACCAGCCGGTCGAACGGGACGATGAACTTCTCGATCCCCTCGCGCAGCAGGGTCTCGGTCACGTCCGTCATGTCGATCCCGGCGTCGGCGAGCCCCTGAAGCTCCGCGGTCGGGTCGAGCCCGGCCGTGCCCTCCGTCACCTCCAGCTGCTCGGCGCACGCCTGCAGCGTGGGCATCGGCATCGTGTTCACCGTGTCCGCGCCGACCAGCGTCTCCACGTACTTGGCCTCCGGATACTGCGGGTCCTTGACCCCGGTCGAGGCCCACAGGGGCCGCTGGACCGGACAGCCGGCCTCCCGCAGCGCGGCGAAGCGCTCGCCGCGGAAGACGTCCTTGAAGCGCCTGTAGGCCCCGCGCGCGTTGGCCACAGCCGCGGTCCCGCGCAGCTCGGTCCGCCCGAGCTGCTCGAGGCGCTTGTCGACCTCGGTGTCCACTCGGGACACGAAGAAGCTCGCCACGGAGCGCACGTCGAGCGACCTGCCGTCCTCGCGGCGGCGCTCCATCGCCCGGATGTAGGCCTCCATGATGTTCTCGTAGGACTCGACCGCGAAAAGCAGCGTGATGTTCACGTTGATCCCCTCGAAGAGGGCTTCCTCGACCGCCGGCACCCCCTCCGTGGTGCCGGGGATCTTGATCATCAGGTTCGGCCGGTCGACTCGTTTCCAGAAGTCGCGCGCCTGGCGCATCGTCTCCTCGGTGTCGTGAGCCGCGCTCGGCCCCACCTCGAGCGAGACGAAGCCGTCGCCGCCGCCGGCCTCCTCCCACAGCGGCCGGAAGACGTCGCACGCCAGCTGCACGTCCTTGATGGCGATCTCCTCGTAGATCCCCTCCGAGTCGACGCCCGCCCGGGCCAGCTCCTCGATCTGGTCGTCGTAGTCGGTGGAGCCGAGGATCGCCTTCTCGAAGATGGCCGGGTTCGACGTCACGCCGCGTAGCGACTCCTCGCGAATCAGCCGCTCGAGCTCTTCGCTCGTGATCAGCGTGCGCCGGATCTGGTCGAGCCAGATGCTCGTGCCGGCCGCGGTGAGTGCCGCGAGCCGCTCGTTCACTGCGTGTTCGACACTCATTCCACCCGCTCCTCTCAACTCGTCCGGGCGGCCAGCCTCTCGACGACCGCCTTGCCGCGCTCCACCACCCGCTCGGGCGTGAAGCCGAAGTGTTCATACAGGGCCTTGTGCGGGGCCGACGCCCCGAACGTCGTCATGCCGATCGACTCGCCGTCCTCCGTCGTCCACGTCGTCCAGCCGAGCTCCGAGGCGGCCTCCACCGAGATGCGCGCCCGCACCGAGGGGGGCAGCACGCGGTCGCGGTACTCCTGGTCCTGCTCGGCGAAGCGGTCGAGGCAAGGGGCGGACACGACGCGAGTGGCGATCCCGTCCGCCTCCAGCAGGTCGGCCGCGGCGGTGCAGATGTGCACCTCGGAGCCGGTTCCGATCAGGATCAGGTCCGGCTCCTCCTTGTACGACTCCCTGAGCACGTAGGCGCCGCGGCGGATGGCGTCCCACGGCACGGCCGCGGGGTTCCACACCGGAAGCCCCTGGCGGCTCAGCACGAGGGCCACGGGCGTCTCGGTCTGCTCGATCGCGAAGCGCCAGGCGAGCGCCGTCTCGTTGCCGCCGGCGGGCCGCACCGCGTAGGTGTTCGGGGTGGCCCGCAGCATCGCCAGCTGCTCGATCGGCTGATGCGTCGGTCCGTCCTCGCCGAGCCCGATCGAGTCGTGCGTGTAGACGAAGATCGACGGCAGGCGCATGAGCGCGGCGATGCGAACCGCCGGCTTCATGTAGTCAAGGAAGTTGAAGAAGGTCGAGCCGAATGCCCTCAGTCCGTGGAGGTTGAGGCCGTTTACGATCGCGCCCATGGCGTGCTCGCGCACGCCGTAGTGGACGTTGCGGCCGGTGTAGTCGTCCCTCGTCACGGAGCCGCCGTCGTCGATCTCCGTGAGCGTGGACGGCTCCAGGTCGGCGGACCCGCTCACGAGCTGCGGCACCCCGGCCGCGGCCCACTGGATCACCTGGTTCGACGCCTTGCGGGTGGCGATCATGCCGCCCTCCGGTCGGAACTTCGGAATATCGCGATCCCAGCCCTCCGGCAGCCGGCGCTCCATGACGAGCGCCAGCTCCTCGTAGGCCCCGGGATCGGCAGAGCGGTAGGCGTCGAGCCGCTCGTTCCACTCCGCCACGAGCTCCTTCCCGCGCGGGACCGCCTCGCGGAAGTGGTCGAGCGCCTCGTCGGGCACGAGGAACTGCGCGTCGGGGTCCCAGCCGTAGCCCTCCTTCGTCAACGCCACCTCCTGCTCGCCGAGCGGCGAGCCGTGCGCCTTGTAGGAGTCCTGCTTGTGCGGCGAGCCGTACCCGATGTGCGAGCGCACGATTACGAGCGAGGGCCGATCGGTGACGTCCTTCGCAGCCTCCGTGGCACCGGTCAGGCGGTCGAGGGACAGGTCCTCGCCCACGTCCTGGACGTGCCAGCCGTAGGCCTCGAAGCGCTTCCCGACGTCCTCGCTGAACGCCATCGACGTCTCGCCGGCGAGCTGGATGTGGTTGTTGTCGAAGAACACGATGAGCTTGCCGAGGCCGAGGTGACCGGCGAGGGACGACGCCTCCGAGCCGATGCCCTCCTGGATGTCGCCGTCGCTCGCGATCACATAGGTGTGGTGGTCGACGATGTCGTGCCCGGACCTGTTGAACCTGGCCGCGAGCATCGCCTCGGCGAGGGCGAGCCCGACGGACATGCCGAGGCCCTGGCCGAGCGGGCCGGTGGTGGCCTCGACGCCAGGCGCGTGCCGATACTCCGGGTGGCCCGGGGTCGGGCTACCCAGCTGGCGGAAGTTCTTCAGGTCGTCGAGCGAGAGCCCGTAGCCCGTCAGGAAGAGCGTCGAGTAGAGCAGCATCGAGGCGTGGCCTGCGGAGAGCATGAAGCGGTCGCGGTTGAACCACTCGGGCTGCTCGGGGCTGTGGCGCATGATGCGCGTGTAGAGCAGGTACGCGAGCGGCGCGAGCGCCATCGGAGTGCCGGGGTGCCCCGACTTGGCCTTCTCCACCGCGTCCATCGAGAGCGTCCGGATCGTGTTGACGCAGAGCTCGTCGAGGTCGGTGCGCGTCGTGGTGGTGGTCATTCGACTCCCTCGGTTCCGGTGGTGTTCGCCTTTGCAGTATCCCGCTGGCGCTCGCTCGGCGCTGCCAGACGGTGCTCCTCCACCTCCTGGGCGGCGAGAACGCCGGCCCCGATCACGCCGGCGTCCGCGCCGCCGCGGGCCAGCGACACGTCCACCCGCCGCCACAGGGCGGGCAGGGCGCGCGTGGCGGCCTCCTGCACGGCGCGCTGGAAGTACAGGTGCGAGGCCCGCGAGAGCCCGCCGCCGATCGCGAGGTGCTCAGGCTGGAACACGTTCACGTAGCCGGCGATCCCTACGCCCAGCATCCGGCCGAAGCGCTCGATCACGAGCAGCGCGTCCGGATCGCCCTCCTCCGCCGCGGTCACCAGCTCGTGGCCGGAGACCTTGCCGTCGCTGCCGAGCGCACGGGCGAGCCGGCTCCTCGGCTTGTCCCGTCCCAGCTCGCTGGCGTCCCGCTCGAGCGCCTGCCCCGAGCAGTACGCCTCGAGGCAGCCGCTGTTCGGGCAGTTGCCGGGGCAGCGCGGGCCGTCGGCGTTGATCGGGAAGTGGCCGAGCTCCGCGCCGAGCCCGTTCGCGCCGCGGAAGATCCGTCCGCCGACGATCACTCCGCCCCCTACCCCGGTGCCGAGGGTCAGCATCACGAGGTCGTCGCTTGGCACGAGCTGGGCCTCGGCGAGCGCCGCGCAGTTCGCGTCGTTGTCCACGAACACGGGCACGCCGAAGCGCCGGCCGAGCTCCGCGCGCAGCGCGACGCCGGCTAGCGGGATGTTCACGCTCGTCTCGACGCTGCCCGTGCTGTACTCGATCTGGGACGGCACGCCCACCCCGATCGCCGCGGGCGTGCCGACGACGGCTATGACCTCGCGCACGGTCCGCTCGAGCCCGTTGAGCAGCGCCGGCGTGCTGGTCAACTCGGTCCGGTGCTCGATGCGATGGCGCGCCTCCGCGCCCCGGAGCGCGGCCACGGCGATCTTGGTGCCCCCCACGTCCACGCCGAGCACCAGCCGGTCACTGGCCACGGCGCATCCCTATCGGCCGGGCGGCGGCCGCGCAAGGCCGGGCGCCTTCCCGCCCCGCTGCGACCTCTCGAGCTCGTCGCCGCTCGCCCATGGTGCGAGTGTGGCAGCCGGGGCGGTGGATCGAGGTCGCGCTCCGAGCGCCGACCGTGTAGCGTCGTCTCCATGCGGGGCGGGATCGATCTCGGCGGCACCAAGATCCAGGCCGTGGTCGTGGACGACGCGGGGCGGGTCGAGGGCGAGCAACGACTCCCCACCCCGACGGTGGGCGGCCCCCAGGACGTCGCGGAGGCGATGGCCGGCGCCCTCCGCGCGGCCGCCCGGGCGGCGGGGCTCGACAGCGCCGAGCTCGAGGGCGTGGGGGTCGGCTCGCCGGGCATAGTCGACAGCCGCCGAGGGATCGTGACGAGCGCGCGGAACCTCCCGAATTGGGAGGGCTCGGTTCCGCTCGGCGACGCCCTGGCGGACGCGCTCGCCACGCGGGTCAGGATCGAGAACGACGTCACGGTGGCCACCGACGCCGAGTTCAATCTCGGCGCCGGGCGACCGTACCGCTCGATCCTGGGCGTCTTCTGGGGCACCGGCGTGGGCGGCGGGATCATCCTGAAGGGCAAGCGCTGGCTCGGCCGAGGAGGCGCCGGCGAGATCGGCCACATGGTGGTGAGGATCGGGGGCGCCCGCTGTCCCTGCGGGCGGCGAGGCTGCGTGGAGGCGTACGCCGGCCGCAAGGCGCTCGAGGAGCGCGCTCGCCGGCGGGTGGAGAAGGGCGAGAAGACCGAGCTCTTCAAGATCATGGAGAAGCGCGGGCGCGACCGGCTCACGAGCGGCGTGTGGGGACGCGCGCTCGAGCACGACGACAAGCTGGCCCACAAGCTGCTGGACCAGGCCGTGGAGGCGCTCGGCGCCGGCGTCGCGTCGGCGCTCAACGTCCTCGATGTGGATGCGGTCATCATCGGCGGCGGGCTCGGCCTGCGACTCGGGGAGCCGTATGCCCGCCGGATCGAGGAGGCCATTATGCCTCACCTGTTCGCGAGCGACGACCCGCCGCCGGTACACCTCGCGGAGCTCGGCGACCTCGGCGGCGCCATCGGCGCCTCGCTCCTCATCCGCCCAGGGCGGGCCGCGCGAGCTCAGACCCCGGTAGCCGGGTAGGACACTCGCCAGTCGCGCCCGACCGTAATGTCGGCCGATGGCCCGTCCGAGCGCCCCGCATGAGGGTCCGGCTCCGCACCGCCTGGCGCAACCAAACGGGCAACCAGGGCTGCGACCCCCTCAGGATCCACCGCCCGAGCTCAATCGTGGAGCTCGGAGAACTGGTGCGCGAGGCTGAGGCGCTCGGGGTGACGCTCCGGGCGGTGGGGTCGCGACACTCGTGGTCCGACGTCGCCCTGACGACCGGGCTCTTGATCGAGCCGCGTGGTCTGTCGCGGCCGCTCGAGCTCGAACGAGACCTCTTACGCGACGAGGCCGACCCCCGGCGGCTCGCCCGCTGTGAGGCGGGCATTCGCCTCCGCGAACTGAACCGTCACCTCGACTCGGAGGGACGGGCGCTGCTCCAGATGGGCGGCTACGACGGCCAGACGGTCGCCGGCGTCGTATCGACCTCCACCCACGGGTCCGGCATCGGCCTCGGGCCAATGTGCGACTTCGTCCGCTCGCTCGACGTGGTCGCGAGCGGCGGCGTGATCCACCGCATCGAGCCGGCGGCCGGCCCCACCGATCCGGACGCGTACGGGGTCCGCCACCCCGACCGCCGGCTCGTGCAGGACGACCGCTGGTTCGACGCGGCGCGCGTCGGGATGGGCTGCCTGGGGCTGATCCACTCCGTCATGCTCGAGGTGCGCGAGCGGTACTGGCTCCGCGAGGTCCGGACCTTGCGGCGCTGGGGCGAGCTGCGCGAGGAGCTGCGCTCCCGGGAGGTGCTGAACCGCCACCGCCACTACGAGGTCTACGTCAGCCCGTACGGACTCGGCGACTCGGACGATTGCCTCGTGACGACCCGCGATCCGACGGGCGGACCGAGCGGTCGCCCGCACGGCCGGCGACGGAACTCGCTCCCGGAGTTCCTCGCCGGCCTCCCGACCACCCCTAAGGTCCTCAACCTGGTCTCGGATGCGCTCCCGTCGCTGACGCCCCGCCTGCTCGGCGGGGCGCTCCGGGCGATCGCCGACGAGGAGTACACGAACCTGAGCTTCCGCGTGCTCGACATCGGGACCGCGAACCTGCTGCCCGCCTACTCGGCTGAGATCGGCGTGCCGGCGGACGAGCGGGGCACCCACCTCGAGGCGATCGAGCGGATTAAGCGACTCGCCGCCCTACGCCGGGACATCGGCGCCGTCTACCACACGGCGCCCATCGCGCTGCGGTTCGTGCGCGCGTCGAGCGCCTTCATGTCGATGATGGAGGGGCGGGACACGATGATGATCGAGCTGATCCAGATGACCCGCACAGAGGGCGGCCTCGAGCTGCTGGCCGCGTACGAGGACGCCCTCTACGACCTCGGCGGTCGTCCGCACTGGGGGCAGGTGAACACCTTGACCGGCAGCCGGGAGCTCGTCCGCTCGCTGTACCCGCGCTACGACGACTGGCAGGCCGTCCACGCCCGCCTGAACGAGACCGGCGTATTCGACAGCCCGTTCTCGAAGCGCCTCGGGCTGAGCGCTCCTAAGTGAGCGGCTCCCAAGGCCGCTCGCCGCGCGGCACCACGACCTCGATGCAGGCGCGCTTCTCCTCGGCCGTGTCGCCCCGGCGGGTGGCCCATTGGCGCAGCGAGCGAATCCAGGGCGGCGATCCCGCGGGCAGGTCGCGCTCCGGGATCGGCGCCCGGTCTTCCGGCAGCAGGTCCTCGCCGTAGACCGTGAGCTCGCGCTCCTCGTCGGGCTCGGTGAGCGCCTCGTCGAGGCGGCGCAGCGCCCCGTTCCACTGCTCGAGCATCCGCCGGGTGGCCTCGCGCCGCCGCTCCGGGTCCCCGTGCGACGCGGCCTCGGGCATCGTCGGGTGGGTCAGCCGCTCGACGGCGAGCCCCCCGGCCAGCCCCGGGTTCGCCTCGGCCCACCGGTCGTAGGCGTCATGCGCCAGGTGGCCGAACGCCACCACGGCCTGCCCGCGATGCTCGTCGCCCAGAAGGGCGTCCAGCCAGCGGTGGCGGTAGTCGACGCTCGCCTGCGAGTCGGCATGGCGCTCGCCGCCTTGCTGTCCGAAGACCGAATAGAGGCAGGCGTTGATCATCACGTACGAGCGATGATCCCGAGCTTTCGCAGGAAGCCCTGCACCCGCTGCCCGGCCTCGCCGACGAGGATGCGGCGGGCGATGCACTCGTGCTGCCCGGGATCCTGGCCGAGCACGAGGACCAGCGCGCTGCCGGCGAGGCGCCCGCGGT
>JACVRW010000106.1 GCA_014534235.1 Thermoleophilaceae bacterium | reverse complement strand
CGGATCGCCGTGAGGGTCGTGGGTCGGGTGCCCGAGCTTCTCCTCGATCAGGTCCGACAGTGCCGGCGAGATGGCGTGCTCCAGCACCTCGGCCTCCTCGTGCACCCGGTCCCACGACATCCCGAGGGCCTCGGCCAGGTAGAGCTCCAGTAGCCGGTGGTGGCGCAGCACCTCGAGCGCGACCCGCTGCCCGGCCCGCGTCAGCCGGACGCCGTGGTACGGCTCGCGCGTGACGAGCCCGAGCGCCTCCAGCCGCTTCACCATCGCCGACGCCGACGCGGGCGAGACGTCGAGTCGCTCGGCGATGGCCGATGTGGACACCGGCTTGTCGCCGCGCTGCGCGATCGACCAGATCGCCTTCGCGTAGTCCTGGACGGCGTTCGAGATCTCGGTGCTCTCGGCGCGGACGGCCATCACACCGACACCAGCAGCCCTGTGGCGTACATGACGAGCAATCCGGCGAGGAGGCCACCGGCCGCCAGCGGATGGAGCAGGCGCCCCGCCTCGTCCTTCACCGCGGGCGCTATCTGCACGATCACCTGGGCGATCGCGCCGGCGCCGATACCGAACATGAGCGCGGCGAGGTTCGGGTCGAAGGCCGAGGCGCCGATCCACGCCCCGACCATGGCCGGGGCGCCGGCCAGCAGGCCGAGGAGGGCCAGCCGCGGGAGGCTCGCGGCGCCCTGGCGGGCCACCGGCGCGACGATCGCGAGACCCTCGGTGGTGTTGTGGAGGGCGAAGCCGACCACGAGCGCGGCGCCGAGTGCCAGCGACCCGATCGCGTAGGCGGAGCCGATGGCGAGTCCCTCGCCAAGATTGTGCAGCCCGATCCCGAGCGCCACGAGGAACGCCGCCCGGTACCCCAGGCCACGGACCCCGCCGGCGCCGGCGCGCACGCCGTCGCCCCGGCCGGCACCGTCCAGCCGCTGCCGGCGGCGGGCGAGCCAGCCGTCGACCGCGGTCAGCCCCAGGTAGGCGCCCGCCGCACCGAGCCACACGAGCGCCGCGCCGCCGAGCGTCTCTGCGCCGGTCCCCGCGAGCTCTGTCCCTTCGAGGAGAGCGTCGATGCCGAGGAACGCGAGCAGCCCGACGGTGAAGGCGAGCAGGAAGCGCGTCCAGCGCGCGTCGACACTGCGCACCCAGGGCAGCCACAGCATCCCGATCGCCACCGGGATGACGCCGACGTAGAACCCGATCAGGGCCATGAGCCCGTAGAAGCCGAGGCCGGCTTCCGGCGTCTCCACGGCGACGTCGATCGTATGCTCGATCGTCGCGCCCGTGGTCGTGAGGAGGGCGATCTCGTACGTCTGGCCCTCGATCCAGGGGTACTGCACATCGATCTCGGCGCCGCCGAGCCGGCCGATGTTTTTGTCGGTCTGGGCGAAGGAGGCGTACCCGTCGTTGACGATCACCTGCCTCACCTGGACCGGGTCGGCGCCATCGTTCCGCACGTGCAGCTCGATCTCGCCGGGCTTCAGCACCGTGCGCTCGACCGCCAGCTCCTCCTGCGGCACGCCGATGCGGTCGAGCCCGGGGGCGTCAAGCGCCACGAACAACCCGATGGCCAGTCCCAGCACCAGAAGCGGGACCAGGCCCGCGAGCCAGGTCGGGCGACGGCGGGTGACCGTGGCTGCCGCCGCCTCCATCAGACCACCTCGAAGAACCCCATCCACCCGAGCTCGGCGAACTCGCTCACGTGGGCGTGGAACATGTACTTGCCGGTGTAGGGGAACCGCAGCTCGAGGATCCCCCGCTCGCCCTGGCCCTGGATCACCGTGTCCGTGAAGTCGCGCGGCTCGAGGCGCGTCCCGGTCGGGTAGTAGTCGAAGAAGTTCGCGTGGACGTGGAACGAGTTGAGGAGGTCGAACTCGAGCGCGTTCACCAGGTAGATGCGGACAAGCTCGCCCCGCTTCACCCTGATGGGCTTGTCCATGTACGCGAACGCGACCGTGTTCACGGCGTAGACCTCGTTCGAGCGGTCGAAGTTCGTGTCGAACCCGTTCATGACCATGACGAGCTCGTCCGCCGCCGGGCGGCCCTGTCTCGGGTCGATCACGAACCCGCCGTAGAGGCCCTTCGCGATGTGCTCTGCGAGCGGCGTGGAGTGGCAGTGGTAGAGGTGGAGCCCGAACGGCGTGGCGTCGAACTCGTAGACGGTCGACTCCCCGGGGGCGATGTTGCCCGGCCCCACGCCCGGGATGCCGTCCATCACGTCGCGATGGATCCCGTGGAAGTGGATCGTGTGGGGGTGACTCGAGCCGTTCACGAAGCGGATTCGAAGCCGCTCGCCCTCGCGCGCCCGAAGGGTGGGCCCGGGCACGCGGCCGTTGTAGGTCCACGCCGCGTACCTGACGCCGGGCGCTACCTCGATCTCCCGGTCCTCGGCCACGAGCTCCCACTCGCGCACGCCGCCCCGCACGATGCCCTCGTCGAAGTCGCGGACGATCTCGTGAGGGTCGAACCCGTTCGCCCGCGGGTCGACGCTGCCGACCGCCCCGAGGTGGCCGGACCCTCTATGAGCCGCGCGGGCCCGCGCCTTGTGCTCCGCGGCGGTTGCGGCCTGGTCGTGGAGACCCTGGTGCGGCACGAGCTCGTGGACCACGGGCAGCGCCGCCCCCGTGGCCGCCGCTCCCCCGATCAGCCCGCGCCGCGAGACTTTGCCGTTCCAGAACTTGCGCATGTAGTGGTATTGAACCACAATTTAGACATGTCTAAATCTCGGGCGCGAGGGGACCGAGGGCCCCTGAGTAGCATCGGCCTGGTGATCGCCACCTCGGAGTACGAGCTGCTCACGGAGTCGGCCGGTCTGGCCGACCGGTCCGACCGCGCGAAGTTCGTCGTTCGCGGCGGGGAGGCGGTGGACTTCCTTCAGGGTCAGGTCTCGAACGACGTGGAGGCGCTGGCCCCCGGCACCGGCTGCTACGCCACCATCCTCACCCACAAGGGCAAGCTCCGCACGGACCTCCGGATCCTGCGCGGTGAGGACTGGCTATGGCTCGATACGGAGGCGATCGGCCATGCGGTCGTCCGGCATACGCTCGCGACTTACTCGCTGGGGCGGGACGTGCGCTTTGAGGACGTCACGGAGTCGCGCGCGATCCTCTCGCTGATCGGGCCCGAGGCGCCCGACCGGCTCGACGTCGCGCCACCGTCCGAGGAGCATTCCTTCGTCGAAGGTGCCCACGGCATGTACGTGACCACGGACCTAGGCGTCGACGTGATCGCCGAGCCCGGTGTCGAGCTCGGGGTGGAGCCGGTCTCCCAGGAGGCCGCGGACTGCCTGCGCATCGAGGCGGGTCGTCCGCGGCTGGGGCTCGACATGGGAAGCGAGACCATGCCTCAGGAGGCGGGCATAAACGACCGCGCTGTCAGCTTCACCAAGGGTTGCTACGTGGGGCAGGAGACTGTGGCCCGGCTCCACTACAAGGGAAAGCCGAACCGCCACCTGCGGGGCCTGCGCCTCACCGAGCCGGCGGAGCACGGCGCCGAGATCCTCGTCGGCGAGAAGGTCGTGGGCCGGATCGGATCCGCCTGTGTCTCGCCGCGGTTCGGCCCGATCGCCCTCGCCCTCGTTCGCCGGGAGGCGGGACCCGGGGACACGGTGCTCGTCGACGGCGCCGAGGCGGAGATCGTCGAGCTTCCGTTCTCGGCGAGCTGAGTCGCCGCGGCGGCCGGCTCCGACGCCCTGAGCCCGGCCCGGTTCCGTTCGGTTAAGGTCACCCGCCGAGCGATGAGGGCGCGCGCGATGACAGCCACCGTCCTTGCCGCCGGCGCGGCCGTGGCCGGATGCGGCGAAGACGACTTCGCGAACAAGCCGCGCCCACCGGTTCCCGTCCAGCTGACGGGCGTGATCCAAGATGATGCCGTCACGGTCTCGCCGTCGCGGATCGGCGCGGGGCCGATCGCCATCACGATCTCGAATCAGACCGAGCACGACACGATCGTGACGCTCGAGGGCAGCTCGATCAGGACCCGCGTGGGCCCCGTCGCGCCGCTCGACACCGCGACGCTCCAGAAGACGCTCGATCCGGGCCGCTACGAGGTGAGGGCGGGCTCGAAGGTGGCGCTGCCCCGGGAGATCCGGCCGGCGGAGCTCGAGATCGGCAGGAAGCGCCCGAGCTCGAGCAACGTGCTCTTGCTGCCTTAGGCGCGGCTGACGCCTCGGCGCAAAAGCGCAAGCATCCCATCCTGCTGTGCTCTGGAACAGCAATCCAGGACGGTTGGCGTTTTCCTAGAGCTCCAGCTGCGGCTCGGGCGGCGGAGGCGGCTCGGCCGCGGCGGCGCGCGCGGACTCGTCGCCACACGCGCGGACCAGCGTGTCGATCTCCGCGAGGAGTGCCCGGGCCCGCGCCGTCATCGCCTCGACGAGCTCATAGGCCCTGTCAATGCCGGTCTTCGCCCCGGTTAGCTGCTGCTTGACCTTGCGCTCCTCGGAGAGGGCGGCCAGCGCGCGCTCGACCGTATCGCGCACTGCGCCGGCGTCGATGCCGTCACCGTCGTCGCGCTTCATGAGCACGCGTGCGCGCGCCAGGCGATAGCCCAGCTCGAGCGGGAGCGTACCGGCGTCGGGGTCGAGCGCCACCACCAGCTTGTCGCCGTTGTACTCCCGCAGCGGCTCGAGCTTCGCGGGCACCTCCTCGGCCGTGGGCACCACGAGCACTGCGAAGTCGGCGCTGCGCTCGGCCATCGCCTCGTCCAGCTCGGTCAGGGCGCGGGGCGACGACAGCCTCCGGTCCTTCACCTCGACGACCATCCGGCCCCGCGCCGGGCCCGCCGTGGCGTCGATCGAGACGACGATGTCGCCGGTCTTGCCCGTGGCCTCCTTGAGGTCCCCGACCGCCTCGGCGACGTCGCCCTGCGCGAGGGCGATCGCATCCACCGCCTCGGCGACCTGCTCCTCGAAGCTGCGCCCCTTCGCCGTGCCACGCTCGCGCTCCGCCTCGACCTCCTCCCGCTTCTCCTTCTCGTCGCGCAGCGCCTGGAGCTCCTTCTTCAGCTCTCCGAGCTGGCCGAGCAGCGCCCGCTGGGTGGCGTCGGAGCGGGTGGCGGCCTCGTTGATCGACCGCACCGCCGCGCTCTTGAAGTCGGCGAGCGGGTTGCGGTCATCGGAGCTCGAGAACTGGCGCACGAGCTCCTCGCGTGACCTGGCCAGCGTCTCCGCCACGGCCTCGCGTACGCGATTCTGCACCGACACGGCGCTGCCGTCGCCGAAGCGGCGCTCGAGCTCCCGCGCCAACTGCCCGTTGTCGCGACCGAAGACGTCCTCGAACTGCCGCTCGAAGAACTCCGCGATCGTTCGCGCCTTGTCGGTGAACTCGCTCTGCACCTCGCGCGAGGCCCGCTCGAACTCGGTCCTGACGAACTCGACGTTCGCGGCGGCCTGCTCGCGGTCCAGGACCCGCGCACCGATCTCGATCGCATCCTGGACGGTCTTGACCGGATCCTCTCCGCTCTGCTCGCGGTCACGCACCAACCGGACGGCGCACTCGTCGTCGATCACGAGGCCGTCGATCGCGAGGCGGTCACCGACCGTGCGGACGTGCGGTTTGCGGAGTGGGGTCGCGGCTTCCATGGCTGGTCAGTCGCACCGTAGGGCCAGGACCTGACGGAACGGGATAGGGCCTCCGCTCGGCGGCCCGTCAGGTGCCGCCGCCGCCCGCTAGGCGCCGCCGCCGTCCCCTCGGGCAACAAGAGCACGTCATCACGGCGGCGGGAGGTTCCTCAGTGGGCCCGGAGCGATAGACACGTCAGTAACCTCCCCGGCGCCTTGGAGCGACCGCGGAGGACAGATGGCCGTTGACGTGACGAAGGTGTCCGAGCTCGGCGTCGAGCCCGGCACGCTGCCGGACACCATGGCGGCGTGGGTGATCCGCGAGGAGCGCTTCGGCGAGCCTAGGGACGCCTTCCAGCTCGAGGAGATCGAGGTGCCCGAGCCGGGCGCGTACGAGGTGATCGTCCGGGTGATGGCGGCGGGGGTGAACTACAACAACGTCTGGGCGGCGCTTGGCGAGCCTGTGTCCGTGATGCGCTATGGGGACCACCCCGAGTGGGGCCACCACATCGGCGGCTCGGACGCTTCGGGGATCGTGTGGAAGGTCGGCGCGGGCGTGACCCGCTGGAAGCCCGGCGACGAGGTCGTGATCCACTGCAACATGGCCTCCTACGAGGACAAGGAGGTGCACGGGCTGGACCCGCTCGCCGCCCCCTCGCAGATGATCTGGGGCTACGAGACGACCTGGGGCTCGTTCGCCCAGTTCACCAAGGTGCAGGCGCAGCAGCTCCTGCCGAAGCCGCGGAGCCTCGCTTGGGACGAGGCGGCCTCCTACGGACTCGTCTACTTCACCGCCTTCCGCATGCTGATGACCCAGTGCAAGCTTCAACCCGGCCAGCGGGTGCTGGTGTGGGGCGCGGCCGGCGGCCTCGGCGTATTCGCGACGCAGCTCTGCAAGGTCGCGGGCGCGCACGCCGTGGGCGTGGTCTCGTCGCCCGAGAAGGGCGAGCTCGTCGAGCGGCTCGGCGCGGTCGGCTACATAGACCGCACCGAGTTCCCCGGAATGATGCGCGCAGGCGACGAGACCCCCGAGGAGGAGAGAGCGCGCTTCAAGGTCGCACGGGAGTTCTCGAAGCGGGTCAAGGAGATCCTCGGCGACTCCCCGGACGTCGTCTTCGAGCACGTCGGCAGGGCGACCTTCCCCACGTCGGTGTTCATCGTGAAGCCGTTCGGGAAGGTGGTGATCTGCGCCGGCACGACGGGCTACAACCTCGACTTCGACGTCCGCTACCTCTGGATGCGGCAGAAGCAGATCATCGGCTCGCACTTCGCCAATGCCTACGAGTGCCACAAGGCCAACGAGCTGATCGAGTCGGGCCAGATCCGACCGGTGCTCTGGAAGACGCTCGGCTTCGACGGCGTGCCGGAGGCGCACCAGCTCATGCGGGACAACAGGCACCTGGGCAAGATCGCCATCCTGGTCGGCGCCGACGAGGAGGGTCAGGGCCGCACGGAGGACGGCCCGGGCGCGATCCACGCGGAGGTGGGCGCATGATCCAGGTGCAGATCCGCTGGGTGATCAACCCGTTTCGAGGTGACCAGTTCGCTGAGGGCTGGCTGCCGGCCGCCGAGGCCGCCCTCGACTACGGCGCCAAGGACTGGTCGTTCACCCGCGCTCTCGACGGGCGGCTCGACTTCATCCAGACCGCCAACTTCCGGTCAAAGTCCGACTTCGAGCGCTACTGGTACTCGGAGACGATCGCCGAGAAGCGGGTGGAGCTGGCCGGCACGTACCAGGTGCCGGTCACGCCCAGCTTTTGGGAGGTGGTCGGTTCGGGCGAGGCCAGGGAGCTCGGCGCCGGGGCGCCTAGCCCTGCTCCAGGGGGGCCATTGTAAGCCCGGCGTCGTTCAGCTGCTCCCAGTAGAACTCGGCGGGCTCGCGGGCGCCGCTCCAGACGATCGCCTGGCCCGTGTTGTGGATCTTGTTAGCCATCGCCATTCCCTGGTCGTAGGTGACGCCGGGCAGCACGCGCGACAGCGCCTTGGCCACGCCCTCGAACGTGTTGTGGTTGTCGTTCAGGACGATCACCCGCCAGTTGTCCTCGAGGCCCGTGCCGGGGTCACGGATGCGCGGCAGCTCGATCGTGTCGGTCATTGCGCGCGCTTCCTCCAGTAGCGCTCGAGCCCCTGGTAGAGCTGCTCCGGCGGCGCGGCCTGCTCATACGCCTCCATCGCGGCCGGGTCGGTCGCCTCGCGCAGCGCGTCCTCCAGCCGCGCGACGAAGCGCTCCTCGCCGTCGAGGCGGGCGGAGTCCGCCGCGTCGGTGAGGGCGGTGCGCACCCGATGGAGCTGGTCCGCGACGTCGGTCACCTGGCCGAAGTGGGTGAGCCGCAGGGACTGGGGGTTCCACGCGGCGACGGTGTGGAGCGAGTCGAGCCAGGCCTCGACGTCGATGTCGGGCGGCGGAGTCGGCGCCAGCGTGAACTCGTAGGGCGGCACTCGGACCCCCGCCATGTCTCCCACGTACGCGTCGCGCGTGGCCTCGTGGAGGTAGCAGACGTGGTGAGAGGCGTGGCCCGGCGTGTACGCCACGCGGAAGCCCTCGACGCGCTCGCCGCCCCTCAGCGGGCGGACGCGTTCCTCGGGGACGGGCGCGACCTCGCCCCAGAGCTCGTCCATGTCGTCCCCGTAGAGCCGCGCCGCGCTCGCCAGCAGCTTCGAGGGGTCCACGAGGTGCGGTGCGCCGTTCTCGTGCACGTAGACCACCAGGTCCCGGAAGCGCCGGCAGAGTGTGCCGCTCGCTCCCGCGTGGTCGAGGTGGATGTGCGTCAGCAGCAGGGCCTTTGGCACCGTCGGGCCGAGTCCCGCGATCAACGCGTCCACGCACGAGCTCGGCCCGGGGTCGACGATCAGGCCGTCCACCACGTAGGCGGAGATCACCCGGTCCCTGCCGAGGTGGAGCACGTCAATGGCACGGGTCACAGGGGCTCGACCATACAATTCCCTCGTGAGCGAGCATCGGCTGCCGCAGCCCGATCGGCCGTGGGTGATGCGGACGTACGCCGGGCACTCGACCGCCCGGGAGTCCAACGCGCTCTACCGCGGGAACCTCGGCAAGGGCCAGACCGGGCTGTCGATCGCCTTCGATCTCCCCACGCAGACCGGGTACGACCCGGACCACGAGCTCTCCCGCGGCGAGGTGGGCAAGGTCGGCGTGTCGATCGCCCACAAGGGCGACATGCACGCGCTGCTCGACGGCATCCCGCTCAACGAGATGAACACGTCGATGACGATCAACGCCACCGCCGCGTGGCTCCTCGCGCTATACATGACGGTGGCCGAGGAGAACGGCGTGCCGCGCGGGGCGCTTCAGGGCACCACGCAGAACGACATCATCAAGGAGTTCCTCTCGCGCGGCACCTACGCGTTCCCGCCCGAGCCGTCCATGCGGCTGGCCGCGGACATGATCGCGTTCACGGTCGACGAGGTGCCGCGGTGGAACCCCATCAACGTCTGCTCCTACCACCTGCAGGAGGCCGGCGCCACGCCGGTGCAGGAGATCGCGTACGCGCTGTCGACGGCGGTCGCCGTCCTCGACCGTGTGCGCCGGCGTGTCCCCGATGAGACGTTTCCGCGCGTCTTCGGGCGCATCTCCTTCTTCGTCAACGCCGGAATCCGGTTCATCGAGGAGCACGCGAAGCTGCGGGCGATGGCCCACTTGTGGGAGGAGATCGGGCGGTCCCGCTACGGCGTGGACGACGACCGCATGTTGCGCTTTCGCTACGGCGTGCAGGTGAACTCGCTCGGCCTCACGGAGTCGCAGCCGGAGAACAACATCATCCGCATCGTGCTCGAGGCACTGGCGGTGACGCTCGGCCGCGACGCCCGCGCCCGCGCCATCCAGCTTCCCGCGTGGAACGAGGCGCTCGGCCTGCCGCGGCCGTGGGATCAGCAGTGGTCGCTCCGGGCCCAGCAGATCCTCGCCTACGAGACGGACGTGCTCGAGTACCCGGACATCTTCCGTGGCTCGCGGGTAATGGACGGGCTCGTCGAGGAACTCGTGGCGGGCGCGCGCGAGGAGATGGCTGTGGTGGCCGAGCGGGGCGGCGCCGTGGAGGCCGTGCCGTACATGAAGACCCAGCTCGTCGAGTCGCACCGCGAGCGGGTCCGGCGGATCGAGTCGGGCGAGCTGCGGGTGGTTGGCCAGAACTGCTACGTCGAGGCGGAGCCGTCGCCGCTTGCCGCCGCCGAAGACGGCGGGATCCTGCGCGTGGATCCCTCGGTCGAAGCGGGCGCAGTGCGCTCGCTTGCCGAGTGGCGCTCCGCTCGCGACGACGCGGCGGTCTCGGCCGCGGTCGAGGAGCTCGGTAGGGCGGCCGCGGACCCGTCCGTGAACTTGATGCCCTACACGCTGGCTTGCGCTCGTGCGGGGGCGACCACTGGCGAGTGGGCCGGAGCGCTGCGCGCGGTGTTCGGGGAGTACCGGGCGCCGACGGGGGTGGCCGATGCCGCGGCGGCCCGGGTCGACTCCTCGCTCGCCGAGCTCCACGACCGCGTGGACCGCGTCTCGGAGGCCCTCGGCCGGCGGGTCAAGATCCTCGTAGGCAAGCCGGGGCTAGACGGCCACTCGAACGGCGCGGAGCAGATCGCGGTGCGTGCCCGAGACGCCGGCATGGACGTGGTCTACGAGGGCATTCGCTTGACGCCCGCGCGGATCGCCCGCACGGCGGTGGACGAGGGCGTCCACGTGGTTGGCCTGTCGATCCTGTCGGGCTCGCACGCCGAGCTGATCCCGGAGGTGCTGCGCGAGCTCTCGGAGGCTGGCGCCGACGTTCCGGTGGTAGTGGGCGGGATCATTCCCCCGGGCGACGAGGCCGCCCTGCGCGAGGCCGGCGTAGCCCGGGTCTACACGCCCAAGGACTTCGAGGTCAGCCGCATCATGGGCGACATCGTGGACCTCGTGGCTGAGCACCACGGCGTGGCGGCGGTCTCGTAACGGTTGTAATCGCGGCGCTCGCGGTCGGCCCGAGGTGCCGGGCGGCAGGGGGCGCGTTGTGGCAGTCCCGTCACGCTCGTAGCCCACACGTCCGTGTTGGCCCGGCATGCTGCGCGGGCATGAAGGGGGTCCGACACGTTCCGTCGGTATATCCGACGCTCCGTAACGGACCCCCTCCGGATGCGTGGATCGCGGTGATCGCGGAGCGCCAGCATGGGACGATCGCCCTCGT
>JACVRW010000085.1 GCA_014534235.1 Thermoleophilaceae bacterium | reverse complement strand
CGTCGAGAAGCAGCACTGTCCGGGTGCGCAGCTGCTGCTCGTCCTAGGCGGCGGTTCCGGGTCTCCAGGGCGAGACGCCCTCTTTCGTCCGCCGGCAGCATTGTGCGTCGTCGGGTCGGGCCACGCGGCGGCTCGCGACTTTGCCGCAGCGCGGCGATCGCCGCGCAGTGTGCGAGTGACGCCGCGTCCGCGGGCCGAGTAATGCCCGTGGAGCGCTAGTTGGCGTCAGGGTTTCCGGGTTGGACGAGCCCGGACTCGTAGGCGAGCACGACCGCCTGCGTGCGATCCCTTAGCCCGAGTTTGGCGAGTATGCGGCTGACGTGAGTCTTGATGGTCGCTTCGCCCACGATCAAATGCTCCGCGATTTCGGCATTCGATAGCCCGCCTGCCATCAGGCGCATCACTTCGAGTTCGCGCTCTGTCAGCTCGCGGAGCTGGTCGGGCCGGCCCGCGGCCCTCGGCCGGCGCGCGTATTCCGCGATGAGCCGGCGTGTGATAGACGGGGCCAAGAGCGCCTCGCCCTGGGCCACGACTCGGATCGCCGTCAGCAGCTGGTCGGCGGGTGCGTCCTTCAGGACAAAGCCGCTGGCGCCCGCTCGAAGGGCTTCGTAGACGTATTCGTCGAGGTCGAAGGTGGTCAGCATCACGACGCGCACGCCCTCGGCGCGCGCGAGCAGCCGCTCCGTGGCGGCGAGCCCATCGAGGTTGGGCATGCGCACGTCCATCAAGACAACGTCGGGGCGCAGTCGCTCGGCGCTTGCGATTGCCTCTAGGCCATCGCCAGCCTCTCCGGCGACCTCGATGTCGGGCTCCGCCGCCAGGATCGCGCGCAGGCCGCTGCGCATCAGCTTCTCGTCGTCGGCGATTAGGACCCGGATGCTCACGTGGGTGAGGGCTCCAGCGGGAGCCGCGCCCAGACGCGGAAACCACGACCCGGTAGGGGGCCGGCCGTCAGCTCACCGCTGAAGACCGCGGCTCGCTCGCGCATCCCGGCAAGGCCATGGCCGTCGCCCTGGTGCTGGTCCACGCCTTGACCGTCGTCTTCGACCTCGAGTTCGAGCTGCTCGCCCGCGTAGCGCACGACCACCTCGACGCGGGCGGCGCGCGCGTGCTTGAGCACGTTCGTGAGCGCCTCCTGGACGATGCGGTAGGCGGAGAGATCGAGGCCCGCGGCGAGCGGCACCGGGTCCCCCTCGATCCGCAGGTGCACCTCGAGGCCGGTCTCGCGCACCTGCTCGACGAGTGTCGCCAGGCCCGCGATTCCCGGCCGCGGGTCACGGGCGCCCCCCTCACCCTGGCTCTCCAAGATGCCGAGCAGACGCCGCATCTCGATCGCCGTCTGGCGTGCGACGCGCTCGATCGAGTCGATTCCCTCGCGAGCCGCTCGCTCCTCGCCCTCCAGCAGCCGCTGCACAGCCTGAGCCTGCACCGCAATCAAGCTGACGCTGTGGGCGACCACGTCGTGCAGCTCCCGGGCCATCCGCGCGCGCTCCTCGGCCACGGCCCGCCGCGCCCGCTCCTCGCGCTCGCGCGCCAACCGGTCGGCCCGCTCGCGCTCACGTGAGGCCTGGCGGCCCTGCGCGCGCACTGCGCGGCCGATCGCCCAGACTCCCGCGAGCATGATCCACGGGCCGACCAGGTCGGTGATCGGCTCCGGGTCCTGTACTAGGAGGTCGTGGACGACCGTGGCCGCGAGCAGCGCGAACGCGGCCGCCGGCGAGCGCAGGTCGGCCGCGTAGCGGCCGAGCGAGTAGAAGACGATTAGGAACGTGACCCAGGCCGGGAAGGCGGGAAAGTCGCCAAGCGCCGCCAGCGCCACAACCACAAGCAACGCCGTCACGACCGGCGCAGTACGCCTCCAGAGGAGGGGTAGGCTGAGGAAGACCACCAGAACGGAGGCGAGCGCGCGCGGCCGCTCCAGTTCCCCGCCTTCCACGGCACCGCTCCAAATCGCGATCTCGGAGGAGGCGATCAATACGAGCACGATGCCTCCGTCCAGCCAGAGCGAGCGGCGGTCCGCATCCCTGACGTGAACGACCTGACGCTTGAGGCCGGCAGCCACGTCGGCAACCACGGCTCGACGGTACAGCGGGTCCCAGCTGCTTGCATCCCCCTCCGGGGCTAGCCGGCCACCGGCGGATCCATCCTCAGGCGGACGGCCCAATCAGCGGCCAGCCGGACGACACGCGCGCCGCCTCGCCGTACGGTCGCCAAGACGACCGATCAGGCGATCAAGAGGAGGAAGAAAGTGGCTAAGCGGCACTTCAACTCGCTCGTTTCGGCGCGCGGGCGTCTGGCAATCGCGCTCGCCTTCGCCGCGGCCGCGACCGCGGTGTTGACGATGGCAGGCGCCGCCGCCCCCGCGACCAACCTGCCTCGGGAGATCCGCCTCGTGAGTGCCGAAGTCGGTGGCGGAGGCGCCGACGTTCCACCGGAGGGTGCCAGCGTCGGCGACAGCGACACCTTCACCAGCGTGGTGTCGGACCCGAAGACGGGCAGACGCCTCGGGCGCAGTGAGGCGGTCTGCACGATCTTCGACATCGCGAAGCCCGGCGGCCACGGCCCGCCGGCCCGGAACACGACCTTCCATTGCTCGTCGATGGTCCGCCTGCGGGACGGCCAGCTGACCGCGTTCGGGCGCGTCCACTTCGACGGTCACGGGCGGGAGAGCAACACGCCCTTCGCGATTCTCGGTGGGACGGGCCGTTACGCCGGCGCCCGCGGCTCGGCGAGGTCGAGGCCGCTCGGCGAGGGCAAGACGCTCATCGTCCTGCGCTTCGTCCGGTGACCCAAGCGGTGGACGCTACTCAGCTCGGAGACCGCTCCCGCCATGCGGGACGGGTCACCCGACAGGCAACTCGGCACCGCGCGTTCGTGGACCACACGGGTCGGGCGCTGTGCCGCACCACCAGCGCCGCCCAACCCAGAGGAGGACACCCATGTCACAGCACAAAGAACACCAGGCCACGGCCCCGGCGTCCAAGTCTCGCGCCGGTGTCGCGGGCACTCGCCTCGGCCTCGCCCTCGCGATGTGCGTTGTGCTGCTGGCTGCCTGCGGCGACGACAACGGAAGCGAACCAACGGCAAAGTCCAGTACTGCCAAGCTGGCATCGGCTCGGGCGATCGAGGGCGACCCCTACGCGATCGCCTGCGGGCACGTGCGGAACCAGCAGCAGTGGGCCGACGTCACACGTCGGGCAACGGTCACGCTCGCCGACCGCGAGCGGATCCCCGGGCTGAACCGGCTGCAGGCCACGCAGAGCCTGTTCTTCGCCATGACCGAGCTCTGCAAGGAACGACCGGCGTCCTACCAGCCGGCCAAGCCCGCGGTAGAGGCGGTGCGGGCGGGCACGTATCGCGCCGACCTCGGCGCGCCCTAGCCGGGGACGGCGGACGAGCAACCAACCAAGAGGGGAGGAGGCATGAGCAAGAGAGTGCGAATCGCGATGCTGGGGGCGGCGCTGGCGCTCGCCGCGCTGGCGGCCGGGCCGCCGGTGGTGAGCGCAATCACCGCGACGCTGTTTGTCACCAGCACGCTGGAGGAGCCGGTCAACGTCAACAATGAGCGGATCCGGCTGAAGACCAAGGAGCCAGCCGACGTGCATGTGCAGGAGGCGAGGTTCCAGCCCGGTGACTTGGTCGACTGGCACAACCACCCGGGCTTCGCCCTGATCGCGGTCAAGTCCGGCACGATGAGCTTCTACGACCCCGACTGCACCCGCCACGTGATTGGTCCGGGCGAGGCGTTCGTGGAGTCCGGCGGCCCCACCAAGGCGGCCAACGAGGGAAGCGTGGAGGCGCTCTTCTACGTCACCTACGTCGTCCCGCAGAGCTCGCCGCGGATCGTCCCCACCGATCCCCCGCCCTGCGCCCAGTAGCGGTCCAAGGGGCGGCCGTCCCGGCGGCCGCCCCCACCACTCATTCAGTTGCTTGCCGCCGCAACACTCTGCGGACAGCGCGACGCGGTGGCTCCCTGGGCCCTGGCGGCGCTGGGCTCTGGGCGGCGGCGATCGCCGTCAGCAGCTTGATTGGCGGCGCAGACCCAGCATCCAGCAAAGCTCGTGCCGAACGCATACGAGTTCTTCCCGCACCGGGAATTCGCATTCAACCGGATACGGGAAAGAACCGTTTCGCGCACCGACGTTGCTGGGAGGAGCGGAGAGGGCGCGTGAACCCTCCACTCGGTGTGAACGCTCCTCCTTGCGCATCGCCGTCCCGGTCTAGCCTGCGGGAGGCCAATCCATCCTCAGACGGATGCCCCGATCACCAGCGAGGCGGACGACACAAGCGGCGGTCTTCCGTACGGTCGCCGACATCACCAAATCAGGGATCAAGGAAGGAACGAACGTGAGTAGCCGCAAGCTCGTGATCTCGCTGGCCGCCGTCGCGATCGTGTGTTGGGCGACGGGGATGATCCTCGAGGCCACCGACAACGAGGATCTGCTAATCGCCAAGCTGCTCTTCTTCGGGTGGGCGGTTCCCCTCCTCGTGCTCGTGGGTCTCGCCGCGGTGGCGCTTGCAAGGAGCGCTCGCCGGCGCAACGCCTGACGCGAGGAGAACTCCATATGCGCCACGACGGCGCTGGGCGCGACACTCCCGGATGAGCTCACCCCGGCGGCGCCGATTAGCGCAGCCGACCCGGACTCCTGCTTCCCCGCGCATTGCACTCCTGGTGCAGCCTCCGGAGCCCAGTGCTCCTCCGGACGAAACGCAGGTGCCCGCACGCACTGGCTCGACCCGCGCGTCGCGCCTGCTTCTGTGGAGGAGCAAGCACCTCGCCGCAACTGGTTCCGTCGAAGAGCAGCGCTCTCGATCTGTGCTGCTGCTGTTCGTCCAACCCAGGCGTCTGGGCGCATCTGCGGCGGACGGCTCCTTTCGCGCGCAGGCGACAGTCGCGCGTCCGGTTTGCCACTCCCGCGACTTCGACGACCGTGCGTAGGCAGTGCATGGGATCTGGTCAGCCACGTCGGGTTGCGCGACGGAACGATCCGTTCCTCGCGCTCAACGTGATCGAGAGGTCGGTGCTCCATGAATGTGATGGGCTGCGACGCTCGTCGGGGGCGTGCCATGGACTTTCCACAGGCCGACGAGAAGAAGGCACGGGCGATGGCCGAAGTCGAGAGGATGTCGATCGCGAGTAGGTCGTCAGGGAGCTGCTGCGCGATGAGCACGCTGATGTGGCGTCGGCGTGTAAAGACGATCGCGCCGGGGCCGCCCTGGCCGGGTCGAAAGCACGGCTTCCGAAGGCGGCCTCAGCAGGCGGGGTCGTAGTCGCGGCCTGGCAGGAACTGCTTCCATTCCTGGCGAGTGAGACGTCGGCCCGCGACCTCGCACGCGTGGCGCGCCAGCGACTCCGGCCGGAGATCCCAGCGGTATGCGATGCCGGTGTCGTAGCTCGCGATCAGCCCGGATCCGTCGCGCGTGAAGTAGGGCGCGACGGCGCCGACGCCGCGGCCGGGGCCGGCGAGCGGCGCGCCGATCGTCTGCTGGGTCTCGATGTCCCAGAGCCGCAGTGTTCGATCCGAGCTGCCGGTGGCGAGGATGCTGCCATCGGGGCTGATCGCCAAGGCGTAGATGTCGCCGGTGTCGCCGGCGAGCAGGGGCGAGATCGGCTTCCAGGTGTCGGTCGACCACAGGTGTGCCCTGCCGTTGGGGTAGCCGACCGCCAGCAGACGGCCATCCGGGCTGAAGTGAACGGCCGTGGGTGTGGCCGGGATTGCGAGGCGTCCAATGCGAGCGCGGGTGCGCGGGTCCCACACCTCGAGTGTCGCTCTGCTGTTGCTGTAGGTGTGGCCGAGCACGATGGTCAGGCTGCGTCCATCGGGGCTGACTTGGAGGTTGCTCGGCGCGCGATCGAAGTGCAATGGGGCCCCCAGGGGCCTGGCGTCCGGGAGGGACCACAGGCGAACGGTGCTGTCGCCGCTGCCGGTGACGAGGAGGCGTCCGTCGGCGCTGATCGCCGGTGGGAGGACGTCTCCGGAGTGGCCGGGGAGGCGGCGGATCACGCGTCCGCGATCGGCGTCCACAATTCCTGGGAAGCCGTTCGTGCCGCTCGCGATCAGATCGTGAGTGCCGGGCACGAACGCGAGCCCGGTCACGGGGCCCGACGGCACGACTCCGAAAGAGCTCTTTCGCGCAAGCGTCTGCGCGTCCACGATGCCGATCGCGCCATCGTCCCGGCCGCTTGCGATCAGGCGACCGTCGGAGCTGAGCGCGAGCATGGCGGAGGCGAGCTGCTGGAAGACGGATCGTTCGGACGCGGGAGGGCCGGTGACGAACGGCCGCGCGAGGCGGCGCGTCCCGGCCAAGTCCCAGACGAACACGGCGGCACCCGGGCCGGCCGTGTAGAGCGTCGTGCCATCGCGGCTGACCTGGGGCGAGAGCACGCGCCCGGCGTGTCCGGGCAGGATCTCGCGAATCGTCCCCGTACGGGCCTCCCACAGGATCACGTCGCTGTCGGCACCGGTGGTCACGAGCGTCCGGCCATCGGGGGTGAAGCGGGCGCCAAGGACCTCGGCGGAGTGGCCGCCCAGGGTCGTTCGCTGCTCGCCGGTCTCCAGGTCCAGGAGCCGTACGGAGCCGTCCGCACCGCCGATCGCCACCGTGCGGTCGTCCGGGGCGAGCGCCGTCGGCCAGAACTCCGAGACGTCTCGGCCGCCGACCGGCCAGGTGGTCAGCGCCCGCATGGTCTTCGCATCGCGCACGACGGTCTCGTGCTCGCCGACGGCGACCATGCGGCGCCCGTCGCTCGTGAGCATCAGCGACGTCATACCGGCACGGTTCAGCGGCACGGGATCACGCCGCGATTCGCCCGTCCGCGCGTCGAAGCGAACGAGCTCCGCCGGGCCCTTTCGGGCGAATGGGACGACCCGGGCGAGGATCGCGTCGACCGTTCGCCCGTCGGGGGAGAACCCGAGGCCGCTGATGCCCCGACTCGGCCGGCGTGCGGTGCGCGCAGCGACTCGGCGCTCCGGGATGTCGAACACCGCGAAGGCCGCACCCGGCGCGTCGTAGCCGACGGCCAGGTGGCTGCCGTCCGGGCTGAACGCCAGATCGGCGATGAACGCGTACCCGGGCGTCGGCTCGAGGGTGGCGAGTCGCCGTCTTGTGCGGGTGTCGAAAAGGAGGACCTTGTTGGAGGTCGTGCCGGCCGCAAGCGTGCGCTCGTCCGGGCTCAGTTCGACGGTCGCGATCGCCTCACCGTCGCTCGGCAGGATGCCCACCGCCGCGGGGATCTTGAGCAGCGCGGAGAGCAGGTTGCCGCGCGTCTGCACTGTGTCGTCGAGGGCGACGCCTTCGCGCGCGAGCAGCAGCGCGCGGTCGACGTCGGTCTCGACGAGGGCGCGCGAGCCCAGGCGCAGGGCATCTGCCGCGGTGGCACGGTCGCGTGCGGAGCTGCGCTGGCCGAGCGCGACGAGGCCCGCGACGACCGACAGGACGAGCAGCGCCGCGACGCCGGCGAGCACCGCGCGCAGGCGACGCTGCGAGCGCTGGCTTGCCGCGCGGCTCTGGGCCAGGAACGCGCGCTCGGTCGCGTTCAGGTCGGCGTCATGGCCCGTCCACCACTCCGGTGCCGACGCGAGCCTGGCGCCCCGGTAGAGCTCGCCCGCGTCGCGGCCGCCCGCGTCCCAGCCGCGCGCCGCCTCGGTCAGATGGCGATGGACGCGGCGCCCGTCGGCGTCCTCGTCGAGCCACGCCCGCAGGCGCGGCCACTCCCGCAGCAACGCCTCGTGCGCCACCTCGACCTCCCCCTCGCCGATGGTGACCAACCGGTCGGCGGCGAGCCTGGCAAGCACCTCCGCCACGCGCGCGTCGCGCTCGCCGTCCAGCTCAGCGAGCGGCACCCGCCGGCGCACGACCGCGTCGCCGTCCCCCTCGCCGGCCAGCCGCAGCAGGATCCGGCGCGCCAGTTGCCGGCGGTCCCGGTCGAGCCGTTCGTAGGCGTCCTCGGCCAGCCGGGCGACCGCCCCCTGCACGCCCTGGGTCTGCTCGTAGGCGGCGAGTCGCAGCCGGCGCCCGTCGCGCCGCTGCCACAGCTCGAGCAGCGCGGTCGACAGCAGGGGCAGGCCGCCGGCCCGGCCGGCCACGTCCTCCACGAGACTGGTGACGAGGGCGGGCTCCACGGCCAGTCCCGCCCTGTGAGCCGGTCCCTCGATGGCGCGTGCCAGCTCCTCGGGCCGCATCGGCCCGACAAGCACCTGGCTTCCGCCGAGCAGGCGGGCCAGCCGAGGGTAGGCGGCGCAGGCGCCGTAGTAGTCCGCCCGGACGGCCAACACTACGAGGACCCGGCCGTTGCGCTCCTGGGCGGCGTCGACGAGCGCGTCCACGAACGCGGCCCGCTCCGCCTCGTCGCGGCACGCAACGAAGGCCTCCTCGAACTGGTCCACGGCCAGCACGAGCCGATCCTCCGGATCGAGCCGCGCGAGGCGGTCCGGGATCGGATCCTCGGCGTCGCTCCCCAGCGCGCGGCGCAGCGCCGCCAGGGGATGCTCGCCGGGGCGCATGAGCACGCGCGGCCAGCTGGCGCTGCCCGGCAGGACGCCGCCCCCCAAAGCTGGGAGCAGTCCCGCTCGAACGGCCGACGACTTGCCGCTCCCCGACGGGCCGACCACGCCGAGCAGGGTGGTCCCGACCAGCCGCGCCACCATCTCGGCGACGAGCCGCTCGCGACCGAAGAAGTACGCCGCGTCCGCCATCTCGTAGGAGGCGAGCCCCTTGAACGGGCAGACCGGCATGCCGCCGCCGTCGCGAGTGCCCGCTTGCTCCGGGCGACGCGCCCCGTACCGCTCGGCCCGCTCGCGGACGGCGCCGAGATCTACGACGTTGGACGCGAGCTCCTCCTCCAGCTCGCGCAGCTCGCCGCGGCGGGCGGCGGCGCGCCCGGCCTGGGAGCCGACCCGCTCCTCCGCCTGCCCGCGGGCCCACTCGGCGGCGACCTCGTGGACGCGCCGCGGGAGCCCGCCACTCGCCTCGACAAGCCGCTCGAGCGGCGCCGCGGCGGCCCGCTCGCCCGCGTAGAGCGCGGTGATCTCGCGCACGGCCTCCATCCCCAGCGGGCGCAGAGCGAGGCGCTCGGCGCCCTCGGCCTCCAGCTCGCGCGCGAGGCGGCTCACCGCGGCGGAGGGCGGGTCATCCCGGTACGCCGTGACGATCAGCAGCGGGCGCTCGCGCGCCCGCCCGGCCAGCTCGGCGGCGCCCGTGAGGAGCGCCGGCGGCGCGCGGTCCAGGTCGTCGAGCACGAGCAGCGCGGGCCCCGGGGTCCGGCGGGCCCGCTCGAGCGACGCGGCCGCGCCGGGGGCACCGCCGCCCACGTAGACGACCCTCGCGCCCGCCAGATGCAGCTCGCCCGCGAGCTCGGCGGCCAGGCGGGTCTTGCCGATCCCGACCGGGCCTTGAACGAGCACCACCCGGCCGGAGCCAGCCTGTGCCTCTCGCCAGGCGGACCGCAGCCGGCCGAGCTCCGTATCGCGGCCGCCCAGCAC
The DNA here is from genome assembly GCA_014534235.1 of Thermoleophilaceae bacterium. GTDB lineage: Bacteria > Actinomycetota > Thermoleophilia > Solirubrobacterales > Thermoleophilaceae > JACVRW01. The sequence goes on along the minus strand of JACVRW010000085.1, from coordinate 3,520 downwards.
GGGAGCGTCCGGCGTGAGCTCGGCGGGCAGCTCCGCAGCGTCAATGTCGAGCGCCGGCTCCTGCCGCAGGATCGCCTCGTGGAGGCGGCGCAGCTCGGGACCCGGCTCGGCGCCGACCGCCTCCACCAGCGCGGAGCGCGCGGCGCGGTAGGCCTCGAGCGCCTCCGCTTGCCTGCCGGCGCGGTAGAGCGCCAGCATCCGCAGACCGTGGAGACGCTCCCGCAGCGGGTGCTCCACCAGGAGCGAGTCCAGCCGGCCGATCACCTCCCGGTGGCGACCCGCCTCGAGATCGCCCTCGATCGCCAGCTCGAGCGCCGCAAGGTGCAGGTCCTCGAGCCGCCGCGCTTCCGCTTCGGCGAACGGCTCGGCGGCGAGGTCCACGAAGGGCGGCCCGCGCCACAGCGCGAGCGCCCGCTGCGCCGCCTCCCGCGCACCGTTCCGCTGCGACGCCTCGCCGACGAGCCGCTCGAACCGGGCGGCGTCCACAGCCTCGCGGTCGAGCCGCAGCTCGTAGCCGCGACCGCGAGTCACGATCTGCGCGCCGGTATCCTCGGCCAAGAGCTTGCGCAACTGCGACACGTAGAGCTGCACCATCTTCGGCGCGCTCGCCGGCGGCTCCTGCCCCCACAGCCCCTCGATCAGGCGATCCACCGAGACGGTGCTGTTGGCGTTCAGCGCGAGCAGGGAGAGGACGGCGCGCTGCTTCGGTCCACCGAGGGTGACCAGCCGGTCGCCGAGCTGGAGCTCGACCGGGCCAAGCAGACGTATCTCCATCGCAAGCCTTGAACGAGCCTAGACCCGGTGCGCTGGACGGTCAAACCACGTCTATACCGCGTGTAGACCGAGCCTATACCGGCCTCTGTGAGGGTGGCGACGCAACCCACGCAACGGAGGGAGTGCCATGAAGGCGAAGGTCGTCGTTCCCGTACTCGCAACCTGCGCGCTCGCGGCATCGGCTGCGCCCGCAGGAGCACAGGCAGGCGGTGAGGGCCAGTCCGAAGCAAACGCTTCATGCGTAGGGCTGTTCGCAAGCAACGCGGCGGGGCCCGGGTTTGGTCAGGGAATCAGTGAAGAAGCGCAAGCCAGCAGTCCGTTCGGGCGCAACGTCGTCGCCCCGTTCGCGCACGAGCGGTTCCCCTGCCCCTGATCGAGTGACTGGGGGGGATGCCGACCGACTAGAGCCGCGCCGTGAGGTCGACCTTCCATAGGAGTCTCCATGTCTCACTCACCACTTGTCCTCGCTCTCACGGCGCTCGGGGCCGCAATCACCGCAGTCGCCCTTCCGACGGGCACCACGCCTCCGGGTACCAATGGCAAGCTCGTCTTCGAGCGGCCGACGCGTGACGGGGTGAACCTGTTCACCGTCGGCCCCGACGGCTCCGGTCTGACCCGGCTGACACGGCTCTGAGGCGGCGGGGGCGACGGGAGTTGGTCGCCCGACGGCAGCAAGGTGGCCTTCGCGCGAGCCAGGGATCCCGACGAGGGCCCGTACGAGATCTGGGCCGTGAACGCCGACGGCAGCGGACTCGAGCGGCTCACCCGGCACCGCGGGTTCAGCATCGCCCCGGCCTGGTCGCCGGACGGAGGCAGGACCGTGTACGCGACCAACGCGGGTAGGCGGGAACGTACCGGGCTCTACGTGATGAACTCCGACGGCTCCGGCAAGCGGCGGCTCACGAGCAGCCGGACGAGGGGCCACACGGATCCCTCGTGGTCGCCCGACGGCGCCACGATCGCCTTCGGGATCGCCAAGCCCGCGGAGACCCCGCGGGGCGTCGACTTGAGCATCGCGGTTGTCGACGCCGACGACGGGGGCAACCTGCGCCGTCTGACGCGGCGCGGGGGCGCGGACGAGGTCAACCCGAACTGGTCGCCGGACGGAACCGAGATCGCGTTCGAGCAAAGCCGGCTCTTCGACGTGAGGCAGTCCGACATCTGGCTGATGCACGGCGACGGATCCGGCCAGCGGCGAATCACCGCGACGAGGTTCTACGAGACCAACCCTGTCTTCTCGCCGGACGGCACGCTGATCGCGTTCACCGGCGACCGTGCCAACCGGCGGGTCTCGAAGGAGCGGCTCGGCTAGGGCTTCGAGCTCTACACGATGGCGCTCGACGGCAGCGACATCGTCCGGGTGACCGCCAACCGCCGGCCCGACCTGTTCCCGGACTGGCAGCCGCTCCCCTAATGCACCGGCGCGATCACCAAAGGACGAAAGGAGTCGAACAATGCTGCAGAAGACAATGCTGGCCGCGGTGGGCGCCCTCGTCGCCCTGGCCTCGGCCGCAGTAGGTGCCCAGGCGGCGGGTTTCTCGGCGTGGGAGCCCGCCCAGAAGATCGATGAGATCGCGGGCAACAGCCCGGAGCTGAACACGCCTTTCCTTGACGGGTGCCCGATCGAGTCCCCGGACGGGCGCAGCCTGTACATGGCGTCCAACCGTCCCGGAGGGATGGGGCTGCTCGACATCTGGGTGGCGCGCCGGCCCAACCGGCACGCTCCCTGGGGCGCACCCGAGAACCTCGGCGAGCCCGTCAATTCGGCCGCGGACGACTTCTGTCCGACGCCCATCCGCGGCGGCGGCCTGTTCTTCGTCAGCAGGGAGGCGCTCCCCGGCAGCTGCGGGATGGGAGACATCTACTTCACCCGCCACAGCCGCTGGCACGGCTGGAGCGAGCCGCAACAGCTCGGCTGCGCGCCCGACGGACCGAACAGCGCACTCGACGAGCAGGGCCCGTCGTACGTGGAGGCCGGCTGGAAGGCGTCGCTCTACTTCTCGCGCAGCTCGGCGACCGTGCCCGGAGACATCTACGTCAGCAACGGGCGTGCCGGCTGGGGCTTCGGGCCCGCCGCGCCCGTCGCCGAGCTCAACGACGTCGTGGCGAACGACATCCAGCCGAATGTGCGCCGCGACGGCCGCGAAGTGGTCTTCTCCTCCAACCGGGCAGGCACCTTGGGCGGCCAGGACGTCTGGGTCGCGACGCGGCGAAGCATCCACCACCCGTGGTCCGTGCCGGTCAATCTGGGCGCTTCGGTCAACACCGCGGGCGGCGAGACACGACCCGCGCTCTCGTGGAACGCCCGGACACTCCTCTTCGGGCGCGCACCCGGCCCGGAGGGCATGTCCGACATCTACGTGACGACGCGGACGCGGATCGTCCACAGCGACGACTGATAGACAGCGGAGATCATCTCGGCGGAGGGCCCGCGTCTCGCGGGCCCTCTCGCGTACACCCCGGCGTGCCCAGCCCGCTAGGGGTGACCGCCGCGTGTCGTTCGAGAAAGCGGTGTGCTCGGCCTGACGAGAGACGACTGCTCTCCGATCAGGAGCCACGCCGGGCTCAAGAATGCGAGCACCTCCGCCGCCGCCCCGCCCGCTACCGGGTGAGTGGCCGGGGGGAGTCGCACCCCCCGGCTCTCTCAGAACCCGGCGTGAACGTCTCCGCTCACCGGGCTCCCATCGTCCAGCCGTCGGGGCGCGTGCCGAACCGCCAGTGGGCGAACAGGTGGGGTTGGCGTCTG